>CANIFU010000045.1 GCA_947466965.1 Bacteroidota bacterium
AATGGGAATATACACCTGAAGAAGTAGAAGACACAATACAAACTGACAATAACGATACAGTAACATTAAGCTATTTAACCCATAAATTAAATTGGAACGATAATTACCAAAATCAGTACAATGGTGAATTTAAAGTAAGAAAAGATTATTTTAATATTATTAGAATAGAAAGAAATCAGATTGAACCTACAGTCCAAGGATTTAGAAATCAGTTTCATCAAATCTACAAACAGATGGTGAATCAAAGTAAGAATTACTTAGATTCTGTAATTAAAGTATATACAAATATTGGGAAAAAGAATAATCTTAATAATAAAATGTTTGCAGATATGATAGTTACATCAGTACAAAATATCCCCTATTGCTTAGTACATGACCTTACCCATGCTCAAGCAGATAGACAATATGGTGGATTTATAACTGAATATCATCAAACAGGTGGGCCTTGTTTGTCTGAAATAAAGTTTGGTGTTCAAGCTCCTGTTGAATTTATGGCAAATTTAAAAGGGGATTGTGATACGAGAAGCGTCTTCTTATACTATATTCTTTCTAAACTAGGCTATTCTGTTGTTGTTTTAGGTTCCGAACATTATTCGCATGCTATTTTGGGTATTTCCGGAAATTATAGTGGCGATTGCGTAAAATACAATGCGTTGAATTATTATGCCTGGGAAACAACTGCCACAGGATTTACTCCGGGAAATTTAAGTCCAACAGTCAACAATATGCGTTACTGGGATGTAGTTTTAGAAAGTTCAAATTAAAAATAATCAATAAACAACAACATGAAAACACTAGAAAATACAACTTCGATTGAATTAATAATATCAGTTATTATAGGTCTAATGACCGTTTATTTAACAAAAATATTAGTAATGAAATTTTACCTAAAAAAAACAAATGAAGCTAATCCATACAAAAATTTGTCATTTATGATATTTTTAAGTGGGACTATTTTTTCTGTTTCATATATCGTATTTGGAATTATGGAGCCTCTTGCTGCCACAATAAAAATTATGGGAACAACAAACCCTTCTTTATTTGGTCTTTTAATGGGTATCACAAAATATTTAGCTATGTTTTTGGTTTTAGGATATACATTTAGTGCAGTAATAATTTACACAACCTATAAATTATTTTCGATGCTGACAGGTCAATTGGATGAATATGACGAGATTTCGAAAAACAATACTGGCGTTGCTATCTTGATTGCAGTTTTAATGATTGTAATCGCAATGTTTACCAAACAGCCATTTATAATTTTTGTAGAGTCTTTTATCCCTTATCCCGAATTACCAACAATCATGTAAAATATGTTTCTGATGGCGGTCAAACAGTTGCGACTATTACTTACTTAACTTTAATAGGCTTTATTATAGCATTGGTTGTAAATAGTTCTAATAAAACTAAATTAGAAAATCACTACGAACATAACCCTGAAAGACAATGATAAAATGGTTTATTAGAATAAATTAAATTTATTTGATATGAGAACTTTTAGTTGTATGGATTGTAATAATCAGGTAAGTCGAAGCGCGTACTGTTGCCCTCATTGTGGAAACACACGCGTTAGTGAACAAATAAAAAATGCGGAATATTTGTCTGAAGTTGCAGAACGAAAAAAAAATGAAAAAAGCAGAGCAAAAAAATATTATAATGGGAATGTTGATGAAATTAGAAAAGTTGAGAATGAAACTGAAAAAAAAGCAGAAGAAAAAAAACGGCGGAAAGAAAATTTGATAAAGTGGATAGTAGTTTTAATAAAATGGGGATTTACTATTTTGGCAACATTATGGCTATTTGAAAAATTATAGCATTAAATAAAAATTGATAATCGCCACCACTTGAAATCAATATACTATCGTTAACAGTTCATTCATATTGAAAATATAACAAAATAATTCCACGTCAAAAAATATTTAGATGCATTCCAAACACAAATGGTAAATTAATAAAATGATTTCTTTTAATCCAATTTCAAATTTGGCGTTTAAAAAAGAGGTCTGAAATTTCCGATCTTCTGAGGGCTGAGAATATAAAATTTGCAGGTTAGTGCGTAAAGTAAGTTCATCACATCTTAGTATATTTGTTTCTGCTCGACAGGTTGTCGCTATTAATCGCCCATCTGTCATAAGCTAAAAACCTTTACCTGCAGGTACGCCAGAAAAATAAAATTTGTCTTTAACGAAATAGATACGTATATTTGTTTAAAATAAACACGTGCAATGACAACTAAACTTACTTTGACAATAGACGACTCAGTAATATCTATTGCTAAAAAATACGCTAAACAAAAAGGGAAAAGCCTATCCGACATTGTGGAAAACTACCTAATGTCCTTAACATCTAAAGAAAATAACGACGAAAGTATTTCACCTCGAATTTTAAAACTAATGGGTGCTATTGAATTGCCAGACAACTTTGACTATAAGAAAGAATTAACTAAGGGGCTTGCAAAAAAATATAAATAATGAAAAATATTTTCCTCGACACGAATGTACTAATTGACTTCTTTGCTGACCGAAAACCATTTTCAATAGAGGCTGCAAGACTTTTCAACTATTCCATTAAAAAGAAAATCAATCTTTATATCTCTGCTGTTTCTTATAATAACATTTATTACATACTACGACAATCTTGTTCACATATAGAAACAATTAAAATGTTAACGGAACTGAATGAGTGGACTGTTGTTATTGACGTTTCTAAAGAAATCATAAACAAATCTCTTAAATCGGACTTTAGAGACTTTGAAGATGCAATTCAATATAACTGCGCAAAATCTTTAAAAAAAATCAACTTTATTGTTACGAGAGACACGAAGGATTTTAAAACAAGTTCATTACCTATATTGACACCCAAAGAAGCGGTTACTTTAATCGAGAGCATCAGCAGGTAATCGAGTAGGCGGTGCCGCTAAAATTAACTGAGGAAGTGCACCTCTCATACGACTTTACGTTCGGTTTGAACAAAATCTATAAAAGAGTTTAACAGAAATGACCAAAGACCTCACCCCACAATCAAACGAACTAATATTTTACTCATCACCAGATGGTGATGTAAAAGTAGAAGTATTTTTTCAAGAAGAAACATTTTGGCTAAGTCAAAAGAAAATTGGAGAATTGTTTGGCGTTGAAAGTAACACCGTTACTTACCATTTAAAAGAAATATACCAAAGTGGTGAATTAGAGCAAGTTTCAACTACTCGAAAAATTCGAGTAGTTCAAAAAGAAGGGAACCGTAATGTTTCCCGTGATGTGGATTTTTATAACCTTGACGCTATTATAGCTATCGGATACCGTGTAAACAGTTTTCAGGCAACACAATTCCGTATTTGGGCAACTAAAACATTGAGGGAATTTATTATCAAAGGATTTGTTTTAGATGATGAACGTTTGAAACAGGGCAAAAGGTTTGGCAAAGACTACTTTGACGAATTATTGGAACGTATCCGAGAAATCCGTGCTAGTGAAAGACGTTTTTATTTGAAAATCACCGACATCTATGAACAATGTAGTATCGACTATCATAAAGAAGCGGAAATAACACAAACATTTTTTAAGACCGTTCAAAATAAATTGCATTGGGCAATGACTGGCAAGACCGCTGCACAAATAATTTCAGAACGAGCAAGTTCGACAAAACCCAATATGGGTTTGCAGACTTGGAAGAACGCACCGAAAGGGAAAATTTTAAAGACCGATGTTTCTATTGCTAAGAATTATTTAATCGAAAAGGAAATTAAAGAACTAGAAAGAGTTGTAACTATGTATTTGGACTATGCAGAAAATCAAGCGGCAAGACAGATACCAATGAAAATGACAGAATGGATTACAAAGCTAGATGCCTTCCTGCAATTCAACGAGTATCAAATTTTAAAAGACGCTGGAAAAGTGAAACACGAAGTAGCGAAACAATTGGCTGAAAAGGAATATGAAAAATTCAGGATCACTCAAGACGAAAACTTTGAAAGTGATTTTGAAAGCGAAACAAAGAAAATCTCGGACAAGAAAAAGAAAAAATAATGCACACGCTCAATGTCAAGCACACTTGCAACTTTAGATTAAGGAATGAAAGTATTTAGCTGCAAATAAGCTTACCATTCTTCTGCCCGCTTGTGTATACCTAGCGCAGAAAAAATAAAATTTGCTTCCCTTCTGTAAAAATTTAAACTGCGACCGCGCATGCCACGACAGCAAAGCACATAATAGCATTTCGAAAACGAGGGGGTGTAAACCTTCATAGACACATTATTAGAATAGAATTTATAAAAAGATATGTGTGCATTTTAATAAAAATCAACAAGCATATAAAATTAATTCCTAAATTACAGCTTATAGCCTTGTTTCTATTTTTACATTAAAGGTTATATCCTTTATTTTAGTTTTGTTATTAAAGGTTATTGCCTTGTATTTGTTGCGAATTTAAATAAAAAACAGTTCATGAAAAATCAAACACAAAGGCTCTTAATTGAGCAAATAGATAGAAAACTGGAGGCTGATAAAGCAAACATTCAACCTCTAATTAATTTTGCAAAAAGTTAGTTACTCTATTCTTAAGCCCTTTCCAATAGCTTCTTTGCATCTCTTTTAGACATCTTAATACTGCAACCTTCAGGTATAGAATTCAAGACCTTAACAGCTTGTTGTTTGAACTTTACACATAGTTAAAAAACTACCTCTATAATTTTCTACCAATCACTTTTTGTATTCTATTTTTAGAATCAGTGCTTACTTTGCATTGCACAGCATAATCTTTCCAATTATAAATTACCTCTTGGACCTTATCAATAATAGCACTTGCATTTTTTATTTTGAAATAATTGGCTAATTCCATTAAGTGTTGTTTGGTAGGATTAGCACTTTCTCCGCTCACCATGCTGCTATGCATACCATGCCCTGAACTTGAAAACGTTAAGTCATAAGCCGGAGCAACTTTCCAATTTCCATTTTCATCCATTAAGAAAGAAATATTTTTACTATGGTCATCTCTATTATGCGCAAATACATTAAATGCTGCTATGCGCAAAACTTTTTCATAAGCATGAACATCTCGTTCAAGTAGGAAGGCGCAATCCATAATGTTGCCATAATCTAAATTGCTTAGTCTGAAGTTATCATGCATCATTCCCGCGGCAGAAAGCATGTGTAAGCGATTGTTACCTATTCTGTCAAAACGTTTAGTGCCAAAATATACTTGCCCAGATTTGCCTTTAAAAAGTTTACACGCACTCATTTCTATGCCTGCATCTAGCGCCATTTTATAATAAGCAAATTCAATATTAGCTATATCAGCTTTGTCAGAAGATGACGGAAATTTTATGATCCAATGCTCATAGCCAATTGGTAAATCTTTTTCAGTACTAATTATATGTTGTGTTTTGGAATTATAACCCACTAATATTTTTGGACGAGCACCACCTGAGGAACCACCCAATATATACAATTCATCAAGTATCTCTATAGAAGTACCTGAAATAATTTGATGCGTGGCTTTTGCAATATTATCTAATTCAAATTCAAATTGTTTATGTATTCCATCATCAATTTCGGGTTTATATATTAATGCACCCATTCCTTTACTTCCAACAAAAGCCAAACGATCAAGCATAGTCATATTACTAATATCAATCCCCTTTGCGTTTAATGCTCTATCTAATAATAATTTTCCCCAGCCATCCGGTAATGAATCAGCAAATACACCAAACAATCCATCAAATGGTATTGCATCTGCTTTATTTATACTTGTATTTAATTTTAATTTAAGCGGAGATATTTCGATGCCTTTAGTAATAAAGTCGGCATAATATTTAAAATAAATAGCACGCCCTTCACTCACTAATTCACCTAACTCAATTTCATTTTTACTAAACTGTATAGAAACAATTATTTTTTTTACATGCTCCATGATTAAATTTTTGTTCTATCACTAAAAAGTTTGTCAATATTTTTCACGTTGTCATCTGAATTTAAAATCAATTCAAAGTCACTAATACGATTGAGGATTTGAACCGATTTGAGTAATGATTCTAAAGAGATTTGTCCTGTAAGCTCAAAACGTTTAATACTGCCTAATGAAACTCCTGATCGTTTGGCTAATTCACTTTGCGATAAACCAGCTTGCTTTCTTAACAATTTATGCTTTTCGGCTAATTCCTTTAAAACATCAAACGGTTTTTTCTCTACTCCAAATTTTGTCATACTAGCTAATATATTATACAAATGTAGTTATAATTTAGCTATATAGCTAATATATTAGCTATTTAAGGCAAATATTATTTTGATGTGCTGAGGTAATATTTTTAATTTTTTATAATTTGTTCCTAAACCAATTATAAATCAATCCCCTGATATGGTTGAGCATATAATAACTTCAAGCACTTAGATGTATCGTGGAAATCTCGCCAAGCGACATCCCACTAGATCGAAAAAAATTGCTCCTAGCAAATATAGCCTACAGTCCTTTTTTAAAAGACCATTCCCTCGTTTAAAAGAGAGGTCTGAAATTTACGATCTTCTAGGGGGCTGAGGATATGAAATTTGTAATATCTCAAAAAGACCAATTTTATGCAACGAGTTGCGTAAAGGGAATTGTTACAGGCAAGCTGTGTGCTAGGTGTAAAAGCCTTGTTAACGAAAATAAAAAAACAGGAATTTAGCGACTACATCTCAAAACTTAATTTACGAGACACAAAAGACATTTTCGTTTTTTGGACTATGCTGAATAAAGTTTTGAAAGTTCCCAATAAAAATCGACATTTTATATATTTTCAGACTAATGCTATAAATCTTAGCACGGCAGACAATGTCAATTAGGAGGGCGCGTGAGGCCTGAAGCAACGCGATGATGAGTTGGGCGTTTGCGGGAAGAGATCGTTGCTTCTTGATTTTTTTGTTACTTTTTTGATCAAGCAAAAAAGTAAAGAAGACATTTATGAAACGAACATCATTCTTCCGTTCCTAATTATTCTCCGGAGACAGATTTGTGAACGAGCTAAGTATATGAAACGTGAGCATTACATGAAGTACAGCCTAACTACTAACAGCGCACTGGTGCAATTGTGCAAATTTTAATTAGTACAATAATTTTTCTTTATATTTATAATTGGAATAAAAAACAAATGATTTTTTTTAATCGTACAACTGCGCCAGTGCGCAAACCTTCACAGGCAAGCAAATTTGGATTTCAAATATCAAATACGTATCTTTGTAAAAAAAACACGTACCATGGCAACTAAACTAACCTTGACTGTAGAAAAGTCAATAATAGAAAGAGCTAAATCATACGCAAAGAATACGGGAAGAAGTTTATCTGAACTCATTGAAAGCTACCTTGAAACAATCACGCAAGAGACGGGAGAAGAAAAATTATCGCCAAAACTTAAGAAAATTGTTGGAGCCGTTAAGCTTCCCAAGAATTTTGATGAAGAAAAAGAATTGCGTTCTTATTTAGAAAAAAAACACTTATGAAAAAGGTATTTCTTGATACAAATATTATTGTCGACCTAATTGCGGACAGAAAACCCTTCAGTAAGTACGCTATTGAAATATTTAACAAAGCAGAAGTAAAGAAAATTAAACTGTTTACTTCTTCTCATTCAATTGCAACAACACATTACTTGTTGAAAAAATATCTTGAAGAAAAAATATTACGTGATGTTTTATATAATTTGCTAGACTACTTAACTGTTATACCAGTGGACGTTGACGTTTTAAAGAAAGGACTACGGTCTAAACACAAGGACTTTGAAGATGCCATTCAAATATTATGTGCATCTTCTGTAGAAAAAATAGACTGCATTGTTACTCGTAACACCAAAGACTTCAAGGGCTGTGAAATCCAAGTTTTGACGCCAGACGAACTGTGCATTAGATTCTAGTTGGCCAGCCTATAAAAGCACCTAAGCGAAAATGCGGAGTTTGTGAAAGGTGCAAATGTTTGTCGCAGCGGAAGACGATCACTGGAAATCTCCCCAAGCTCGAATGAATCACAAAGAAAAAACTAATCTTCTTCTTCAAACTCTAATTCAGCATCTTTCTCCCAAATTTCCATTTCGCAGGGCTTGCAATTAAATTTCAGTTTGTATTCATTTTCTCCATGCTTGAGTGTGAGCGGCTCCACCACTTTTTCACCCATTGTTGCTTTTTGAAACCGGGCACATTTACCTAACTCATACTTCACACAGTATTTTGTTGTCATTACCCGCGACTTCCCCGGATCCCATTGCAACTCAAATGCTTTTTCTATTTCAGTAACACCATGTCGTTTATAAAATGTACGCGCCAATTGATTGGAAACGTTGTAGGTGAAATCTAATTTAGAAACGGGATACGGATGATCTGTTTTTGTTATTTGAAATTCTTCGCGGTGGTATTGCGCTATCCTGATGTCGATCAGTTGCTCCAACACAACTCTCCGTATTTCATTTATTTTAGAAATGGGTAAAAACCAATTTTTAGAAAATTCAATCGCTATCTCTTCCACAATGAAAGGTGTATTGCCTGTTTTAGAAAGATTTTTTTTGATGTTCGGAAAAGTCGATTCCTGATTTTTTGCTACTTCTTTTTCTGACTGAAAAGCGGAAACACTTTCATGTCCGTCTTCATCAATAGCGGTCAATTGAAATCCATCGTTTGTTTCAGTGAATTTCAGCTGCACACTAATTTTCCGGATGGCGCTATCTTCTCTTTCCACCAATTTATTAAAATTAGCATCTGAATTTCTGTAGATGATCGTTCCAGGTTTAATCGACTTGATGGTATTGGGAACAACAACATCGTTTATGATCGTATTTATCTGAACACCATCGGGCTCATTATTTTCATTAATAAAATAAAGTCCGTCACCGTTATTTAGTTTATTATAATTTTCGATGATGTAGCCATTGGCTTTTGTTTCAATTAATTTCCCGATTAATTGTCCTTGTGATTTGGGACTTTCCCATGAACCAATTTTTTCTGTGCGTTTATTTACAAAATAATCGGTATAGCCGCGGTTAAAACTTCTGTCCATTTCCGCTTCGAAGTTGTAAATTGTTTTTCCAGAAGAAGCTTTTTGGTAGGATGGATTATTTTCTAAAAACGCATCCAATTTTTTGCGCAGGTAGGAGGTATTATTTTTAACATAAACCATATCTTTTAAGCGCCCTTCAATTTTAAAAGAAGTGATACCCGCTTCAATCAAGTTCGGCAATTGGTCGCTGAGGTCAAGATCTTTAATGGATAAGAGATGGCTGTTTGCGATTAGGGTTTTTCCTGTGCCATCGGTTAAGTTATAAGGTAAGCGACAGTTTTGTGCGCACGAACCTCTATTGGCACTCCGTTCGCCACCGGCAATACTCATGTAGCAATTTCCGCTGAAAGAAACACAAAGGGCACCCGAAACAAAAAATTCTAATTCAACATCGGTTGCATTACTAATTTCTTTGATCTGATCGAGGTTTAGCTCCCGAGCGAGAACAACACGTTTCATTCCGGCATCCGCCAAAAACTTTACATGCTGAGGATCTCTGTTGTTTGCCTGCGTGCTGGCATGAATAACAATGGGCGGTAAATCCATTTCCATCAACGACATATCCTGAACAATCAGCGCATCCACACCGATCGCATACAACTGGTGGATCAATTTTTTACAATCCGCAAGTTCCTGATCGTATAAAATAGTATTAATTACAACAAAAACCTGCGCCTTGAATAGGTGGGCATATTTCACCAATTCCTCGATGTCTTCAACAGAGTTGGTTGCATTTGAGCGGGCACCAAATTGTGGCGCTCCGATATATACAGCATCTGCACCGGCATTAATTGCCGCCATACCTTGAACCAGATTTTTGGCAGGAGCCAGAATTTCAATTTTCTTTTTCATCGTAGTGCAAAGTTCTAATATTTATTTCAATTATTGCAAAAATTATTGACGGGAGGGCACAACACCCAATTGTATCGGGTATTTTTTTGTTCTGAGAATTCCAAATAAAAAATGTAATTGCTACAAAAAATAGCATCTTTTTGAACACAACTTTATTCCCGTTAAATTTGATTTTATGAATACTACTACTCAAAAAAAAAATGTCCACTTCGATTTCTACAAGGTGCCGGAGATCACAGCACCGCATCCCGTAAAACTTGTATCCGTCCCGATCAATGCCGGCTTTCCATCACCGGCTGAGGATTATATTGAAGATACCATTGACCTTCCGAAGATGTTACTAAAAAATCCATCTTCAACCTATATACTAAAAGTAAAAGGGCAATCAATGGTAGACGCGGGCATCTTCGACAAATCACTAATCGTTGTTGATGCTAGTCTGGAACCTTTAGACGGTGACATTGCCGTGTGTATCATAGATGGGGAATTTACGTTGAAACGGATCTCCAAATTTAAAGACAAGTTGTATTTATTACCAGAGAACAAGGATTTCAAGCCCATTGAAGTAAAAGAAGGAAGCAACTTTGAGGTATGGGGAATATTGACATGGGTATTGAATCAACCGAATAAAAACAGAAAATAATGTATGCACTGTGTGATTGCAATAATTTTTATGCAAGCTGTGAACGTGTTTTTAAACCATCACTGAACGGCAAACCCGTTGTTGTATTAAGCAACAACGATGGCTGTGTGATCGCGCGTTCGCAGGAAGCAAAAGATGCGGGCGTAGCCATGGGGGCTCCGGCATTTGAGATCAAGGAACTTATCAAACAAAAAGGAATTCATGTGTTTTCCAGCAATTACGCTTTGTATGGCGACATGAGTAACCGGGTGATGTCGGTACTGGGAAGTTTTGCACCCTCATTTGAAGTATATTCCGTTGATGAGATCTTTTTAGATTTCAAAGGAATGCACAATACAAACCTGACGGAGTATTGCAAAAAAATAAGAAAGTCGGTAAGGCAAAATACAAAGATCCCGATTTCGATAGGCATTGCGCCCACAAAGACGCTGGCCAAGATGGCAAACAAAATCGCGAAGAAAAAATATAAAGAAATTGGTGTTCTTGAATTATCCGATACTGCAACAATTGAAAAACACCTCAACGAATTTCCTGTTGGTGATCTGTGGGGAATCGGTTACAGGTATGCGAAGTTTTTAGAAAAAAATAATATTCGTACAGCATTCGAATTGATGCAGATGAATGATGCCTGGATCAGAAAAAATCTTTCGGTGCAAGGCTTGAAGCTGGTGTATGAGTTGCGGGGAATACCTTGCATTCCGATGGAGGAAACGGCTCCGGATAAAAAGGGGATCTGTGTCAGCCGGTCTTTTGGTCAAATGACAAATGAGCTGCAAGTTTTAGAGGAGTCGGTAGCAACATTTGCAAACAGGGCTGCTCAAAAACTTAGGAAACAAAATAGTAATTGCGCTGCTATTTCTGTATTTATACATACCAATCAATTCAGAGCGGATCTGAAGCAATACTACAACAGCCGTTACATTCAGATTCCGATTCCCACAAACGACTCGGGAGAGCTCATAAAATGGGCATTGACCGGTTTGAAACAAATATATAAGCCCGGTTATATGTATAAGAAGGCAGGAGTGTTTATCTTTGAAATAAGTCCGGAAGATGCCGTGCAAACAAATTTATTTGCAGCGCTGCCGGAAGATGATAGAAAAAAAAAACTGAATTCAACGGTGGATAAACTCAATAAAATAATGGGTAGAAATGTTGTAAAATATGCAGCAATGGGTGATGGAAAAAAATGGAAATTACGGCAAGAGATGCTGAGTCCTTGCTACACAACACGATTAGATGACGTTTTTATTATCACTATTTAAAACAAACAACGATGACAAAAAAAGGCGAAGAAGAAAAAGATGTATACCGTGACGATGATCTCATAAAATATATCCGTGAAACACTACCCGATGAATTAAATGCGAAGTTGGCCAATGAAGATATTTTAGCGCTGACAGCATTTGAAGATGATTACATTGAAGCGTTGTATCAAAAAAATCTTAGCCGCAAACCATTCATTGCCTTTGAACTTATTCATATCGATCAGGAAAATATTAATGCATATGTTTTAAAGAAAGCAACGGAACACCATCTCATACTGGCCTACGAAGAGGTGAAAACAATAATGGATGCGGAGCTAGAATTCCTGAATTCATTGGGATTGACAGAAGAAATAATGCGACCTAATTAAAATTTAAGCAGATGTGCTATACTCTAAATGCAAAAGCAACCATTGCTCAATTAAATAAAAAATACAAGGCGGGCAATGAAACACCGGAAGTTCACAAGGTGTTTCATAAACTGTCGGGGTTCAATGCTGCTGCAACAGCGGTGAAAGACTACGCGAAACTGCCTGTTTTAACGGCAACGCAAAATGATATCTTCACTTATATGCAATGGGGACTGATACCATCCTGGACGCCACAGGATAAAGCGAAAAGCTATGTGATCAACAATCTGAACGCAAAATCAGAAACCGTATTTGAGAAGAAATCCTTTGCGCCTTCACTCAAAGAAAAGAGATGCATTATCCCTGTAACAGGTTTTTTTGAGAGTAGAGAAATCAACAAAGAGAAATATCCTTATTTCATATATTTAAAAAACGAAGCGATTTTTTCTTTGGCCGGAATCTATGATACATGGAAGGATACGGCAAGTGGCGCAACAATAAAATCGTTCAGTATCATCACCACCGAAGCCAATGCACTGATGGCAAAGATTCACAACACTAAAAAACGCATGCCAGTGATCCTGACCGAAGAGAATGAAAAAAAATGGTTAGCACCGACAATAAGCGATGAAGAAATAAAGTACCTGCTTCAACCTCTGGACGATTCATTGATGCAAGCACATACCGTTGACAAAAAAGTAAACAATACACGTATTGATTCTGATCAAGCCGAAATAACGAATTTGGTGGAGTATCCGGAACTGGCGTTCTATGAATGAACATTTTAGAAACATTGAAAAGACACTTGACACTATTGTTTCAAAATATTTAAAACAAAGGTAAGCAAAACCGAAATAACTAAATGAATTTAATAGACGCTTTTGTGCTTCCGAATGATGCGATGCATTAAATTGTCCAGGTATTTTTTCCTCTGATCAGATCATCGAGATCACCTGCACCTTTTGTTTCTATGGCGTATGCAAGCTGAGCATTCATTTCAGTTTCGTAACAAAAACGATCTTCGGTATAGAATACTCCGAAAGGACGAGGCAAGGTATTTTCATCGGAAGGAGCATCAAAGAAACGCACAAGAATACTTGCTTTCACCTGATCTTTTTCATCATGAATCCACAGATCATTTACAGAAACATCAGCAAGATCAACCACAACCGGTTTAAATCCATCTAACTTTATTCCTTTGTCGGCATTGGCTCCAAAAATCAATGGTTTTGCGTGTTCCACCATCAGTGTATTTAATTTTTTTGTTGCTTTTTCTGTAAATACTTCAAAGGCACCATCATTGAAGACATTACAATTCTGATAGATCTCCACCATGGACGTTCCTTTGTGTGCATTGGCTCTTTTTAATATTTCACGCAAGTGAATAGGGTCTCGATCCATAGAACGGGCGATAAAAGTAGAATCGGCACCAAGGCATAATGCTAAGGGATTAAAAGGATGATCGATCGAACCCATTGGTGTAGACTTGGTAACTTTACCTAATGGAGAAGCGGGAGAATATTGCCCTTTTGTTAAACCATAAATTTCATTGTTAAACATCAACACATTTACATCAAAATTTCTGCGCAACAAATGAATCAGGTGATTTCCTCCGATAGAAAGCGCATCGCCATCACCGGTAACAATCCAAACGCTTAAATCGGGACGGGCAGCTTTTAAGCCACTGGCAACGGCTGTAGCACGGCCATGAATACTGTGCATTCCGTATGTTTCCATATAATACGGAAAACGAGAAGAACATCCAATACCCGAAATAAAAACAATTTGTTCGCGGGGGATACCCAAATCGGGCATTACCGTTTGTACTTGTTTTAATATTGAATAGTCGCCACAGCCAGGGCACCAACGCACTTCCTGATCGGTGACAAAATCTTTTGCTGTTAATTTTATTTCTGCAGTAGTCATATGTAAATCAAATTCTTGTTACTATCATTTTGTATTAAGACAGGGAAAGCAACGTCTATAGATACTATTTCAACATTTCTTTAATTTTCTCTTTGATCTCTTCACTGGTAAAAGGCATGCCTTTAATTTTATTCAATCCTTTGGCATCAATAAAATATTTATCGCGAATCACTTTTATCAGTTGTCCGTTATTAATTTCAGGAATAAGCACTTTATCAAAATTTTTGAGCATATCGCCTAAATTTTTCGGAAAGGGATTTAGGTATTTTACGTGAGCATGGGACACATCGTGTCCGTCAGCAATCGCTTCACGAACAGCCGTTTTTATAGAACCGTAAGTAGAGCCCCATCCAAGGATTAGTAATTTCCCTTTTTCATTTCCATTATCAAGCATTTGCAATGGAATAAAGTCGGCAATTCTATCTACTTTCTCCTGACGGAGTTTCACCATCAATTCGTGATTATCGGGATCATATGAAATATTACCCGTTTCATTTTCTTTTTCAATACCTCCTACTCTGTGCTCCAATCCTTTGGTACCAGGGATTGCCCAAGGTCTTGCTAATTTTTCATTTCTCTTATAAGGTAAAAAAACTTCCCCATCTTTCAATTCATTCTTCGCGAAAGAAACATTCAGTTCTGGCAATTCTGCAGCGGCAGGGAATTTCCAAGGTTCAGAACCATTTGCAATATATCCGTCACTCAGAAAAAAAACGGGCGTCATAAATTCAAGCGCTAAGCGACACGCTTCAAAAGCACCGTGGAAACAATCCGAAGGGGTATACGAAGCAACAACAGGAACAGGAGCTTCGCCATTTCTACCATATAATGCTTGTAACAGATCGGCTTGTTCTGTTTTTGTAGGCAAGCCCGTACTTGGTCCGCCACGCTGAACATTCACGATGACTAAAGGAATTTCAAGCATCAATGCTAAACCGATGGCCTCCCCTTTTAAAGCGATGCCCGGGCCCGAAGAAGCAGTAACACCAAGCGCTCCGCCAAAGGACGCACCGATGGAAGAAGTGATCGCAGCAATTTCATCTTCGGCTTGAAATGTTTTTACACCAAAATTTTTATGTTTTGATAATTCATGCAAAATATCAGAAGCAGGAGTTATGGGATATGTTCCATAGAACAATGTGAGTCCAGCTTTTTTTGCTGCAGCGATTAAGCCGAATGCTGCTGCCTGATTGCCCATAATGCTGCGATATGTACCTTTGGCAACAGGAGCAGGTTTTACTTCAAAGCGATTCATGGGCGCCTCAACGGTATCACCATAATTAAAACCGGCCTTTAACACTTTAACATTCGCATCAATTAGATCGGGGCGTTTTTTAAATTGTTCTTTTAAAAATTCGATCGAATTATCCAAAGAGCGGTTGTACATCCAATAAATATATCCAAGAACGAACATGTTTTTAGAACGGTCCATTTCTTTTGTACCAAGCCCCGAATCAGCTAAAGCGGTGCGGGTAATTTTAGTGACATCAATTTCATACACCTTAAATTTTTCGAGCGATCCATCGGTTAATGGATTCACACCATCGGGATATTTAGCAAGTTTTAAATTTTTAGGATCAAAACCATCGCTATTCGCTACGATAATTCCGCCCGGTTTCAGTTGTTTAATATTTGCTTTCAGAGCGGCGGCATTCATTACCACCAACACATCGTATGCATCACCGGCAGTAAAAATCTCGACACTGCCAAAATGAAGCTGAAATCCGGATACACCGGCAATAGTGCCTTGCGGAGCGCGGATCTCTGCAGGAAAGTTAGGAAATGTACTGATATCATTTCCAAATAATGCGGCAGTTGTAGTAAACTGAGAACCCGTTAATTGAATTCCATCACCGGAATCACCGGCAAAAAGAATGACTACATCTGTTTTTATTTCTGTTTTCATTAGTAAACTTAATTCTATTCGTTAATGAAATCCGGCACAATGATGCAGAATCTCCTAAATTAGCATTCCTCTTATCCAAGAGGCAACAACACTTGTTGAAGCACGTGATGATAATTTTATGACAAAGTTAGATTAAAGCAAAAAAGGTTTTCCCAATGCTGGAAAAACCTTTTAAATATGTATTGTTAATAATATATATAAAATCAATCCAGGTAAGAGAAACACTTACAACAAACAAAGTAATATTTTTGCATATTTTTTACGGACTGGTTCATTTTGCTTCCCTCTATTTCGGCTACAAATGTAAGGATATAATATTATTCAACAAACAAAAACTTGATTTGTGTATAGAAAATGGTTTATTTTGTTGTTATGAAAAAGCTGTTCGTTTTATTAGTAATAACCTCCCTTTCCTGCTTGACATTATTCGGAGGAGGATTTCAGATCAACTTGCAAGGTCAAAAGCAAACGGGAATGGGTCATACAGGCACAGGACTTTGTTTGGATAATGCCAGTATCTTATTTAATCCGGGTGCATTATCATTCTTGGATTCATTAAAAGGAATATACATTGGTGCAAGTTTTATAATGCCACGCACAACCTACCTTGACTACAAAACAGGTTATATAACACATCCCGAAAAACACGTTGGAACACCCCTTACTTTATATGCAGTTTATAAATTCAAGAAAGCAAAAAAATGGAATTGCGGACTGGGAATCTACAATCCATTCGGCAGCAAAGTGCAATGGGCCGACGACTGGAAAGGAAATGCACTGATCCGTGAAATAGATCTGAAAACGTTTTTTATTCAGCCAACCGCATCCTACAAGATCAACGACCGAATTGGAATCGGTGCCGGATTTGTGTATGCGACTGGAAGTTTCACCCTCAGAAAAGGAATTCCGCTTCAGGACTCTTTGGGAAATTACGGAGAAGCTTCTTTGGAAGGAAAAGCCAGTGGTTATGGATTTAATGCAGGTATTTATTTCAAAGTAAACGATAAGTTTTCTGTAGGCATTGATTACCGTTCACAAGTAACGGTTAATGTAAATGGCGGTAGCGCAGATTTTTCAACACCTTCTTCTCTTGCTTATAAATTCCCCAACACAACCTTTTCAACAACCTTACGATTACCACAAGTTGCAACACTTGGATTGGGATATGTGCCGAACGACAAATTAAAACTTGCGTTGGATATCAATTTCATAGGCTGGAAATCATACGATTCGCTGGTGATTGATTTTGCCGATAACACCGATGCATTAGAAGATGTTCACTCAGCACGAATGTATAAGAATTCGTATATCTTCAGATTAGGAGCGCAATATACCTTAAACGAAAAATGGACTGCACGCTGCGGAGCTTATTACGATATGACTCCGGTACAAGCAGGTTATCTGACACCTGAAACACCTGATGCTGACAAGTTAGGAATTACAATTGGAGCGTCCTTTAAAGTAACGAAGAAGATTCATATTGATGCCTCCTTTTTATACATTGAAGGAAAAGAACGCACCGATACAAACCTGGAAACAAACTTTACAGGCACTTATAAAACAAGGGCATTTGTTCCAGGAGTGAGTATTGAATTTGTATTTTAAAAATAATTTTTATGTATTATTTTTTCAACTTTTGATATCTTTTGATATCAAAAAAAAGGGAGCTATTTTTTTATTCCAAATGCTTTTGTATCTTTAACTAAAATCCAAATAAACTAGACATGAAAAAAATTTACTCATTAATTGCCGGAAGTTTAATGTTAGCATCGACGGCTTCGTTGAATGCACAATGTGCCGGTGGGCGCTACCACGATTTTATTTTTCCACTTACTCCGGATACGACAAAGAATGTTGTTTACGGAAGTAATGTAAAAGAAACAGGCGCAGCACAAACATTGTTAATGGATGTATACCAACCTACAGGAGATGTTGCAACCAACCGTGCTTTAATTGTTATGGCACATGGCGGCAGTTTCCTCGGAGGAGCAAAAGACGGTAGCGATGTTGTTCCATTGTCAAAGGACCTTGCTAAAATGGGATACGTTGTAGCGTCAATTGAATACCGCTTGGGTATTAATAATACACCTTTCCCCGGTCCCGATTCATCAGATGCAACAGAAGCGGTTATGCGTGCTGTTCATGATGGAAGAGCTGCAGTTCGTTACTTTCGAAAAAATGCACGAATAGGTGGAAACACATTTGGTATCGATACCAACAACATTTATTTCGCAGGTGTTTCTGCGGGAGGATTTATTGCATTACACTTAGCATATTTAGATCAGCTATCGGAATTCCCATCTTTTATTGACACACTTCAACCCGGCTTATTAGGGGGTGTTGAAGGATTGAGCGGAAACCCCGGCTATTCATCCGATGTAAAAGCGATCGTGAATATTTGTGGCGCACTTGGTGATACTGCATGGATCAAACCGGGCGATGAACCGGTGTTAAGTTTTCACGGAACAAATGACAATACCGTTCCTTATAATACGGATATGATTGTACTTCTTGGATTTTACCCTCTATTGGTAATTGACGGTAGTGCTTCAGTCAACGATCGAGTTGATCAATTGGGAATTTTGAATTGTTTTGAAACATACGAAGGACAAGATCACGTGCCTCACACAACAAGCGCAGCTTATTATGACACGACCTTGGTAATCACCAGAAATTTCTTAGAGCATTTCACGTGTGGTGTTCCTTTGGATTGTAACTATTCAAACGGTGTAGGAATCGAAGATGTTGCAAATGATGCAGATTTTACTATTTACCCGAACCCAACCTACAACTCTGCAACCATAGACCTTACAGCATTCAACGGTAAGGAAGTTTCAATTGAATTGTATGATGCGTTAGGTCGTCAGACAAGAAATGTGAACAGCATTAAAACAAATCAATACACTTTAACGAGAGATCATTTATCAAGTGGTATTTATTTTATGAATGTATTGGTGGATGGAAAAAAATTCAGCAAAAAGATCGTATTTGAATAATCTTGCGATCCTGAAATAAAAAAATCCCACTCCGTAGATTTCGGAGTGGGATTTTTTTATTGGAGGAATTAATTAAGAAAGAGAAGCGCCGAATTCATCCACCACCAGCTTCATTCTTTTCCCTAATACAAGTGCCAAATTTCGATCAACATGTCCGGCAGGAAAATTAAAACAGACAGGAAAATCATACTCCTTCACAGCATCAATAATAATTTCTTCCACAGTTTTTCCAAAAGGAATTGTGTTATCTTTCATATCGGTCATACCACCTACGAGCAATCCCGCGAGATGTCTCAATTTTCCAGCACGTTTTAAGTTCAGCAGCATACGATCGATGTGGTATAAATATTCATCAAGGTCCTCCATAAATAAAATTTTTCCTTTTGTATCTATATCAGAAACACTTCCCGACAAGGCATATAAAAGTGAAAGGTTCCCTCCTACTACATCAGCTTCAGCAACACCTTTTTTATTGAAAACAGATGCATCAAATTCATAGGCGAACTCTTTTGCAAACAATGTCTTCATTAATGTTTCAACCGCTTCTTCATTTTTAGAAAAATTGATTGGCATTGTGGCATGAAGCGTTTGAATTCCCAAGGTATGAATGTGAGAATGCAAAACTGTAATATCACTATAGCCGATAACCCACTTTGGATTTTTAATAAATTTTGAGAAATCAATTTTATCAATGATGCGGATTGTACCGTAACCACCGCGTGCACTGATGATCGCTTTAATTGAATCGTCATCCAATGCTGATTGAAGATCGGCGGCACGTTCCACATCCGTTCCTGAAAATTGATTATTTTGTTTAAATAAATTTTTGCTCAAAACAACTTCCAATCCCCAGCTGTTAAAAATACGGATAGCAGCATCTAGCTCCTCTAAAACTATTTTACGAGCTGATGCCACGATGGCTATTTTATCGCCTTTTTTTAAGTGAGGTGGTTGAATTAAATTCATTTTCGAGTAGGTTCTTTTAGCAAAAATAATCGGATATTTGTAAATAAATAAGTTAATGATAAAAACAGATATTCTCACACCTGCAGATGTAACAAAGCTAGTCAAAACTTTTTACGATAAGCTGATGATGAGTACCATAAAACATCATTTTATTCATCTGAATTTAGAAGAACACCTTCCACGCGTGGATCGTTTTTGGAATGCGACCTTATTTGTTGATTTCTCCTATGGGCAAAATCTAATGGAAAAGCACATGCATTTACCCTTAAAAAAAGAAGAATTTACGATCTGGCTTAAGCTCTTTTGGGAATCTGTTGATGCGCTATACAGCGGTCCGAATGCGGAAACAACCAAGAACAGATCTTCCAGCATCGCTTATATCATGCAAAAGAAGTTATTGAAGGATTAATTTTTATCTTTGTTAGCCTTTTTAGGTACTCTAAAAAAAGGAAGAAATTTGAAGCCAATTATGAAATTTAAAAGATATACTGTTACCGCAGCATTACCCTACGCAAATGGCCCCGTTCATATCGGTCATTTAGCCGGCTGTTATTTGCCCGCTGATATTTACGTTCGCTATCTGCGCTCAAAAGGCGAAGACGTGAAATTTATATGCGGATCAGATGAACATGGTGTACCCATCACCATTAAAGCAAAAAAAGAGGGCATTACACCGCAACAAGTAGTTGATAAATATCACAAAATGATGGGTGATGCCTTCAAAGAATTTGGTGTTTCATTTGATATTTATTCGCGTACCTCATCTAAAACACACCACGAAACAGCATCCGATTTTTTTAAAAAACTGTACGACAAAAAAGTATTTGTTGAGGAAGTGACGGAGCAGTATTTTGATGAGAAAGCAAATCAGTTTTTAGCAGATAGATATATTGTAGGGACCTGTCCGAAGTGCGGAAACGATAATGCATACGGTGATCAATGTGAAAAATGTGGAAGCACCTTAAATGCAACCGACCTGATCAATCCTAAATCTGCTTTATCCGGTGAAAAACCTGTTTTAAAAAATACAAAGAACTGGTTTTTACCACTTGATAAGATGCAGCCGCAAATTGAATCCTATATCGATTCACATAAAGAATGGAAGAGCAATGTATTTGGGCAATGTAAAAGCTGGATAAATTCAGGGCTTCATCCACGAGCAATGACACGTGATTTGGATTGGGGCGTAAAAGTACCAGTAGAGGGCGCTGAAGGAAAAGTATTGTACGTTTGGTTTGATGCACCCATCGGATATATTTCTGCAACAAAAGAATTAACCCCCGACTGGGAATTATATTGGAAAGATAAAGAAACGAAACTTGTACATTTTATCGGAAAAGATAATATTGTATTTCATTGCATCATTTTCCCGGCAATGTTAATGGCAGAAGGTTCATACATTTTACCTGAAAATGTTCCAGCGAATGAATTTTTAAATCTGGAAGGCGATAAAATTTCCACTTCACGTAATTGGGCTGTTTGGCTGCATGAGTATCTGATCGACTTCAATGACAAGCAAGATGTACTCAGGTATACGCTTTGTGCAAATGCACCTGAAAGTAAAGACAATGATTTTACTTGGAAAGATTTTCAGGCAAAGAACAACAATGAATTAGTTGCTATACTTGGCAATTTTGTAAACCGGACCTTGGTATTAACTCATAAATATTACGAAGGAAAAGTTCCCGAAGCATTAGAATATTCAAAAACAGATCTTCTTTTGTTAGAAGAAATAGTAAAATATCCTGCGAAAATTGCAGCAAGTATCGAGCAATACCGTTTTCGTGAAGCCTTAAGCGAACTAATGAATCTGGCTCGTTTGGGAAATAAATACCTTGCAGATAACGAACCCTGGACCTTGATCAAAACGGATGAAAAGCGCGTACAAACAATTATGAATTTATCGTTACAGATTTCGGCAAACCTCACTGTATTGATGGAACCATTCTTACCTTTCACATCAGTTAAACTAAGCAATATGCTGAATTTAAACAAAGGGTTGAAATGGAATGATGCCATTCGCACTGATCTTTTATTAGCCGGACATGTAATAAATACAGCCAGTTTACTTTTCGAAAAAATAGAAGACGATGCAATTGTAGCACAAGTTCAAAAATTAGAAAATTCAAAAGTCATGAATGAGGCAAATACTGTTGCAACAATTGAAGCAGCAAAACCAGAAACATCGTTTGATGATTTTTCTAAAATGGATATCCGTATCGGAACAATTTTAGAAGCAGAGCGTGTTCCAAAAACTGATAAATTATTAAAGTTATTGATCGATACAGGAATCGACAAAAGAACTGTTGTTTCAGGAATTGCAGCCTATTACAAACCGGAAGACATTATCGGTCAGCAAGTATGTATTCTTGTTAATCTTGCTCCACGTAAAATTAAAGGGATAGAAAGTCAGGGAATGATTTTAATGGCTGAAAACAGCAAAGGAGAATTAAGCTTTGTAGCAGCAACGAAAGAAACTATGAATAATGGTGGGGCTGTAAAATAAATTTTAAAAAAGCAGCTCCATAAAAAATAAAAAAAGCAAGCCTATCATTCTCAAAACGGATGGCTTGCTTTTTTATAAATACAAACTTAAACAACACCAATTAAAATGAAAAAATTTAATTTTATTTTTTTAGTTTTTGTAAACGTATTTTCTTCAGGCCTTGCACAGGAAAAACTATTGACAATGGAGGAAGCCGTTATTAAACAGCGAAGCAGCT
>CANIFU010000046.1 GCA_947466965.1 Bacteroidota bacterium
AATTAATAATGTGAAAAAAGACACCACAGATTACGCAGATTAACACAGATAGAAATTAAATGAAAAAACATTTTTATATAGATATTACAAAAAACAATCTGTGCAAATCTGTGCAATCTGTGGTAAAAATCACAATGCTCATTGCTGTCTTCTGCTTTTATTATGCCTGTAATCAAAATTCAAGCTCGTCAACCGAAACCCTATCCTGCTCAGAATTTACGATACAAAATTTTTCTCCACTCACTAATTGGCAGAAAGATAGTATCACTCACAAAACAATTTTCCTAGATTATAATAATGCAAATAGTGGATTTATTATTCCTTCGATAAAAGATGTTCCCAGTGGTTTATTTTCGTTTGAGTTTGAAATAAAAAACAACACATCTTCCTCACAAAATCTGTATTATAAAATTTACTACCAAAACGAAAGTTATAAGTTTGAAGAGTATGATTCAATCACAAAAAGTGAAAATTATTTAGCTGAAGAAAACTTCTACGGCAGCTGGGAAAACACTGCTACCTCCTTCAAAAAAATTACGGTTGCTAGCGACAATTCCTTTCATAAAATCGAAGATGCGTTTCGGATTCTTGGAAATCCTCGTAATGAAGAACGATACATCCGTGATGGAAAGAACAACAGGTGGCAGCGTAATCCACGTGTAGGAAAATATTCTTTTCTGTTGGTTGTTGCTACCGAAAATGATCTTAAAAATATTCCTTCCTATATTCAAAATATCAACCAGAAAAACAAAGAGCACTATGTGAATCCATATTATTTCTTTCGTTATGGAATAGGAAAAGATCTAAAAGCAACAATTGCAAATACGTCTCAAACAGAGCTTAAGGCTATTGCGCAACCTAACTTAGGAGGCGGAATTTATATTGATGGCTCACGTTTTGGAGCTGAATTTGATAAATCAAATTTTTGCGCCACCTGCGGACAAGACAGTAATTTATATAAGAATGCACCCATTCAACAGTTCATTAACTATGTTGATATCTCCACCAAAATGGACAATATCCCGGTGATCGCCGATATTCTAAAAGATAATTATTCTAAAATGGATTACAATTGGAATCGTGCTTTTTATACTAAAGAAGAATTGATCCCAACCATTCTTCAAACATCTAAACAGCCCTGCACAACTGTTTTTTCTGATCCGATAGAAAAAAAGATCATCATAAAAAATCCAAAAACAAAATTCGGAGAATGGAAAAAGGAAAGTGTTGGAATTATCACGCGGCATGGTTTTACTTATGGAAAATACAGAGTCAAAGTAAAATTGACTGAGCTCTTGAATAAAAACAATGTGTGGAATGGTTTGACAAACGCCATCTGGCTAATTACACAAGGCGGTGGAGAGTGGAACTTCCGGAGAAACTGCAACAAAGATGGAGGCTATATGGCAACCTATTGGGGCGGACCAAACGACAAACGTGTTCCTGCTGTTGATTATTCCGAGATCGATTTCGAAATCTTAAAAACACCTCCCTATTGTCCGGATAATGTTTTTCCTCCAGTTTTTAAAAATACAGGTGATAATGCAAAGAACAACAGCAGTTGGAATATTCCCCTTCCGGAAGAAATTACAAATGCTGACGGTTCAGTAACGGTTGCTTGCACCAACTGGGACATGGCCTGTCATGAACCGAAAAACTTTGGCGTGGGCTGTCATTCTGTTCCGTATCAAAATCAAATTTTTGAAGCGCACCGTTGGGATCATAACTATAGAGCACTTACTGAAAAGAAAGAAGAAGGTGATGATGAATTATTTGGTGCTGAATATTTTTATTTTGAAATTGATTGGCGCCCGACAGAAATTATTTGGAGAATTGGTGCAGAACCAAATAAAATGCGAGTTGTTGGCTATATGAACGATCAGGTTACTTCCATTCCTAACAACCAAATGTTGCTTATCATTACGCAGGAATATCACAATACAAAATGGTGGCCGGGGGCTCCCTATTCCCAAGACAATTTACCTTTTCCCTTGAATGATATTCCCGGGGAAATTTATGACTTAACGATTGAGTAATTTGTCTACAACTCCCTTGTTTATTAATATTTATTACGATAAATTTGTAATATGAAACAAAAAGTTCAAAACAAAGAAATGCTTTTCGCATTAATAGAAAGCAATCGAATGCGAATACGCGATTATGGCGTGCGCACAATCGGGCTTTTTGGTTCATTTGCTAGGAACGAACAAAACGACCATAGTGATGTTGATTTGTTAGTTGACTTTGAGACAGATAAAGAAACCTACCGCAATTTTATTAGTCTTGCTTACTATATGGAAGAGTTGCTGGGGAGAAAAGTAGAAGTTGTTACACGCAATGGCCTTAGTCCATATATTGGTCCTCGAATTTTAAAGGAGGTGCAAAATGTCCCACTCTAACTCAGAGCTTTTAAATCATATTCTAGACGAGATTCGTTTTGTGTTGCATGCTACTAATGCAAAAACGAAAGATGAACTTATTGAGAATGAAATTCTTAAACGTGCCGTAATACGAAGCCTTGAAATAATTGGAGAGGCTAGCAAAAAAATAGACCCCGATTTTAAACTTCTGAATCCACATATTGACTGGCGTGGAATGGCTGGAACCAGGGACAAACTCATTCATGATTATTTTGGAGTAAACTACAATATCGTTTGGGATATTATTGAAAACGAACTGCCTTCGTTAAACGATTTCATTGGCGATTTGCTTTTAGGGGAAAAATAACTAATGGTTTTTAGCAGCGCACTCTTTCTCCTTTACTTCTTCCCGATTTTCTTTTTGGTCTATTTTTCTATTCCCACAAGCTTTAAAAATGCGTTTCTATTATTCGCTAGCATTCTGTTTTTTGCTTGGGGGGCTCCAATTTTTATTGGTGTTGAACTTTTGTCTAATATTTAACTTTTTTTAAACAAATTTATCTTAATCGACTCGTAAACAATTGTATATTTATTTTTTATTCTCTCTACTATTTCAAGGTACTCAACATTGTCGGTTTTGTCACCATAGATAAGCACAAAATCTGCCTCTCTTGTCTCATTAATTAAAGAATTGCCACAATCGTTCATCACAAAATTATATTCGCCAGCAACGTAATTGGTTCTTTGGCTACAATTCCATGTAATTGGAAAATACCCCTTACTTGCTTCATAATTATTTAATATAAGTGCGCTTTTTTCGGCACCTATGTTTTCAACCATGTGGCCCATCAACCAATCTGTTTTATTTGCTAAATTGACATGAAAAACTGTTGCATTCGGTGTTATTATATCAAATGCCGGCTCCAAAACTTTTCTTTCTTGACTTCTCCAGGATATTCCTTCTTTTTTGCTTTCCATAATATTAAAGTATAAAAAGGAGGACACACTAATTAATAAAATATTGAACCCTGTTCCTAAAATTGTTTGGTCACTAGAAAACAAAAGAAGAAAAATAAGCCCCAGATAAACAAATCGAATTGTAATGTACCCTCCATATCCATCATCATTTGGTAAAACAAAAGCAAGGGAAAACAAAAGAATTGTAAGCACAAGAAAAACAAACGCTGGTTTTTTTAAAAATAATTTTAGCTCATCTCCCTTTTTATCTGCATTCCACAATCTAATTAACTTATTCGTAATTGCTAAGAGAAATAAGAAAAGCAGAATAAATACAATAATCTTTGCATATGGCATCTCGTTATAGCTTGTTGTGAATACTTCTCCCTCTTTTATCATTTTTACAATCTTCTCCTTCGGCAAATATAGAACCTCAGCAGGGGCCTTTGCTGGTCTACTGATAAAATAGTTTGTAGTCAAGAATAAAAAAGGTAACGCGCACAGTAAAGCTGGGGTTCCCTTTTTAAGCAATCTTTTTATGGCCTCCTTTTCTGCGCATGCCCCATCGCTAAATAAAATATGAATTCCAACAAAAAGAACAGAAACAATAAAAACAAAGAGATGAGAGAAGTAAATGGCAAAAAACAAACAGGTCAAAACAGCATATAAATATCCATTCATTTTTTCGTGATTCTTCAACCAAAAAGAAATGAGAATAAAAAAGAAAAGAACCCCAAGCGTAAAATTATAAAACCCCAAATACAATAAGATATAATGAGTAAATGGGAAAAATAAAAATGAAATAAAAATATTTTGAGGTGCAATTTTTTTTACAATTTCTCGAAAAAAAACAGGTAACAAAATCAAAACAATCGCTATTAATATCTTTTCAGAAATGTAATATTTAAAAAAGAAACCCAACACAACCAACACAAAGTGCCCAGACCAATTCGGAACAAATTCAGGGTTAATCATATAAATGTTGGAATAGATACTGCTTGGCTCTATTAAAAGAGTCCGTATAATATTAACATTGTTACAATGTGCACCACCATCAAGCGTAACAAAGTATTTAACTCCAAATACTGGTGCAACATTAATTAATAAAATCACGAAAAAAATATACGGCTCAATTTTATTGATTTTGTTAAACATCAGAATTTCTTTCATTTGGGTTGTTGAACAAATTATATAGTGCTGCTCCAATGAGCATAAGAGGTCAGATAATTGTCAAAAAAAAATTCATGGGAAAACATTGTACTTTAAAATACACCACATCGCTCTGAATGCATCTTTCCAGCCAATCTTTTTACCTTCTTCATAAGTACGGCCGTAATAAGATATGCCGACTTCGTATATTCTGATTTTTGGAACCTTTGAAATTTTGGCGGTCAC
This sequence comes from Bacteroidota bacterium, assembly GCA_947466965.1. Classification (GTDB taxonomy): domain Bacteria; phylum Bacteroidota; class Bacteroidia; order 2-12-FULL-35-15; family 2-12-FULL-35-15; genus 2-12-FULL-35-15. Next base: position 4,713 of record CANIFU010000046.1, read on the forward strand.
CTCCGGCTCAAATCCGAACCGTTTTTCTTTTAGTTTAATGTTCTGAACAATGTCTGTTCTGAATAACTTATAACAGGTTTCCATATCTGTTAAATTCAAATTGGTAAACATGTTGGATAAAGACGTAAGGAATTTATTTCCGATAGAATGCCAAAAGAACAAGATTCTATGTGGCTTTCCGCCCATAAAACGAGATCCAAATACCACATCGGCAAAATCGTTAATAATCGGTTTTAAAAGAATGTTGTATTCTTCGGGATCATACTCCAAATCCGCATCTTGGATAATTAAACACTCGCCTGTTGCAAGTGAAATCCCCTTGTGCAATGCAGCACCTTTTCCCTGGTTATATTCCTGATTAAAAAGACGGATATTGTGCTCTTTATTATTCTGAATATATGCCTCAATTACTTCCTGCGTTTTATCTTTCGAACAGTCATTCACAATAATGATCTCCTTCTGAATGTCGTTGATAAGTTTAACCGCTAAAACCTTGTTTAAAATGAAATGTATCGTTGCTGCTTCATTGTATGCAGGAATAACGATTGATAGTGTTTTTACTGGTACTGCCATTTTCTTTTTTAAAATTATGGTTTCGACAACCATTTTAATTCCATCTTTTTTACAAACAATTTGTGTTTGTTGGGATTCCAAATATAACACTTTAACTGGTCACCTGACACACATTCTTGGGGAACGAGAACAGTAAAAAGGGCCTCCGACCACTCGTTCTTTCCAACAATATAATCCTTAATAAATGCTCTTTTCCATTCATAGAGTCCATTTGCATTATCAAAAGAAATAATCACATACAAATTACTTTTTAAAATGCTTTCTACCATAATTTCTGCCGAGAAAACGATCTCTCCATTTCTATCGGGCGTTATACTGTCGTTAACAGTATAATTAAACCCTTGTGCATATTCCACCTTTTCGTCTATCACATATTTTTCTCCTACGGTGTTTTCAAAATTGAGTTTTTCAAAAAAGCGAACACGCGAATAATCTGGGGGAGATTTCGGCTTCGCTAATATGTTTTTTGTCAAAGGGTATACATTTATGATTTCAAGCGAATCCATATTCTTTCCGGCATATTGTTCCGGCTCTAAATATAAATAATCAGAAAGTAAATTGATGTCTGCCGATCGCTCTACCGTATTGATCCATGTTAAATTATTTACCGCACGGTAATAATTTATACTCTGATCAAAAGAAAGGGGAATGAAAATGTTAATGCTCTTTTTATGCTTTGGGATGGATTTTGTTTTTTCAAGATCGGCGATCATTTCTTTTACATCGGAATTTGATTTCCACTCTAATACGTAGTTAAAGTTGAATGACATTAAAAAATGATAAACAAGGAAGAGACATGAAACGCAAGAAACAATTGCGGTCTTTTTATTTTCTTTAGAGAGCTCATTGATAAAAAACACCAACATTAAATTAAACAATACAACAAGAAACATGGCTGTCCGATCAATCAAATATAATGTTCCGAAAAGATAGTGCTGCACAATTGTTGAAAGTGAACACAGTCCAAGCAGCAACAACAGTGCTCCCAAAAACAAATTGTGTTCGTTGGTTTTTTTTGTTGTGATTTTCAGCCCTACAAATGCGCTTGCACTTAGTGCAAGAAAAATCGCAATACCTTTTGAAAACCTTTGGAACCAATCGTTATAGCCGAGTTCATAAAAACTTCTATCGGTGATGGTACAAAACGTATCGGTCCAAAAATTGTTATTGCCTCCATAAAACAAAGCTCCTGCTTCCTTTAGTTTAAAAGCAATGGGAAGCAACAAACACAACGATATAAAAAAAATTATCGTTGAAAAAATTATTTTGCGAAAGAAAAGAAGGGTTTTTTGTGTTACGGTTTTGTTGGACTGAATTATCTGGTGAAGGGTCATGAAAAAAATCAGTCCGTAGGAAACAATAAAATAATTCAATACAACAAAATTTGCTGTTGTTGCTAATGCCCCGAAGATGCATGATGCTAAAGCGTGTTTCGTTTTATATCCATCCTTTATAAATGCATATAAAAAACAAATGCTCCCCATCATTAAGCCCAAAGACATTGCGTATCCGCGCGACAAAGAAAAAAAGTCGAGCACATAGGGGTTTAAGTTAAGGATCAAAAATGAAGCAATAATCAACCAGCGGGTTTGAAAACCGCGAACAAGTTTGTATGAAAAGACAAGAAATAATAGGTGTGCAAACAAAGAAGGAATCCGCAATACAAATTCGCTGACACCAAAAAGCCTTGTAAAATGAATATTCAGCCACGTATTTAATATATGGTTATTCGCATCCATTTGTTCATACTTGGCGGGGGTAATGATCTCGTTGCGTACGTAATGTAAATAAGAATAGGCTTCATCCCAAGTGATAGAAAGAACAATTGCTCTATAAGCTGTATAAGCAAAAAGGAGGCAGCCAAGCAAAAAAATTATCCCCGCTGTTGATTTTAAATTTATTTGTGCGTCTTTCATATTATTGCTTCCGCTTATACAATTCCATTTTTTTGTTTTCTGAAAGATAGATCAATTCGAATCGTTTTTTTAACACTCGTTCTATCAATGCTGTGCACGAATCTTTGGTGTCTCCATTAAAACAAAAGCGACTCAGATAATCTATTTTGTGATGTGTCGCCCGCTCATAATTATCTATATCAATGCAAGGTGGATTGCGGTTTCCGTATTTCTGCATCAGATCATATACTTGTTCGCCCTGTTTCCAAATCAGCGGAAAATGTGGTTTTGTGGGTTCGTAATTATCTAAACAAACAATGTTTTTTTGTGTGGCCATATAACAGGCGTGGTTGATCTGTATCCAATTATTTGAATAATTTAGCGGCAGCAAAACCGTGTTTTCTTCCATAAATTCTTCTGCATTAACAAGCGTTTCCGCATCATCACTTAAGATCTTTGTTTGTTCATTATGATACGATATATAAAAAACATGCGTAGTCAAAAGTATAGCAATGGGGAAAACTAATTGATTGGGTGGCAAGCCCTTTGCCGCAATTAATAAAATGATCATCAAAAAAAAGAACAAGGCCCAACGGATAGAAATAAACCCTCCGGAGGCGATCCAATCCGGCGAAACAAAAAACAAGAACAAAACAATAAACAAAGATGCTAGCCAGTAGGGTCGGAAAAGTAGTGTCTGTTTTTTTTTTTCTGAAAAAATCTACAGCAACCAATAAAAGCAGAACACAAATTGTATAAAAAATTATGTGCACATAGCCAATTTCCTTGTCATAATTAAGGGCAATAACCGGGCTCATCTCAAGGATCATTTGAAGCAACCTGTTGGAGCTTAAATATGTAGGGGGAGAGTGCTTAAAGGAGCTGTTAGAAACAACAAACAACACAGACAGAATAACACCAGGCAGCACGATCAATGTTGGATAAAGAAACTGCTTAAACGCTTGCCTGATCTTTCGGGAATAAAGAACATATTGTATTTCGTTCACAAAAATAATTATCCCCAATAATATAAAATTAAAAATATGAGATAAGTAAACGATGGTTGAAAGGCAGGCCAACAAAAGGATTTTTCCGGCAATTAATTGATCTCTGTTTTTGATCCACAAGCCCAACGTCCAAAAAAGGATTGGGATTCCAACACAAAAATTTAAAAAACCAATGCGGAAAGTGAAGGAATAAACAAACGAAAAAATAAGATAGGACGAGAGTTTTGCTGACCTTTCGTCTGCCACAAGTCGCTTCACTAAAAAGCGAAAAGAGTAGGGAAGCGACAGCACATAAAAAAGAAGGATGCTTTTTTCAACCAGGCTTACAGGAAGAAACAAGCCAAATAGAGCAAACCAAAGGTGGTCAAGAAAATTTGAATTGAGGTGTTTGTTAAGATCAAAAAAGTCGCGTGCAAAATCGTTATTTAAAAACCATAAATGCTTTAAAAGATTCGCATTGTGAAGATGTGCAGGACCATCTACGGTTGGGAAATACGTGTTAAAAAGAACTGGAACGGCTGTAAAAAAAACAAAAAGTGCGAAGAAATAACGTTCGTACTTCCACAAAAATTCAATCCTTTTCATTCTATTTTTTTATTGACCAGTTGATTGGGCTACTAAAATACAATCCATATGAATTTATAAAGAAGAAAACGGTTTATTCTTGATTGAATTTAATCAATGATCATTTCTGGGATCTCACCTTCAACAATCAATCTTCCCTGCGTTGCTTTTTTAATTTCCTCAACGCTGACTCCCGGAGCGCGCTCCAGTAGTCTGAATCCCTGTGGAGTAACATCCAGAACAGCCAACTCCGTAACAATCTTCTTAACGCAATTTACACCTGTTAGTGGCAAGTCGCATTTTGACAAAAGCTTAGATTCTCCGGCTTTATTCACGTGCTGCATCGCAACAATAATATTTTTTGCTGATGCAACAAGGTCCATTGCTCCGCCCATTCCTTTTACCATTTTTCCGGGGATTTTCCAGTTTGCTATATCACCACTTTCCGACACCTCCATTGCTCCCAAAATAGTAAGATCTACTTTCCGGGAACGTATCATTCCAAAACTCATTGCCGAATCAAAAAAAGCGGAACCCGGAACGGTGGTGATTGTTTGTTTTCCGGCATTAATCAAATCCGGATCTTCTTCTCCTTCAAATGGGAATGGACCCATGCCTAAAAGGCCGTTTTCAGACTGCAGAACAACGTTCATTCCTTGTGGAATATAATTTGCCACCAGGGTCGGAATACCGATCCCTAAATTCACGTAATAACCGTCCTTTATTTCTTTTGCGATACGTTTCGCGATTCCTATTTTATCTAACATATTAATTTGAAAATTTTTAAATGTGTTATTTTGAAAATGGGGCTCACTTTAACACGTTGTTTGTTCTTGTTCGATGTTGTATTCTTCTTATTAATTTACTTTTACTTTAATTGGATGACCTCTTCAACTTTTCAAATTCATTCATTATCAAATTTAATTTTTGATCGTATTGATTCTATTTGTTTTAGAAGATGCAATGATCTTCGACAATATTTTTACAATCTCCTTAACCTCTTTCTGAAGCGCTTCGCAATCAGGATAGTTTTCTGATTTTTGACACAATAGCAACCAATACTCTGTTTCATCCGCTTCTTTCGCTGCAATTTTCATCTTGTGAATGAAATCGCCTTTGCTTTCAGCATTTTGTGCCTCTCTAACATTTGCTCCAACGGATGTTCCCGACTTCAAAAGTTGATTGGCAATTACATATTTTCTATTATTCTCCAGCTTTTCTGCTAATTCAACAATCATTAAAGCGAACTCGAAAGTCTTGTCAACAATAACATTAGGCTTCTCCTGCATATATTTTTAATTATTTTAATTATTTTGTTTCAATTGTCTCTTCATTTTCAAATTGACACATTTCCAAATTATTTTTTTCTAACGGTTCTCTGTTCAATTCTCTTTTCATAATTTGTTCCCTGGAAAATCCGGTGAACATAAATTCCCGGCGTGTGAATGTGATCCGGGTCTAATGTTCCTGCTGGCACCAACTCTTCCACCTCAGCAATGGTAACTCTTCCGGCCATCGCCATCATCGGGTTAAAATTTCTTGCTGTTTCACGGAATATTAAATTACCATGCGGATCACCTTTCCATGCTTTTACAAGCGCAAAATCTGCATCAAAAGCCATCTCCATCAAAAACTCTTTTTCTTGTCCGTCCACCATAAACTTACGGGACTCTTTGCCAATGGCCACTTCTGTTCCTACCCCGGCAGGAGTGAAGATCGCAGGCATTCCATAGCCCGCAGCCAAACAACGGGTTGCCAATGTTCCTTGTGGAATTAATTCTACTTCCAATTCACCACTCAACAGTTGTCGCTCAAACTCCGCGTTTTCCCCCACATACGATGAGATCATTTTTTTTACCTGGCGCGTTTGCAACATCAAACCAATACCAAAATCATCTACCCCGGCATTGTTGGATATACATGTCAAGCCCCTTACTCCTTTTTTAACAAGTGCAGTGATGCAATTTTCGGGAATGCCACACAAGCCAAAACCGCCGAGCATTATGGTTGCATTGTCCCGAATGTCTTTTATTGCCTCTTCGGCATTTTTCACTGTTTTATTCATAATACAAATTTGTAATTTTTGTTTTTTACTTTCTCGATCCAAACCAACAAGCAATGCTGCGAATTTCGTTTGTGATAAAAAGGACAACTTTACTACTGCTCGCGTCTAATTTTCTTCACCCGTATTAAACTGGTCCTCTTCTGCTTCTAGTTCTTTATTATACTTGCTGCAATCCATTTCAATCTCGATCTTTTTCGACGGTTTTTCGAAATCACTTTTTGTCAATTTAATGGATTTGTCGGCATATACTTTTTGCATGTATTTTGCCCAAATGGGAAGCGCCATTTCTGCTCCTTGTCCGTAAAGTGTGTTGTCGAAATGAACCGCCCGATCTTCTGCGCCAGTCCAACAGCCGGATACAAGATCCGGAGTTATTCCCATAAACCATCCATCGGAATTATTTTGTGTCGTTCCCGTTTTACCAGCAATAGGCATGTTCAAATTAAAACGATAGCGCAAACGAGAACCTGTTCCTATCTGCACAACACCCTTCATTAGCTGGAGCATCACATACGCCTTTTCTTCGTTCATCACCTCTTCGGTTCGTGGGGCAAAGTCTGCAAGCACTTTTCCGTTTTTATCTTCAATGCGTGTCACAAATATCGGCTCAACCCACGTTCCTTTATTTGCAAACGTTGAGTTGGCGCCCACCATTTCAAACACAGAAATTTCTGGTGTTCCCAAACAAATTGCCGGCACAGGATCTATTGGAGCGACAACACCCATTCTTCTGCAAAGATCAACAGTTGCTTGTGGTCCGAATTGTTTCATTAAATAAGCGGTAATGTAATTTACAGAGTTCGCTAAGGCCTGCTGCAGCGTCATCATGCGCCCATTCTTTTTATTATCCGAGTTTTTGGGTGTCCACTCTTTCCCATCATATACAATTGTTGTCGGAACGTTTGGTAAGCGGTAACAAGGAGAATAACCTTCTTGTATCGCCAAGGCGTATATAAAGGGCTTGAACGTTGATCCTACTTGACGCGCATGACCGATCTGAACGTGATCATATTGAAAAAACTTGTGATTGATTCCGCCTACCCATGCCTTAACATAACCCGTTTGTGGCTCCATCGACATAAAACCGCTTTGTAAAAAACCTTTGTAGTAGCGGATCGAATCTTTCGGCGACATCAATGTATCCTGTTGACCTTTCCAGGTAAAAATGGTCATCTCTATTTTTTGTTCAAAGTTTTTTACAATTTCAGCCTCTGTCTTTCCTGCTTGTTTTAAAACACGGTAGCGCTCCGAACGCTTCATTCCTTGTCTCAAAATACTTGCAATCTCTCCCTTGTTAACGTTCCAGGCAAAAGGCGCATTTCTTTTTTGCTGCAACTCTTTCTCAAATTGTGCCTGCAACACCCTTAGGTGCTCACTAACCGCCTCTTCCGCATAACGTTGCATCCGCGAGTCGATGGTTGTATAAACTTTTAGTCCGTCGCGATACACATCGTATTTTTTTCCATCTGGCTTGCGGTTTTCAGCACACCACTTTTTCAAAAACACATCCCTCAAATATTCGCGGAAGTAGGGCGCTAATCCTTCGTTGTGATCCTCCGGATGAAAACTTAATTTCAGCGGAATCTGTTGCAGCGAATCCGATTGAACTTTGTTTAGGTAGCCGTATTTCTCCATTTGCTGGAGAACCGTATTTCTTCGTCCTTCTGCTCTTTCACGAAAACGATTGGGATTAAAATATGCTGGATTTTTGGCCATTCCAACAAGTGTTGCCGCTTCCTCAATACGCAGCGAATCTGGTGTGGTAGCAAAATAAATTTGTGCGGCTGATTTTATTCCAACTGCATTGTTTACATAATCAAACTTATTCAAATACATTGCAAGTATCTCCTCCTTGGTGTATTCGCGTTCAAGCTTTACAGCAATAATCCACTCTTTAAATTTGCGAAGCACCAACTGAAATTTACTAAGGTCTTCTCTCGGAAAGAGCATTTTTGCCAGCTGTTGTGTAATCGTGCTTCCTCCTCCGCTGGCAGAGCTGGCGGTTGCTGCACCCCAAACGGCTCTTCCTAGTGCACGCAAATCAATTCCGGAATGATCATAAAAGCGGGCGTCCTCTGTTGCCACCAAGGCATTAATAACGTTTGGAGATATGTCTTTGAATTTTACATTTGTCCTGTTTTCAGCATAAAATTTTCCAAGGACTTTCATGTCGCTCGAATAAATTTCGGTTGCTAAAAATGTTTTTGGGTTCTGTAGTTCTTCTGTATTGGGCAGGTCGCTGAAAAGACGAATGCACAAAACAAAAAGCAGCAACGCTGCTAACGGACCACCAAAGAGTAGCCAAAACCAAATAATAAATTTTTTGTTGTTATTTTGTTTTTCTTTTCTTGCACTCATTTGTTTTCTCTGGTTTCTTCAAAACAGAACGGCTCTGTAATTTTTGTGTTTAACGTTTTTAAGACGCTGTTTGTTCTGTTTTTATTATTCTGCCTTTTCAATTCGTAAACCAATGTCTAAAATCAATGGAATTGTTTCTAGGCGCATGCCTTGTTTAATTTCAAACCGGTAAGTCCCTGCCATAGGAAAACGCACATTGCGTTTAAAAGGTATTTGATTATCGTAAATATCACCGAGTCCTGTTCCCAGCCACTTTCCTTTTTCATCTGCTAATATGCACTCCAGTGTATCTGTAGCGTGTTTGCCGTTCGGGAAAACGGTTTTAATGAACAAAAATATATTCCCATAGGGATAGCCATCTGCATTTCGAACATTCATATAAAAATTTGCCGGCGTTGCAGGATCTTTGATTTCTACATCAAACGTTACTGTATTTGTTTGCGACCAGCCGGTTTCGGGCATTTCCTGGTTTTTTTCAAAAATCCGCCTGCTGTCACAGGATGAAAGGAACAGCAAGAGAAAGGATGCTGCAACACGAGTAATTGAATTCAGGTTTTTTCGATTCATAAAACAGCTCTTACTTTTCTAAGGATTTTGTGGTGGGGCAACCGGGTTTTTCGGGTTTGTTGGATTTGTCGGGTTGCTATTGTTTGGGCGTGGGCGATTGTTATTTGGGCGCGGACGGTTATTGTTCGGGCGAGGGGTATTATTAGGCCTATTCGGGGTGTTTGCCGGATTTGGTTTATTCGGATTTGGCCCGCCAACATTTTTGTTTGCGGTTAGATTGGGTGCGCCTGCCGGTTTGTTCGGGTTGGGCGGACCGTTTCTTTTTTTGTTTTTGCTTTTCGGTTTTTTGCTTTTATCAAATCGTGTTAAACTATCTTGTCCAACTACATTTTCATAATCCGGTTTCTTCTCAATCACCTTCGGAGTCATCTTAATTAAAAGATCTTCCGGCTTCACACTGTTTTTGTTCATCTCCATGATTTCCTTCACGCGATCGACAGGAAGCGGAATGAAATTATCGGGTTCGTGTGTATAGGAAAAGAACATGGTGCGTCTGAAAATGTCTGTTTTTTGATGAAACGCTCTTCCTCTTTCTGTTTCTAGTTTCACATTGTTAACCTCCGGAAAATCATGGAGGGCATCCATATAACTGTCTAATTCGAAATTTAAGCAACACTTTAGCTTACCGCATTGTCCGGCAAGTTTCAGGGGATTTAATGATAGCTGCTGGTAGCGCGCCGCGCTGGTTGATACAGATCTAAAATCCGTTAACCACGTTGAACAGCATAATTCGCGACCACAAGAACCAATTGCTCCCAATCGTCCCGCCTCTTGTCTTGCTCCTATTTGTCGCATTTCAATGCGCACTTTAAACTCATCCGCTAAAACTTTTATCAGCTCACGAAAATCAACGCGATCTTCTGCAGTATAATAAAAAACCGCTTTCGATCTGTCGCCCTGATATTCCACATCGCTGATCTTCATTTGTAAGTTTAGTTTTACTGCGCACGTTCTAGCGCGATACATTGTTGCTTGCTCCAACCCTTGAGCTTCTTGCCACTTTTCAATGTCTAGCTGTTTCGCTTTGCGGTAAACTTTTTTTATTTCTTCTGAATCTGCTTTTACATTTCGTTTCTTCATCTGCAAACGAACAAGCTCCCCAGATATAGAAATCACCCCAATATCGTGTCCGCCAGTTGCTTCCACTGCAACAACATCGCCAACGTTGAGTTGAAGTGCATTTACATTTCTATAAAACCCTTTTCTGCTGTTTTTAAAACGAATTTCAACTATATCACATGCTGCTTGTCCGCTTGGTAACTCCATATTTGCCAACCAGTCGAAAACATTTAATTTATTACAGCCTCCTGCACCACACGATCCGTTATTTTTACACCCACCCGGCAAGCCATTGCTTGCTGTGCTACATCCTCTACCTGTTGAACATCCGCTACAGCCCATATTTTTAGTATCTTGAGTTGATTAAATTAATTGTTAAACAGCTGTTTCACTCTTTTATCAATTAAATAATTTCTGCTTTTTTGTTTAAAATTTGTGGTTCGGCTGGGCCTGATATAACCCAATAACCTGATCACATTGTCACTTATTTTACAAGGTCCGGCTTCGGTACATTCAACAATTCGTTGAACTTAAATGCCATATCCATAAATAATATTTTTGCATTCGCATTTCTCTCCATGTGATAATGCGCTTTATTCAATTCGTCAATAAACCTTTCGATGTTTCTTCCATGAATGAATGGCGAGAATCTTTTTACAAAGTCCTGTTCATCAGCTCCCAATTTTATTAAGCATGGATCACCGTAATTCACAACCAGGCTTTCGCGCATGATGTGCAAAGCGTAATTCAAGAAATTCTTTTGGCGCTCTCTTCCTGCTGCGCTGATATCATCAATCCAAGCCATAACCGCTTTTGGATCAAATTTTAAACTGGCACGCATTAGTTTCTGAAAACTTACAAGGTTTTGTACAACATTTTCATTTTCACTCAACAATAATTGTGCTTCGGCGTAGCTTCCATCCGCCAAATGTGCTATCTTTTCTGCAGCATCCGCTACCTGGTTGTGCCTCGAAACAAGTGCGTCAATCAAGTCTTTGTCACTGATTTTGTTGATCTTTATCAGCTGTGTTCTAGATACAATGGTTCTTAATAATTGGTCTTCGTTTTCACAAACGAGTAAAAACAATGTTTTGTCTGGCGGCTCTTCTATAATTTTTAGAAGCTTATTTGCGGCTGCCGGGCTCATTTTTTCGGCTTGCCAGATAATCATAATTTTGTATTCCGCTTCGTAAGTTGTTAGGCTGAGCTTCCTCAGGATCTCACTACTTTCTTCAACGCCGATTAATGCTTGTTTGTTTTCCGCAGACAACTGTTCAAACCAATTAAATAAGGTGATGTAAGGGTTGTCTAAAAAGGCCTCTCTCCAATTTGCTGCTAAATCGGTGCTTGTCTTTACTTCCTTAGAAAGCGCAACGGGATAAACAAAATGTAAATCTGGATGAACCAACTTGTTGTATTTCACGCAAGAAGAACACTGTCCACAGGAATCTTCGTCTGTTTTACTTTTGCAGGAAATATACTGGGCATAAGCAAGGGCAAGGGGTAGGCTTCCAGAACCCTCTGGACCAAGAAACAGCTGAGCGTGACTTATCCGCCCCTCTTTGAAGGAGCGAACAAGCCTGTCTTTTACTGCTTGCTGACCTATGATTTCTTTGAACAACATTATTTTTAACGCTTTCAAAGATAACAAATCATTTCACGCAAAAAACGGGGTTTCGAGAAATTTTGAACAGTAAATTGTGTCTAAGTTATCGACCCCTCTTTGTGCTTAATTTTTTGTAAACAAGGAAAGAATAAACGAATGGGGCAATCGGAATCGCTCCAATCTCTAAAGAGCTGGGACGCTCGCAATTGGGGATTGTGTTAACTTTTTTTCACTTCGCATCTAAATCATTTTTTCGTTTGAAGAGAAAAGTTACTTTTGCACAATAAAACAAAAACTATTACCAATGAAAACCGTTGACAATTATATTTTTTTTGAACAAAAAGCACTGATCCGCGTGGACTTTAATGTTCCTTTGGATGCCCACTATAACATCACAGACGATACGCGCATTCGCGCGGCTCTTCCGACTATTAATAAGATCTTAAAAGATGGGGGAGCCGTTATTTTGATGTCACATTTAGGTCGACCAAAAGAGGGTCCGACAGAAAAATATTCCTTAAAACATGTTGTAGATCATTTGAGTAAGTTGTTAAATATTCCTGTTTCATTTGCTGCCGATTGTATCGGATCTGTTGCAAAAGAGGCGTCAAGCGCTCTGAAACCTGGTGAGATATTATTGTTAGAGAATCTGCGTTTTCACAAAGAAGAAGAAAAAGGTGGTGTTGATTTCGCAAAACAACTTTCGGAACTCGGTACATTTTATGTAAATGATGCTTTCGGAACGGCTCATCGCGCTCATGCTTCTACAGCTGTTGTTGCTCAGTTTTTTCCAAATAATAAATGTTTTGGATATGTAATGAGCGGAGAGATCGCAAGCGTTAACAAGGTGCTGAACTTTGCAGAAAAGCCGTTCACCGCCATCATGGGAGGAGCAAAGGTTTCTGATAAAATTCTGATTTTAGAGCAATTGATCAACAAGGCCGACAACATTATCATTGGCGGAGGTATGGCATTCACTTTCGTGAAAGCACAAGGAGGAAAAATCGGAAAATCGTTGGTAGAAGAAGACAAGTTGGAAACCGCCTTAAAAATACTCAAAACAGCAAAAGAAAAAGGTGTGAACATTTATATTCCTGTTGATGCTGTTGTTGCTGATAATTTTTCAAACGATGCTAATAAGCAAACGATTGATATCAATGTGATTCCTGATGGATGGATGGGTTTGGATATCGGACCAAAAACAGAGGCCATTTATGCGGATGTAATTGCTAACTCTAAAACTGTTTTGTGGAACGGACCAATGGGTGTTTTTGAAATGAGTAGTTTCGAAAGTGGTACCAAATCTGTTGCAGAAGCAATTGTTTCCGCAACAAAAAAAGGCGCATACTCATTGATTGGTGGTGGCGATTCTGTTGCCGCTATTAATAAATATAAATTCGGAAAAGATGTTTCTTATGTTTCAACCGGTGGTGGAGCGCTTTTAGAATACATTGAAAGTGGAAGCTTGCCGGGTGTTGAGGCGATTGAAAAATAAGTGTTTAATTAAACTTTTTTAGTTTTTTTAGTTGATCTTTTTTAGTTTGGCCAAGCAGTGGTCCTCCTGCTTTGTCATCTCTGCTTTTGCAATTTTTGTTTTGTCTTTATAGCCCAACAAATGCAGTGTGCCGTGAATTATTACCCGGTTCAATTCGTTTTCAAATAGAACCTGTTCCTGTTTCCTGTTGTCGCCCTCTGCAAACTTTTTAATTGAAAAATTTTCTGCGTTCTCTTTTACTCTTTCAATACTTATAAAAATATCCCCGGATATCGGCAATTTATTATCATCTATTGAATAATCAAAGGTTATTATATCGGTGTAAGTATCGTGATTCAAGTATTCCTTATTCATCTTTAACAAAAAAGAATCTGAACAAAAAACATATGAAATATCTCCCGCTTTGCGCTTCTTTTTTTCGATGGTCGCAACGATCCATTTTTTTAAACGGGTTTTGTTTTTTAATTTAAATTCAACGTCTTCTGTGTGGAAACTAATCATGATTTAAATGGAGCAAATATGGTACTGTTTTTTTTGTGTGAACGGCTTTGCAGAAAAGGAAAAGCTCTTACTTGATTCCCTTGCGCTCTCTCCAGATCTGGTTGAATGATTTATTAGTTACCTGTGGTAATTCTCTGCGCTCTCCCCATTGTTTTTTGAAAAACTGCTTGATCATAAAGTTTTTTAATTTAGCGCCACCCTTATCCATTTTACTTCTTTTTAGCATCGCTTTTTTCCAGAAATGCCATACCCAATTTTCTGTTTTTGTAGACATCTTCTGATCAACCGTTTGTTTTCTGTTGATCAATAAAAGTTTATGAATATCTATTTTAACAGGACACACTTCGGTACATTTTCCGCACAAGGTAGAAGCAAAACTCAAGTGTTTGAACTCCTCCATTCCTTTAAAATGGGGCGTTATAATGGAGCCGATCGGGCCGGTATAGGTTGTTCCGTATGCGTGCCCTCCAACAGTTTGGTAAACGGGACAAGCATTTAAGCAGGCTCCGCAACGAATGCAGGAAAGCGCCCTTCTTTGTTCGGTTTCTGCCAATAAATTTGTGCGTCCGTTATCTAAAAGGATCACATACATTTCGTCCGGACCGTCTGTTTCTCCTTGTTGTTTCGGACCTGTATAAATTGTGTTGTAAACCGTTAATCCCTGACCCGTTCCGTAAGTTGACAACAGGGGCCAAAAAAGATCAAGATCCACAATAGAGGGGATAATTTTTTCAATGCCAACAATTGCTATTTGAATCTTTGGAAACGCACTTGACATTAATCCGTTGCCCTCGTTTTCGGTAACGGCAATGGCTCCAACATCCGCTATTAAAAAGTTTCCTCCACTAACTCCAACTTCCGCTTTGCTATATTTTAAGCGCAACTCCTGACGCACAAAGTTGGTTATTTGTTCGGGTGACCAGTCGAGCGGTGTTTGTTTTTTCTCGTTGAATGTTTTTGCAACCTCTTCTTTTGAAAGGTGCATTGCGGGGGTTACAATGTGGTAGGGGGCCTCTTTTCTAAGCTGAACAATATATTCCCCAAGATCCGTTTCAATGCTTTCTATTCCCTCTGCTTCCAAGCCTTCATTAAAGTGTATTTCTTCCGTTGCCATCGACTTGGCCTTTACAACCATTTTTGCTTTCGCCTTTTTCATGATCTTAAGCGCTTCTTTTACGGCCTCTTCTGAATCTACCGCCCAAATAACCTTTCCGCCACGCTTAAGAAAATTTGCTTCAAACTCTATTAGATATTTATCAAGGTTTTCTATTGACTTTTGTTTTGCCGCTGCTGCCCTTGTCTTTGCTAGCTCCAGGTTGCTGAATTGTTGTTTTCCTCCTACAACTTTTTTGTTGTACTGCGAAATATTGTACAACAACGTTTTGCGGTGTTCTAAATCGAATGATTTTTTTTCTGATGCATCTAAAAATAATTCTAATGATTTTGACATACTTTTTTTATTTTTTTTCCTTACTGCTAGATAAATAGAATTGAAATCTATTTTTTGTTGGCGTTTATAATTATTCTGTCATTTCTGTTCGCCAATTCCCATGCGGTGAAAAACACAAGCCGCGCTATATTTTCCATTTTTTTAAAGTTTATTTTTTCAACTTCATCTGTTTCCTTATGGTAATCTTCGTGAACCCCATTGAAATAAAATATCGCCGGAATTCCTTTTTTTACAAAATTATAATGGTCTGAGCGATAATAAAAACGGTTCCTGTCTTTTTCATCATTAAACGTATAATCAAGTTCTATGTTTGTATATTTTTTATTTGCCTCTTCACTTATTGCATGCAAATCTGAACTCAACTTGTCGGAGCCAATTAAATATACATAGTTTGTATTGGTTGCGTGGTTTTCGTCTAGTCGCCCAATCATATCGATATTTAAATCACACACAGTATTTGATAACGGAAAAACTGGATTTTCGGTATAGTACGCAGAGCCCAGCAAGCCCTTTTCTTCACCAGAAACGGTCATAAACAACATGCTTCTGCGCGGTCCGCATCCTTCTTTTTTTGCCTGTGCAAACGCCTGCGCAAGGTTAATAATAGCAACTGTTCCAGAACCATCATCGTCTGCACCATTAAAAACAACATTTTCAACTGCCCCCAAATGATCGTAATGGGCAGTAAGCACAATTAACTCTTGTTTTAAATCTGTTCCTTCGACATAGCCCAACACATTTTCTGCTTCAATTTTTTGAACATTGTTTTTAACGCTTATTAAAATTGTACTTTTTACATTTATGCTCAATGGTTTCCGGCTCTTAGATATTTTTTTGATAATCGTTTCCGTGTTTTGGTTTTTTAGAATTGCGTCTGCCATCGATTTGGAAATATAGATAACGGGCATTTCTTTTTTAGACAGGTCGAGTTTTAAAGATGGAGACTCCAGGCGGTGCTTGTTATCCTTCATTGCTTGTTCTATGTCGTCCACAATAACTAATAGAGCCACTACTCCCGACTCTTTTGCTTTCTCAATTTTTGCTTTATAATAGGTTGTCCAAATGGAGGGCGCTTTGCTTCTGGTTATAAGGGAGTTTCCGTCTCTGCCATGAGGCTCTCCTGGAAGAATCATAACAACCTTGCCCCTTACTTCTATGCCCTTGTAATCACTATAGGTCGACTCTTCTATTCCGTATCCCAAAAACAAAACACCCGAACGGGCAATCGTTTGTTCTGGTATTCCTGGAAAACTATAGTAATCTTTATTTCCGGTATATATTTTTTCATTAACAAATACTTCAGCCGGTATTGGCAAAACCAAATTTAAAGGATAGGTTTGGTAGTAGAGCGTATCTTTATATGGAGGAATTCCAAAAGCCTTAAATTGCTGCTTAATATACTCTGCAGCCATTTTCTGACCGCGCTTACCTGTTTCTCTGCCTTCGTAACTGTCTGATGCTAATACGTGCAGGTTTTTACTCATTGCCGAGGCTGAAATTATTTTAGAATAACGAATTGCCGTCGTGTCCTTCTGTGCAAAGAGGGCCAATGGAAATATTATTATTAAGAGTGTTTTTTTAATCATGCTGTTGTGTTTCCTGTTCCCCGCTATATGCAATTTGTAATTATGTATTATTTGGAGGTTGGTTTAACAGCCCTCGCTAATTTTTGCAACCCTGTCGGTGTGACGGCCTCCTTCAAAAGTTGTTGTATAAAAAATGTCAATACACTTTTTCGCTTCTTCTTCAGAAAGAAAACGTGCAGGCAAGGTTAAAATATTTGCATCGTTATGGAGGCGCGCTAAGGCTGCTATTTCTGCATTCCAACAAAGGGCGGATCGAACACCTTTGTGCTTATTTGCGGTCATATTGATGCCGTTTCCGCTTCCACACATTAATAAGCCAAAATCAAACTCTTTATTTTCTACAGCTTTTGCAACCAAGTGAGCAAAATCTGGGTAGTCTGCTCGCTCTTCCGAATAACAACCAAAATCTTTCGTTTCGTACCCTTTAGATATTAAATAGTGTTTTAATTTTTCTTTTAATTGAAACGCTGCATGATCACAACCGATGGCTATTTTTATCATTTTTTTACTCTAATAATGGCTTTAAATTTTGTTTGTTCTCTGTTTTGTTGTTTATTACATCGTAATTAACAGCTTTTGAGCCTTATGAACACGTTTGTAAAGTTGGAAAATAATGTGCTGATAACTAGACTTATAGTTTTTAACTTATCAACACTGTTTCTGTTGATAACAAAATCTTTTGTTATAAATGTGTAGAACATTTTTCTTGCATTGTGAAAACATATTATCGCTTGTATTAATTTTTGAATAAACAATCCTTTTTACCTGCCAACTTAACACAATTAATCAACAATTTCGTAACATAAATTAACGTATTTTTGCGTAGAAGTTATTAGGCCGCAACCATACTAACAACCTGTTGATAAAGTAAAACAATTCTATTAATCAGTGTGTTATACTCTAACAACTTATTAATTACTGTTAGTTGTATGTTAGAACTCATAAATGCAATGCTTTTATTCTTTTTTTATACACTCAACTAACAGACCAACAACAACAACAAATTTTTAAATATTTTAAATAAAAAGATATATTATTATTATGGGTGAAAATTTATTGTCAAAAGGT
>CANIFU010000047.1 GCA_947466965.1 Bacteroidota bacterium
GATCATGCTTTTACATATATGGATGCCACGGTCGTTTACCACACTGGTTTTTACAACTTTGTTTCCAGCTGCACTCAGTATTTTTGACACCGAATAGCCTAAAAGAATATTTCGTACATGCCCTAAGTGTAATGGTTTATTAGTGTTCGGAGAAGCATACTCCACCATGACAGTTGGAGCATTTTTTAGCAATATATTGTTAATAAAAGGCTTACCGTAGATGTCTTTAAAGTAATTCAGCCAGAAAGTGTCAGAAATAATAAGATTTAAAAAACCTTTTACAACATTGAAGTCTGCTACTTCGGGAAGTGAAGCTTTTAAATATTCTCCGATTTCAGCAGCGGTTTCTTCAGGTTTCTTTTTTGAGATCTTCAAAAAGTTAAAAACCACTAAGGTCAGATCGCCTGTAAAATCAGGGTTCGTTTTCTCAAATGTTATTTTATCAGAGCTTGCGCCATAAAGTGAAGTTAGTGCTTGATCTGTTTTCTTGATAAGAATCTGTTCTAATGTCATAATTTTAATAATGCGATAAAAATTTCAAAAATATACTACTTCCGTTCAGCTACAAATAGAATGAAATTTTGATGTATATCTTTATCCTTCTTTAAAAGAGCAGGGTGAAAGTAAAAGAAATAACTTTTATAAAACCCATCAACCGACTCTTAACTTTAAATTAGTAGGTCAATTGTGAAACTACCTTTTGTAAAATTTCAAAAGTATTCTCCGCCATTAGATTTTCTTTATCCAAAGTCGGGTTTACTTCACATATCTCAAAGCAGCAAACCTTTTCGTTCTGAATGAGTCGAACACATAAACTTCCTGCCTCTTTTTCAGTAATACCATTACGAACTGGAGTTCCTGTTCCTTTCGAAATTGATGAATCCATGCTGTCTACATCAAATGAAACGTAGATTAAGTTACAACTTGATAGGTGGGCTAGCGCATCGCGTGCAATCTTTTCTACTCCATTGCGTTTCACTTCGGCTGTTGTGAAAGTCTTTATTTTATGCTTTTTAAGTAAGAAGGTTTCTTCAGGTTCTACATCTCTTACTCCAATATAAACTAGATCCTTATAGGTGATTTTCGGACAAATACCACCAACTTTCTTCAGCTTATTCCACATATCTATGGTATCTTTGTCGGGTTTGTTCATTTTGTTTGCCATATTGTCCTCATTCAAAGATACAGCCAACGGCATGCCATGCATGTTTCCGGAAGGAGATGTGAAAGGACTGTGGATATCTGCATGCGCATCTATCCAAATAACTCCCAGTTTACTCTTAGGGTAAGCAGACTTGATACCGGCAATTGTTCCACCAGCTGTGCTGTGATCACCAGCTAGGACGATCGGGAATTGATTTTTCTTTAAAGTTTGAGCTACCTGGTTGGCCAAGCGCTCATAAATTGATAAAATACCCCCAATACGCTTTGCATATTGCGTTTTAGGTGGTTCAAACAACAACTGGTTTTCAACCTTTACTTCAACAGAATCAATCTGCTTGAACATATTACTTCCATAATCTAAGGCGGCTATCTTTATAGCATCTACGCCCATGCTAGCTCCTCGTGTGCCAGCACCGATCTCGGATTTTACTTCAATAAATTTTAAGTTTTTCATTTGTATTGCTTTAATATGATTCTAATAATCTTTTAATCCTTCTTTTTCAGAAGTTTGAAAATTAATTAATTTAAATTACTTACTTTGGTTGAAATTTATCAATGTAAGTTACTTACTTTTGTATACTTTGTATTTAAATTGACTTATAAAATCAAATAAAATGGAAAACACCTATCGCGATCTTATCCAACAAACCTTCGATTTTCCTCAGGAAGGCTTTAATGTAGAGGATGACAGACTTGATTTTAACAATATTCCCTTAATGGATATCATCAAACAATATGGTACTCCTCTTAAAATCTCCTATCTTCCTAAGATCAGCTCTCAGA
The DNA here is from genome assembly GCA_947466965.1 of Bacteroidota bacterium. GTDB lineage: Bacteria > Bacteroidota > Bacteroidia > 2-12-FULL-35-15 > 2-12-FULL-35-15 > 2-12-FULL-35-15. The sequence continues at coordinate 1,948 of CANIFU010000047.1, forward strand.
TCCAAAAGGCCAAAAAGATTTTCAATGTGGCAATGGCGAAGGCTGATTATAAAGGCAAATATACATATTGTTATTGTACTAAAAGCTCTCACTTTCAATTTGTGTTGGAAGAAGTGCTGAAAAATGATATCCATTTAGAGACTTCTTCCGCTTTTGATATTCCATTGGTGAGGTCTTTATTCGATTCAGGGAAAATTTCCAAGGATACTTATATCATTAATAATGGCTATAAACGTCCAAATTATCTGAAATATATCAGTGAATTGGTAAATGATGGATTTGTTAATTCTATTCCTATATTAGATAATATCAATGAGTTACCATTACTGGAAAAGCTCTGCAAAAACAAATTCAAGATAGGAATCAGAGTTGCTACTGATGAAGAGCCGAAATTTGAGTTTTATACTTCCCGTTTAGGTATCCGTCAGGCGGATATAATTGATTATTATCATAAAAGTATTAAGAATAGTAATAAATGTGAGTTGAAAATGCTCCATTTCTTTATAAATACAGGTATCAAAGACACCACTTACTACTGGTCGGAGTTAACTAAATGTATAAATGTTTATTGCGATTTGAAGAAAGTTTGTCCTACGCTTGACTCTCTTGATATTGGAGGTGGCTTCCCTATCAGAACATCTTTAAGTTTTAGTTACGATTACGGATACATGGCAGATGAAATTATTCAAAAAATTAAAAATATCTGTGAAGAACGTGAAGTAGATGAGCCACACATCTTTACCGAATTCGGTAGCTTTACTGTTGGTGAAAGTGGAGCCGCTTTGTATTCTATTGTAGATATTAAGAAGCAGAATGATAATGAGTTATGGTACATGATCGATAGTTCATTTATAACCACTTTACCCGATACGTGGGGTATCAAACAAAAGTTTATTCTCTTAGCAGTAAATCATTGGGACAAAGATTATCAGCGGGTTAATTTGGGGGGGTTAACTTGTGACAGTGAAGATTATTATAATGCTGAATCGCATCTAAATCAGGTATATATGCCAATTGTTACCGATAATGAAACAGAGCCTTTGTATTTAGGTTTCTTTCATACGGGCGCATATCAGGAATCGTTGGGCGGATATGGAGGTATTCAGCATTGTTTAATACCAGCTCCAAAACATGTTATCATTGATATGGATGACGATGGAGAGTTACACACGCATTTATTTGCCAAAGAGCAAAGTTATAAATCGATGCTAAAAACATTGGGCTATTAATATTATTTGTGAAAAAACACTTTTTTTATGCTATTCTTATTTTATCGTTATCTTTAACAACTAAAATAGGCAAAAATTGTTTTTTTTGATATTGCTTAAAAGTTTAAAACGGCTCTCGTGTATATAGATGAAAAATAGATTAATTCAGAGTATAAGTGTTTTTTTATTGTTGTTTGTTTTGGGCTCATGCGGTGAAGGTATTGGAAAAGCTGCTGATGAAGGAACCATTGAATATACTGCCTCTGTTGTAGATCAGAATAACTCTGTTGCAACACTTGCACCTAGCAAAATGATTATTAAGTTTAAGAACAATAAATCCTGTGCAGAAATGAGTGCTGGTATGGGATTGTTCAGTACTTCTTTCATTTCTGATCCAGAGAAAAAAACACTTACCCATCTGGTTAAACTCCTTAACAAAAAACTTTCATTGGTTCAAAATGCTGCTGATATTTCCAAAGAAAATGCTACTTATAAATTCCAACTTACTCCTCTAAAAGAAACAAAAATGATTGCGGGCTTCAAATGCAATAAAGCACATGTAAAGATTGACGATGATTTTCAAACTGAATTTGATATTTTTTATACCTCAGAATTAAAAATTAATGAGCCTAATTTTGCAAACCCTTTCCATATGATTGAAGGCGTATTGATGGAATACCAAATGAAAAAGTTTGGATTGGAAATGAAGTTTACAGCGAAGTCTGTAAAAAAAGAAGATATTGACGATACTACTTTTGAATTACCTCCTGATTATAAACCCGTTTCGGCCGAAGAAATGAATCTTTTATTCGAAAGCCTTCAATAATTAGAATCTGTTCTGTTAACATTTTTTGAATATGAAAAAAATAATTTCGGCTTTATCCATTGCTCTTTTATTCGCAATCACTCTTTCTGCACAAAAAAGTTTTGAAGGTGTTGTTACCTATTCAATTTCTTTTGAAAAATCGGGATTACCACCTGATGCTATCACAATGCTGAAAGGTGCCGAATCGGTTGTATACATTAAAGGTGATAAACGCAGAGTGGACATGAAAACAATTATGCAAAGTACCACTTCGGTGATGGACGATAAAACAAAAACTGTTCTCATGACAATGGATGTGATGGGGCAGAAATACCTGATTCGCATGAATGAAGCGGATCTGAAGAAGGAGAAAGATGCTGCTCCTGTTACTTCAATTATCTATCTGGATGAAACAAAAGAAATTGCCGGCTATGCTTGTAAAAAAGCAGAGGTGACCCTCAAAGAAACAGATGGCAGCGGTCAATTTTTTGTTGTGTATTATACAGATGCCATCCCACCAAACAATACTAAGAATACGTTTGAAGGTTTGAAGGGCTTTCCTATGGAATATGATATTTCAAAAGCCGGAGTTAACATGTCTTTTTCTGCCAAAAGTGTTTCTGAAGAAACTGTGATTGATTCCAAATTCGAATTTCCGAAAGAAGGTTACAAAGAAACCACCATGGATGAACTTCAGAAAGCAATGACGAGTGGTGGTCAGTAAATTTTGTTTTGAACTTTATTATGATCTTATTGATGTGTTATTTAAATGAGCTTGTGGTCAGATAAGACATCATTTACCTATTTTTCTATATTTTAAGCGCTAAAATGTTTGACGTTGTTATTCACAATACCACGTTTATAAGATTTTTAATACTTCCAATTAAACGCGCACTCATTTATTAATTTTGATAGGTGAATTCATTGATCAACCGATAATGTTCTATCGGACTTGCAATTTAATTTTTATTAACTGAAATCAACAAATGGCTGAGCCTAAAAAAAATACAATTAAGAACACTAAAAAAGAAGATTTAATTGATGGTAATGTGCTGAAAGATTCTAAATCTAAAAAAGAACAATCGACTTCCAATCCCAGTAACGTTTCCTTTAAAGATAAAATAAATAATCTTTTTGAATTTGCTCGTAACGAGAAGTTCCAGAAAATTTTCGGATTAGTTCTTTTATTTTTATCAATATACACAGCTCTAGCTTTTACTTCATTTCTATTTACTTGGGGTATAGATCATGATTATACAGAATACCCGGATCAAGTAGTGGGGGATTTATTTTCCACTGATCTTGCTAAAGCTAATTGGATGGGTAAATTGGGCGCTTTGATATCATATATTTTTATTTTTAAATGGTTTGGTGTAGCTTCTTATATTTTTTCTTTTTTAGTTCTAATAACAGGATTAACAATTACGTTTAATCTAGAATTAGTTAATATCAGAAAAACATATATTTTTTGTTATTTCTTTTTAATCTTTACTTCCATTACTCTTGGATATGTTTTTCACGATGCCTATTTAAATTTAGGCGGTGCTTTTGGTTTTACCCTCAGCAATAAATTAAATTCCATTCTCGGATTTATCGGAACGGGTGTTTTGTTGTTTTTTGCTTTTATAGTTTTTCTTGTTGCCGCATTCAACATTTCTTTCGACTTTACTAAAAAAGATAGGATCAGCGATGATGAAAATGCGGAACCAGTTTCTGAGGAAGAAGAAAAAATAATGCCGGTGAATGCGTTCAAAGATGCTGATTTTTATGAAGAGATAGAGGAGGAGCCAATTGCTGAACTCAAACCTGTTACACAGGAACTTGAAATAACAAATGAAGAAAAACACGACATTGTTGAAGATGTTGTTAAACCTGTTGAAAAGGAAGAGATCGTTCTTTCTAATGATGACAATGACGTAAAATTTACAGTTGAAAAAATTGATGGGAAAGAACAAGAACTTACTCCCGAACAAATTGCGGAAGCATTGGTAGATCAGGTAGGTGAATACGATTCAACGCTCGACTTGGGAACATATCAGTTTCCTCCACTTGATCTTTTAGAAAATTATGGTGGTTCAAAAGATATTGTGATCAATACCGAAGAGCTGAATGCGAATAAAGATCGTATCCTAAAAACATTGAGCGACTACGGAATTGAAATCGATAAAATAAAAGCAACTGTTGGTCCTACCGTTACGCTTTATGAAATTATTCCTGCTGCAGGTGTTCGTATCTCCAAAATTAAAAATTTAGAAGACGATATCGCCTTGTCCCTTTCTGCATTGGGTATTCGTATCATTGCTCCAATCCCCGGTAAAGGTACCGTTGGTATTGAAGTGCCGAACCTCAATCCTGAAATGGTTCCCATGCGTTCTTTGATTGCTTCCGAAAAATTTCAAAATACCACCATGGACCTGCCGATTGCTTTAGGTAAAACCATCAGTAACGAAACTTTTATTACCGACTTAGCAAAAATGCCTCATTTGCTTATGGCGGGTGCAACCGGACAAGGTAAATCTGTAGGATTAAATGCTGTTTTGGTTTCTTTACTTTACAAAAAACATCCTTCACAAATTAAATTTGTATTGGTCGATCCTAAAAAAGTGGAGTTAACCTTATTCAATAAAATTGAACGTCACTTTTTAGCGAAACTTCCTGATAGTGCCGAAGCAATTATTACGGACACAAAAAAAGTAATTCATACACTTAACTCTTTGTGTATTGAAATGGATCAGCGTTACGATCTTTTGAAAGATGCACAGGTGCGTAATATCAAAGAGTATAATACCAAGTTTATCGCCCGGAAACTCAATCCGAATAACGGACATAAATTTTTACCATACATTGTGTTGGTGGTGGATGAGTTTGCTGATTTAATTATGACTGCAGGGAAAGAAGTAGAAACGCCTATTGCCCGTTTGGCTCAACTTGCTCGTGCAATTGGTATTCATCTGATCATTGCCACACAGCGTCCTTCCGTAAATATTATTACAGGAACTATCAAAGCCAACTTCCCAGCACGTATCGCCTTTAGAGTAACATCTAAAATCGATTCTCGTACTATTTTAGATTCCGGTGGAGCCGACCAATTGATTGGTAGAGGTGATATGTTGCTTTCCACAGGCAATGATCTTATTCGTTTACAATGTGCTTTTGTGGATACTCCCGAAGTTGAAAAGATCTGTGAATTTATTGGAAGTCAGCGCAGTTATCCTACCGCATTTTTATTGCCCGAGTATGTGGATGAAAACGGGGAAGGTTCCGGAAAGATGGATGACCCTTCTGAAAGAGATTCTTTGTTTAATCAAGCTGCTGAAATAGTGGTGTCAACACAGCAAGGATCTGCATCTTTATTGCAACGTAGACTCAAATTAGGCTATAACCGTGCAGGTCGAATTGTTGACCAATTAGAGTCCGCAGGGATCATCGGCCCTTTTGAAGGTTCAAAGGCTAGAGAGGTTCTTATTAAAGATATGTTATCTTTGGAACAGTTTTTGAATAAGTCGGAATAAGTGACTCGAAAACTAAGTGATCAGGTGATTAGGGGTGATAAATAGGTAAGGGATTATTTATAACAGCCATCATTGCTACGCCCACATTTTTATGAGATGTTGCAATTTATCACTATAAGTTCATTAGTCAACATTAGTAACGAAGTCGTTAAAAAGAAAAAAAACTAATTCATCCTTCGTTCCGACCTTATCTTTGCCAATCGGTAGGAAGTAAAAGGATAAATAGATTAAACGTAATAAAATTTAAAATATGTTTACTAAAAAGATAGCAATTATTGCCTTCATGGCGATCGGGAGTTTAACAGTAAATGCGCAGGATCAGGATCCTAAAGCAAAAAAAATATTGGATGAATTAAGTGCAAAAACAAAAGCATATACCACTATTAAAGCTGAATTTTCTTGGGTGGTAGAAAAAAAGGACAAATCAAAAGAATCCCAAAGCGGAAAAATTCAAACCAAAGCTGCCAAATATAAATTGGAAATACCCGGACATGAAATTTATTGCGATGGAAAAACCGTTTGGGATTTTATCAAAGATGCCAACGAAGTACAAATAAAAGATATGGAAGTAGGAGGAGACGATGCTATCAATCCTTCCACTATTTTTACAATTTATGAAAAAGGTTTTAAATATAAATTTGAAAGCGAGGATGCTGTAAACCAATTTATTAGTTTGTTTCCTACAAACCCAGACAAGAAAAAATTCCATACCATTAAGTTAAGCATCGATAAAACAAAAAAACAAATTAGCAGCGTTAAGATGTTTATGAAAGATGGTACCATACAAATTTATAGCATCAAAACCTTTTCAGGCAGTACGATTATTCCGGATACAGATTTTGTATTCGATTCAAAACTGCACAAAGGAATTTCTATTGAAGATATAAGATAATATACCAGGTTATTTTGAAAAAGCTTCATACACCTTATGAGGCTTTTTTTATGCCCACCCTTCATGTATACAAAATAAATAAAATGTCATAGTTGTGATCATAAACTAATTCCCTAAATAAAACAATAATGCTATTAAAATGTTAGAATATTATTAAACTCAATAACGAATGACTGAACAAATAGATAAACTTAAAAAGACAATAGAACCTCTTAGACAAGAGATTATCAATCATAAAGTATATGCAGCAATTAAAGACATTGATGATTTGAAAGTGTTTATGCAATATCACGTTTATGCTGTTTGGGATTTTATGTCATTACTTAAAACCCTCCAAAGCAACTTAACCTGTACAACCGTTCCCTGGTTTCCTAAAGGTTCGGCTGACACAAGGCATTTAATTAACGAAATTGTTGTAGGTGAAGAGTCGGACGTTGACCTAAATGGCACAAGGAAAAGCCATTTTGAATTATATTTAGACGCGATGCAACAATGCGGAGCAGAAACCTCTAACATTGAGAAATTTATTGACGTTTTAAAAATAACTGGCGACTTCAATTCTGCTTTTATCTCATCAGACACACCTAAAGAAGCGAAAGACTTTGTTGACTATACGTTCGAAATTATTGCAAGTAATAAAGATTATTTACAAGCAGCTATATTTACTTTTGGACGGGAAGACTTAATCCCTGGAATGTTTCTTTCAATTGTAAACGATATTCATAAAAACTTTCCTGATAGCATTTCAATTTTTAAATATTACCTTGAAAGACACATAGAGGTTGACGGAGATCATCATAGTCATCTTGCTTTACAAATGACATCAAACCTATGCGGGACAGACGAGCAAAGTTGGAAAGAAGCTCAGCAAGCTACAATTGAATCACTTCAGAAGCGTATTGACTTATGGGACGGTGCATACAGACGAATAATAAGTAGTAAAACCACTGTTAAATAGATTTTTTTTACCTTTTTTAACACACACACGTTTTATTCATAAATCACTCCAATTATTTTGTTTTCTTATTTGAGGATGTTGTTTTTTATAGCGTTTTTTTTTGATAACATTAAATGTAAGCCAAGCAAAAAAAGATTCTTAACTTTTTTTTACAAGACTTTAATAAAAATTAGGAGATAAAATGCTATTTCAGCAATTTCACAATGCGTTTTATGGCATCTTGATTTTCGGGCAGACCGATAGAAGCAAATACTTTCTTTTTTTCTTTATTGGTCAAATGCCAGCTCAATGAGATGCGGTCATTCAATTCGTTTCTCAGTTGCAGATCGATTATATCAATTTGTGATTTACACCAAAGATCAGCCATTTGCATTTGTTGATTTTGATTATAATCCTGCACTTCAAAAAGATGTCCGTAAAAACTTCCCATCGGTCGTGTCAAAGCCTGAGCTAAAGTTTGAGAAGGGTTTTCATCAATTGGAATATTTTTATGTTTATCGCGAATCTGTAGGATCAAAATTCCGCTCGTGTTCTCTGCAATCCAATCGTTAAAAGCTTTTACAAAACGTAAGCTAGTTTCTAAACCATAATTATCTCTTAGTCCAGCATCCATAATTTCGATGCGTGGTTCACTTGGTAATGAAACAACAGGAGAAATATAAGGAAAGGTTGCGCTCATCCGTAATACGCTTGAAAACAATGTTTTTTCGGCACTCTGCTCTTGAAAGAAACGGCAATATTCAATAGCATCAAACAGTTTATTGAATTGTGTTTTTTCTGTTTTTGCAGTTTGTGTTAAATAGGAGATACCTTGCGGAGAGATCAGCATTTTTCGTCCATCATTCACAATAGAAGGGGAGAATACCATCATTGGGATATTCGAATTTGCTTCTGGTTGCTTATACGCTAACAATCTTTTTCTTAAGATACCATTTGTATTTTCATCTAACTTTTGTTCGAAGGCATACCCTCTGTCGTATGAATAACGTTGGTTGTCAACCGTAAAACTTTTTAATGGAAAAAGCCATTCACTTGTAGCAACAGTAAATGCAATTGGATTCAATATGTCTTTCGACATGTTGGTGCAATATTTTTCATCGTAAAGAGAAGGGATTTTGTTTTTTATTTTCAGAAGTGCTAACTCTCTGAAATAGGCAGCTCCAACCATTCCTCCCGATGAACCAGTAATGAGTTGTGTCTGATTAAATAATTTTCCATTTAATAAGCTGTCTGTAACCTGTAAGGTGTAAAGCGTCCATAACGATGAACGTAAACCACCGCCACTCACATTGATCAAAACCAATTTTGGTTTTTTACCTGGATTTGCCGGATCAGTATTTTTAACTTTCCACTTGTTTAAAATGGTTAGCGTTGCATCCAAATCTTTTGACAGTTTAGAATAGTCTTTGTCAATCTTTTTAAAATTATCGTAGGTATAAGAAGCTTTTATAGTATCGTAATTTAATCCGTAAGAGCGGTTCTCTTTGGATAGGAATTCTAATTTATGGAGGTAATTGAATGCGATCAGGAAAACAACGAAAATGAGTGTCGACCAGCCTCTGAACCAAGTATAGAACGAACTGAATAACATAATGAACATGGTGAATAGCAGAAATAAACTGGCGCTGGCAGGGATTTCAAATGCAGAAAATTTTGAAAATAAACCAAGTGTAATCAAACTGATAATCGACATGACCTGAAATACAAAAGCCGCTTTGTGATTTTGTTTTAATACAGCTTTTAGCATTTCTTTTTTATAATGCCGCACAGAGCGCACTAATCGTCTCTTGAACGGATTACTGAAATAGGTTTCAACATACCAATCGCGAGATTCTTTAATAAGATGAGGATTTCGCTCCCCGCTATGTTCCGTAAATGCTATGTTTTTTTTAGAAACTGAATCTGAAATATGTATTCCATATAGTTTACTGATGTCTTTGCTCGTACCAAAAAAATAAGTGAACGCAATAAAAATAAAAAATAAATTGCCGCCAACAAATCCCATGATCAGCCATAAAATATGCTGCGTAGTAAAATTGCCTTCACTCTTTAAGAAAAAGTAAATCTGAAAACAATAAAGAATTGTAAACAATGCCGGTAAGAAAAAATTATTGAGACAATAACGCATGAATGGATTCCGTAGGGTTGCTAAAAATGGAAATCGGAATCCATTTTTTATGTAACTGGCAATATTATACGCCATGATAAAACCACCGCAGGCAAAACCAGTAATTAAGTATGAGAGGAAGCTTATTTTATCAAAATATTCAGGACCCCAAAATAAATAAGCCATTCCATAGCGTGGAGCAACATTGTTGGTGATGATTCCGAAAAATAACAGCCAAAAGATCAAAAGTGTTTGATTCTTTTTTAAATCGAGCAAAATCAAGCGGAAGTGAAACGAAAAAAAGAATCTACGGAATGCAGGATGCTTTAGTAGTTGTTTTTTTATTTTAGATACGAATGACATAGTTTATTTTTTTTTACTGGACTGTTCATTCTTTACTATTATCACCGTCTTTTAGTAAATCCTCTTTCCTTTAAACCTGTCTTTTTGAGTTTATCGATAAACGGAACTAAAGCTGTAATCGTTTTCTTTGACTAAACTAAATAAAAAAACAAGACATCGTAATTTTTTATATTTTTCCGTTAACAATTTTCAGAATCTCTGATTCCAAAGCATTGGTTTTGATTTCTAATACGTTTCCTTCTGAAATAAGTTTCTCTGCAAAAGCTTTATCTGTCAAGCCCGCTGCATTTATTTTCACATTCAAAAAGGCACCCATAACAGCGGAACGGGCGCACAATGCTCCCACTCCGGCATCGGTCACAGAGTTCGGATTACCAATCTCTGCCATTGCTTTGATTACTTCCATTGAATCGTAAGACAATTGCATCACTTTGAATGGAACTTCTGTAGCATATTTGGTAGCTTCTTGAATAGCTTGGGTACGTTTTGTTTTTTCTTCGTCAGTAGCCTTCGGTAATCCAAATCCCATCATAATTTTATTGAATGCATTTGTGTCCTCATCCACCATTTTCAAAAGTTCATTTTTATAATATTGTCCTTTTTCTGCCCAATCCGAAAACTCTTTCCAGCGCTCGTCCCATCCCGGCTTATGTGACGATAAGTTGGCAACCATTGTTCCCAAAGAGATGCCCAATGCACCAATATAAGCGGAGATTGAACCACCACCTGGGGCCGGACTTTCGCTTGCGGTTTCATCTGCGAATGCAACAAGATCCATTTTTATTAAACGTGATTTTGTATCATCTTTCAAAAGATATTCAATAATCCGTTCTTCAGGTTTGAATGGTGATAATTCATCCAGGCCTAAAGATTTTACTGCAATCTTGATTAATTCTTTTTCTGAAACTCCGGTTGAACGATTTTGTTTTTCCAGAAAATATTTTCCAGCATCTAACATCGATTTTAATGGAACAAGTCCCACCAACTCCGATCCTGTAACCCGAATTCCTTTTTCATTGGCTTTTTTGCATACTTCGTCAAATGCTTTGTGCACCGAAGTGATATCTATATTCGTCAGATTCATAGAAATTTGGGCAACACCATATTCCTCGATGTACCAACCGATCGCTTTAACCGATTTTAATGAACCTGGAATGTTAACAGGGTTTCCATTGTCATCAGTAACAATTTTTCCAGTAACCGGATTCCCTTCACGCTTTACTCTTCCCGCTTCACGCACATCAAAGGCAATAGAGTTTGCTCTGCGTGTAGATGTAGTATTCAGATTTACATTGTAAGCAACTAAAAAATCTCTCGCACCAATTACAGTAGAACCTGCTTTTACTGAATGTTCAGCCGGACCGAAATCCGGTTTCCATTCAGGTAATTTTATTTTTTTGAAAAAACCTTCATATTCTCCTGCACGTATCACGGAAAGATTATTTCTTTTTTTATCTGCTTGTGCAGCTTCGTATAAATAAACGGCAATGCTAACTTCATTCCCAACACGTTCGCCTAACTTTTTTGCATACGATGCAGTTTCTTCCATCGAAATTCCGGCAATAGGTATAAGCGGACAAACATCGGTTGCGCCCATTCGTGGATGTTCGCCTTTGTGTTTGCTCATATCAATTAATTCACTTGCTTTTTTTATCGCTAAAAATGCCGCATCGATAACGGCCTGAGGGTTTCCAACAAAGGTCACAACCGTTCTGTTGGTTGCTTTACCCGGATCTACATTTAATAATTTCACACCTTCCACCGATTCGATCTCGTTGGTAATTTGTTTGATGATGTTCATGTCGTTCCCTTCAGAGAAATTTGGAACGCATTCGATAAGTTGATCACTCATGTTATATTTTATTTGTTTTTATACTCGTCATTGCTTTGTTCTTTGGAATGACGCATTTTTTTGTTTATTTTTTGATAGCCTATTGCCTGCCAGTAACAATTTTTCCGCTAATGATCACCGTCTCAATTAAGTTGCTTCCAAATGAATATGGAATATACGCATAGCTCGAAATTTCCTTAGTAATAAATACATTCGCTTGTTTGCCAACACAAATGCTTCCATGCGTTTTACTTAGATCCATTGCATACGCTGAATTTATTGTTGTTGCATTGATCGCTTCTTCCGGAGTCATTTTATATTGTACGCAACAAAGTGAAAGCATAAAGTTCATGTTACCACTCGGACTGCTACCGGGGTTATAATCGCTTGCAACAGCAAGTGCTAAGCCTGCATCCATCATTTTGCGGGCAGGAGGTAATGGTAAACTCAAAAAGAAAGCTGCACCCGGTAAAATGGTTGGCATTGTTTTCGAATTTCTCAATGCGTCAATTTCTTTATCTCCGACAAATTCCAAATGATCAACACTTATGGCACCCACTTCAACACCCGCTAATACTCCTCCCGAATTGCTTAATTGTTCGGCATGTACTTTGGGCGTCATACCGTGTTTCTTTCCCGCAATGAGGATTTTAATAGCTTCTTCTTTTGTAAAATAATTTTCTTCACAAAAAACATCGCAATAATCTGCGAGTTGTTCTGCTGCAATTTTGGGCATCATTTCGTTGATGATGATGTCGATATATGTTTGTTTGTCATTTTTGTATTCTGCAGGAACAGCGTGCGCACCAAGGAATGTTGCTTTTATTGTAAGGGGTGAAAGTGCTTTGAGTTTTTTAATGACACGCAGCATTTTTAATTCTGCTTCAATTCTTAATCCATATCCGCTTTTAATTTCAACAGCTCCAGTGCCTTGCCACATGATTTCGTTCAAGCGTTTTAATGCACTTTCAATAAGTTCTTCTTCATTTGCTTCCTCTAGTTTTTTTGCGGAGTTCAATATTCCGCCTCCGCGTTCGAATATCTGTTCGTAGGTAAGTCCGTTGATCCTGTCAACAAATTCTCCTTCACGGCTGCCTGCATAAACAATATGTGTATGGCTGTCGCAGTAACATGGCATTACAATTTTATCACTTGCATCGATGATTGTTAGATTCGTCCAGTCTGAAATGCCTTCCCAGTCTTCCATTCTGCCAAATCCCACAATTTTATCCTCTTCAATGGCAAGCCAGGCATCTGAAATAGAAGTAATATTTTTCATCTCAGCGCCTGTTACTTTAATGCGAGGAAGCGCTTCGGTTTGAACTAATTGTTTTATATTTTTAATAAGAATCTTCATTGCAGACTAATTATTGCTGAAAGATACTAAATTGAGAAGTATTTTCAATTATTTTATCTAAAAAGACACCCTTTTATTTTTCTTTAGTACTTCATAATTAACTCTGTTAAATCCACTTGGTTTTAGCCCTTCAATTCTGCTCTCGATTTATTAGAAATTAGTTGCCAATAATACTATCTTTGGTAAAAATACTTTAATATGAAAAAATACATACTTATATTATTCTTGTCTATTCAATTAAACAGTTTATATATAAAGGCGCAGGACAGTTGCATAACCGCATTGCCTTTTTGTACAGGTACTGCCTATGATTATGATGCACCTATCGGATTTGCTGCGCCTGTTGGCCCTGATTATGGTTGCTTAGCAAGTGTTGCAAATCCTTTTTGGTTTTCAATTGAAGTGGTTGTTCCTGGAGCGATTACAATCACTGGTTCCGCGCTTGATTTTTCGGCTGTTCCTGTTCCAATTGATGTTGATTTTATATATTGGGGTCCATTTACTACATTGTCGGGTGCGTGCTATTTAATGCTTGATTCAGCTCATATTGTGGGATGTGATTATTCAGCAAGTAACTTAATAAATATATCTATACCTTCAGCTCTACCCGGAGAATTTTATATTGCAATGATTTCTAACTATGCTAATACTTCCGGAAACATACATTATGAGCAAACAGCAGGAGCAGGTACTACAGCATGTGGGTATTCTTGCTCATTCGTTTCCCTAACAGCATCACCTTCTGTTTGTGATAGCGCAGATAATTCGTATTCAGTTTCCGGCTCTGTTGTTTTTAATAACGCACCTTCTGCCGGAACATTAACTGTTTTTGGTAGTTGTGGAGGAAGCCAAACATTTACGGCTCCCTTCATAAGTCCTTCATCCTATACTTTAAGCGGATTACCATCAAACGGCTCTTCTTGCTTTATAGCCGCAGGCTTCTCCGCCGATGGTTCGTGCAGCATAAATAAGATATATTCAGCACCTGATGTTTGTAATTCTACTTCTATTGAAGAAAAAGCCATTCATGATTTTACTCTTTATCCGAATCCTTCTAATGGCTTTTTTAATATTCGTTTTGAATCTGTTTCCCAAGATATTTCTATTTTAATTTCAGATGTTATAGGTCGAACCATTTATCATGAAACACAAAGAAATGTTTCAGGTTTTTACCAAAAACAATTGGATATTTCAGCAAATGGAAAAGGGCTTTATTTTGTAAGAATTCTTGCTGAAAATGGCACATATACTCAGAAAATAATTTGCAATTAAATCCAGTTTTTGCAGCCAATTTTCATTAAATTTGTCTGTTTTGTAAAAAACATTTTATGGCAGGCAATTCATTCGGAAAACTATTTACTTTAACCACTTTTGGCGAGTCGCATGGCGAAGCTTTGGGTGGTATTATTGATGGTTGTCCTTCAGGTCTTATTATCGACCTTGATTTTATACAATCTGAATTGGACAGAAGGCGCCCGGGACAATCCCAAATTGTTACCCAGCGGAAAGAAAGTGATAAAGTGGAATTCCTTTCAGGGATATTTGAAGGTAAAACAATGGGAACACCAATCGGTTTTATTATCCGAAACGAAAATCAAAAGTCAACAGATTATGAGCATAACACCGATGTTTATCGCCCTTCACATGCGGATTATACCTACGATGCAAAGTATGGCATGCGCGATCATCGCGGTGGCGGAAGGTCTTCTGCCCGTGAAACGGTTAGCCGTGTTGTTGCCGGAGCAATTGCTAAATTAATACTTAAAGAGCATGGGATCACAATTCAGGCTTATACTTCTCAGGTTGGCGACATAAAACTATTAAAAGAGTATCATGATTTAGATCTTTCTAAGATAGATACAACTATTATTCGTTGTCCGGATGCACTTCTTGCAGAAACAATGATTCACAAAATTGAACAGGTCCGTAAGTCCGGTGATACGATTGGAGGCGTTATTTCCTGTATTATCAAGGGAACACCGGTTGGGTTGGGTGAACCTGTTTTTGATAAATTGCATGCCGAAATCGGAAAAGCCATGTTAAGTATCAATGCTGTAAAAGGTTTTGAATATGGCAGTGGTTTTGAAGGTGTTAAAATGAAAGGTTCGCAGCACAACGATTTATTTAATATTGAAAATGATAAAGTAATCACAAAAACAAATCATTCCGGTGGGATTCAAGGCGGGATCAGCAATGGTCAGGATATTTATTTTAAAGTCGCTTTTAAACCTGTTGCAACTATTATGCAAAAACAGGAAACGGTGAATTCAAAAAATGAAAACGTTGACATGACCGGCAAAGGAAGGCATGATCCTTGTGTATTGCCGCGTGCAGTTCCTATTGTGGAAGCAATGGCCGCATTGGTGATCGCCGACCATTTATTAAGAAATAAAAGTTTACAATTGTAATAACAAATATCATTAAAAACGTCATTGCGAGGAACGAAGTAATCTTTCATGAAGAGGAGAATATCCACCGAGAGATTGCTTCGTTCCTCACAATGAAGTAATAAAGAAAATAAACAAGAGAAAAAAACGAACCACCATGACAAACGAAACCCCAAAAAAGAAAAGCTTAGTGAAAAGAATCCTTAAATGGACTGGAATAACATTTTTAGTGCTCATTATTTTTCTGATCGCTGCTCCCTTTTTGTTCAAAAAACAAATTGTTCAGTTTGTAAAAGATACAGCAAACGAACAGTTGAATGCGAAGGTTAATTTTGGTGAGTTCGATCTTACGCTGATCAGTTCTTTTCCTGATTTTACTTTATCGGTAGATAGCGTGAGTGTTGCTAATGTTGGAGATTTTGAAGGCGATACTTTGTTGTATGCAAAGAATTTAACTGTGGGTTTAAATCTGATGAGTGTTATCAAAGGTGAACAGTACAAGATCAATTCTATCCTCATCGATCAGCCACGAATTCATGCATTGGTATTGAAAGATGGCAAAGCCAATTGGGATATTGTTAAGCCAAGTGTGGATACAACTTCTGCTGCTGTTGATACAACTAAAGCGGCTCCGTTTAAAATGACCTTAAAAAAATTCGAGATAAAAAATGCTTATATCGTTTACGATGATGCATCTATGGGTTTCTATACAGAGTTATATAATATGACACATTCCCTTAGCGGTGATTTTACGTCTGATAATTTTGTGTTGGAGACATTAACAGACATCGAACGTTTTACGATGAACTATGGTGGTGTTGTGTATATGAATAAAGTGAAAACACGCATAAAAGCAGATCTTGACGCAGATATGCCGAAGTTCAAATTTACCTTCAAAGAGAATGAATTTTCATTGAATGAATTAACATTAGGATTAGATGGTTTTTTTGCAATGCCAGGTGATGATATGGACATGGATCTGAAGTTTAAAGCAAATCAAACCGAATTCAAAAATATATTATCCTTGGTTCCCGGTGTTTATACCGCAGATTTTAAAGATGTGAAAACATCCGGTTCGTTAGCGTTAGATGGTTTCGCGAAAGGTATTTACAATGATAAAAAAATGCCTGCATTTGGTTGTAAGTTGTTAATCAAAGATGCGATGTTTCAATATCCAGCTCTACCGAAATCAGCTACTAATATTCAGGTTGATTTATTAGTTGATAATAAAACGGGTGATCCGGATGCAACGGTTATCGACTTAAATAAATTTCATGTTGAGTTGGGCGGTAATCCAGTTGATGCAACAATGCATGTTTCTACTCCTGTTTCGGATGCCAATATTAATGCTACTGTATTAGCAAAAATAAATTTAGCAACTATGCAAGATGTTATTCCGATGGAAAAAGGAGACGATCTAAATGGGTTGATCACTGTGGATGTGAAAATGAAAGGACGCATGAGTTCCATAGAAAAAGAACACTATGAGGAATTTAATGCCTCAGGAAAACTAGCTGTGTTGGATATGAATTATCAAACCAAATCATTGACTTATCCTACACAAATTAGCGCCTTGTATTTAGAATTTAATCCTAAAACAGTCGACCTAACAAAATTTGATGCGAAGATTGGTAAAAGTGATATTCAGTTGGATGGTAAAATTGAAAACTTCCTTCAATATGCATTGAAAGATTCTTTATTGAAAGGTTCATTTAATTTGAAGTCTACTTTAATAGATGTAAATCAATTAATGAGTAGCAGCGATACCTCAAAGCCCGCTTCAGTTGAACCAGTAGATACTACTGCAATGACCGTTGCAGAAGTTCCTTCCAATTTGGATGTTCGCTTAAATGCGAATATTGAAAAATTACTTTACGACAATCTTACAATCACTAAAGTTGCTGGTGGTGTTACCATAAAAAACAGTAAGATGACCTTGGATAATTTGAAATTAACCCTAGATGAAGTAGAAGGAACAATGGCTTTGACTGGAGTTTATAACACTCAAAACATAAAAAAACCTTCTGTTGATTTTGATGTTGATATTGCCAATTTTGATATTCCTAAAACGCTAAAAATGTTTAATACCGTTGAGAAACTTGCTCCGATCGCTAAATATTCAAAAGGTAAATTCGGAACAAAATTAAAGTTTACAACGTTTTTGGATGAACACATGGAACCTGTTGTAAATTCATTAACTGGTGGTGGTAAATTACTAACAAACAGTGTTACAGTTGAAGGCTTTGAACCAATTAATAAATTGGCAGATGCATTGAAGCAAGAAAAATATAAAAAAATAACATTCGAAAATGTAAATGCTTCGTATTCATTTAAGGACGGCAGATTGTTTGTAGAAGAAATGCCTATCAAAGCTGGAAATATTTCTGGAACTGTAAAAGGATCAACCGGTTTTGATCAAACAATTGATTATACTTGGAAGTTAGAAATTCCACGTTCTGAATTTGGATCACAAGCAAATGCTGCAGCTGGTAGTTTGTTAGGTCAACTTAACGCATTGGCAGGTACAAATGTAAAACTAGGTGATAAGGTGAAAATTAAAGTTTTGTTCGGCGGAACGATTACAAAACCAACCTTAAAAACCGATTTGTTTAATACAGAACAAGGTGCGAAAGATCAAGTGAAAGAGATCATTAGTCAGGGATTGGACATGGCAAAAGAAAAAGCACGTGAAGAAGCAGAAAAAATAATGAAGGATGCTCAAGTTCAAGCGGATAAACTCAAGGCAGATGCAAAAGTGTTGTCAGATAGAATTAAATCGGAAGGTTATGCAGCTATCGATAAAAACATTGAAGAGTTGAAAAATCCGATAGCCAAAATGGCCGCCAAAGCTGCTGTACCTGCTGCAAAAAAAGAAGTAGATAAAAAAGCTCAGTTAATATTAGATGAAGCAAATAAAAAAGCAGACCAGCTTTTGAATAATGCAAAAGCAGAGTCGGACAAGAAATTGCAGTAAGTTGAAAGTTATCAACTACGATGTCAATTCGAGTAATGCTTGAGTGATCACTCACATGCCCTTAAAGAATATTGTATATCGTTTGTTAAATTTTAGATTATAAATTAAATGAAATACTTAACAGCCCTATTTTCCTTTTTATTCATAGCAACTTTCACTTCCTTCGCCCAGGATGCAGCTAAGTGTCAGGAGATCGAAAATAAAAAAGCAAAAAAAATATACGAGCAGGGAATTGATAAAAAGTATAAAAAGGAAGAACGATTGGCTTTTCTGAAAGAAGCGATGCTCCTGGAACCGGATTATGTGGATGCCAACTTTGCTTTTGCATCTGAACGTATTCGTTCACTAAGTATCAATGAAGAAAAGTATAAACCCGTTGAACCTTTCCTCAAAAAAGTAATTGAGATTTGTCCGAAGTATCATTCCGATCCTTATTATTACTTAGGCTTTATTGCATGGGAAGATGAAAATTATGATGAGGTAGTAAAGTATATGAAACAATACATCGATTTTAAAGACGATGATGAGAAGAAGTTTAATAAAGAGTATGATGCACTTTTAAAACAAGCGAGAGACATGTTGCGTTATGCAAAAGTATTTAGCGACTTATTCAAAAACAAAGTCCCTTTCGATCCAACTCCTGTTGAAGGCATCTGTACCGAAAAAGATGAATATCTTCCGATTATTACTTCTGATGATGAAATGATGTTATTTACCCGTAAACAACCATTTGTAAATAAAGATATGGTTTATGAAACGGATAAAGAATTGGAATTATTCAGTTATGCTATTCGCAATAAAACTTCCGGTTTGTTTAACAAAGGGCAGCGAATGCCTTATCCATTTAATAAGAATGGCAGTGAAGGTGGTGCAACCATGTCAATAGATAATAAGCATGTTTTTTTTACATCTTGTAAAGATGAAGGTGGTCCAACAATAAATTGTGATATTTATACAGCTGACAATATAAATGGAGAATGGACAGAAGCAAAAAAAGTAGAGGGGATTAATGATCCGATCTATTGGGATTCTCAGCCTAGTATTGCTTCTGATGGTAAAACATTATATTTTGCCAGCGACAGAAAAGGTGGAAGAGGAGGAGTGGATCTTTACGTAACTGTCAAAGATCTTGCGACAGGATTATGGAGTAAACCTGAAAATTTAGGATCAATTATTAATACAAATGCAGACGAAAAATCTGCTTTTATTCATTCTGATTTCCAAACCTTATATTTCTCAAGTGATGGGCATCCAGGAGTTGGAGGATTCGATATTTTTTTTTCTAAAAAGGGTGAAGACGGCAAATGGAGTGAGCCCAAAAATATTGGAATTCCTATCAATACTAATCGTGATGATTTAGGTTTTTTCGTTAGCACAGATGGTCATTTAGGATATTTTGCATCTAACGAACCTTCTCGTTCAAATGGTAAGTCAGTTGGAAAATATGATATTTTTTCATTTGAATTATACAAAGAAGCACGGCCAGATGAGGTAGCTTTTTTTAGAGGTAAGATAGAAGACCAAGGAGAGGGTGATCCTAAAGGATTTAAAGTTGAAGTAAAAGATGCCATTTCAAATAAAATAACCGAAGCAATTGTGGACACTATCACCGGGGATTATACGGTTGTAGTGAATACAAAAAAGAAAAGCGATTTGATTATTACCGTTAAAAAAGATAATTATGCTTTTACTTCACAATTGATTAAAAAAGATTCGCTAATCTCTTCGAAACCTGTAAAAATAAATTTTCCTGTTGATACTATTAAAGTTGGTAAAAGCTATACCCTTAATAATATTTATTATACTACCAATTCAGCTGATCTGGATCCCAGTTCTGCTATTGTCATTAGCGAGTTTGCAGAGTTTTTAAAAACAAATTCTTTACTAAAAATTGAGGTACACGGACATACTGATAATGTTGGTGATCAGAAATCCAATTTGGCATTATCAACCGATCGTGCATTTAGTGTCAGAGATTTACTAATCGCAAAAGGAATTGAAGAAAAACGACTTGTAAATTTCAAAGGGTATGGTGCTTCTGTTCCCGTTGCTGATAATGCTACTGAAGCAGGAAGAGCAAAGAATAGAAGAACGGAATTTATTATAATA
>CANIFU010000048.1 GCA_947466965.1 Bacteroidota bacterium
AACACAGTACCTGCTGCAGAAGGTGAAGAATTAAAGCCACTTCATAAATTGGTTTACAATAAGTATTGGATTGATGAATTGTATGAAAGCCTGATTACGAAACCTCTGAATTTAATTTCAGAAGCATTCTACAAGCTGGTAGATAATCAAATTGTTGATGGAATTGTAAATGGTGTAGGTTCTCTTGTAACATCCCTAAGTAGCGCTCTCCGCCTTGCTCAAACAGGCAACATCGGATTTTATGTGTTTGTAATGGTCATTAGTATTGTTTTGATTTTGTTTACGCAACTGTTTTAGAATTTAGAATTTATTTATAAAGATATGATCACATTATTATTAATATTTTTTCCATTACTTGCTGGCTTACTTTTATTATTTGTAAAAGGTCCGCAAGTAAAAAACATTGCACTTGGTGCTGCAATACTTGAATTTGTAATTGCAATTTTTGCACTTTCTCAATTTCATCGCGATGCAACTACTCAGTTTGACTGGAATTCGGCATGGATCCAATCGATGGGTATTTCCTTTCATGTTGGTATAGATGGTATTTCAATGTTGTTAGTGCTTTTAACAACATTTCTTGTTCCTGTTATTATTCTCACTTCGTTTAAAACCGATTACAAAAACCCTTCTGCCTTCTATGCATTGATCTTATTCATGCAAATGGCACTTGTTGGTGTTTTCGTTTCATTAGACGGTTTCTTATTTTATGTGTTCTGGGAATTAGCACTAATCCCGATCTACTTCATCTGTTTGTTGTGGGGTGGAGAAGACAGAACAAGAATTACATTCAAGTTTTTTGTATATACCCTTGCCGGAAGTTTATTCATGTTGGGAGGATTAATTTATCTTTACCTGCATACTTCAGGAACCCATAGTTTTAATATCACAGCGCTTTATGCTGCCGGACAAAGCCTTGACCTTGTTCATCAGGGATATGTGTTTTGGGCAATGTTCATCGCGTTCGCTATTAAAATGCCCGTTTTCCCATTTCATACCTGGCAGCCGGATACATATACAACGGCTCCTACACAAGGTACCATGCTGCTTTCCGGTATCATGTTAAAGATGGGAACATTTGGTGTGATCCGCTGGTTGTTGCCATTGGCTCCATTAGGTGTTGAACACTACGCAAATGTTGTGATCGGATTATCCGTATTCGGTATTGTTTACGCATCTTGTATCGCTATCGTACAAAAAGATTTCAAACGATTAATTGCATACTCATCGATTGCGCACGTTGGCTTGATTGCTGCGGGTATATTATCCATGAACGCTCAAGGTCTTCAGGGTGCAATGATTCAAATGTTAAGTCACGGTGTAAATGTGGTAGGCTTGTTCTTTATTGTTGACCTGATTCAGAAACGTACAAACACCAGAGAAATTCAATCGCTCGGTGGAATCAGAAATGTTAATCCTCAATTTGCTGTTCTGTTTTTAATTGTATTGTTAGGCAGTGTTGCACTTCCATTAACAAACGGATTTATTGGCGAGTTTTTATTGTTGAACGGTTTGTTTCAGCACAATGCTTGGATGGCTGCCTTTGCAGGTTTGTCAGTAATCTTAGGTGCCGTATATATGCTGCGGAGCTACCAATCAACCATGTTAGGAGAAACAAATGCAGCAACTGCTTCTTTTGCTCCATTAGAAACAACCGAAAAAGCAGTGCTAATAATTATTTGTTCTGCAATTATTGTTTTTGGCGTTTTTCCAAAACCATTAACGGATATTTGTTCACCTGCTGTTGATCAGCTAGTAAACAATGTGAAGATGGCATTAGGAAAATAAAAAATAAATTTAAAAAAAATTAAACCCAGTTCACAAAAGGTTTATCTGTGTAAATCTGTGAAATATGTGGTGAAAAATAAAAGTATATGAAAGCATTAATATTACTTTCTTCATTAGGTGTAATTGCATTATTGGCTGAGATCTTCAGCTTTAAAAAACTCTTGTATCCTATCGTGTTGCTTGGTTTAATTACCACATTCGTATTAAATATGTTTGATTGGGATACCAACAAGTTGTATTTTAAGATGATGCAATTTGATAACTATGCCGTTGCATTTACTGCAGTTATTTTAGTTGTCGCATTTCTTTGGTTCATAATGGCGGAAGGATTTTTTAAAGAAGAATCCAACTTAACCGATCATTTTGCTTTAGTGCTATTTGCATTGGTGGGTGCGGAAATTATGGTTTCCTATACAAATATGGCTATGTTATTTTTGGGAATCGAGATCTTGTCTATCCCAATGTACATATTAGCAGGAAGTAATAAAACGGATGTCTCCTCCAACGAAGCGGCATTCAAATATTTAATAATGGGTGCTTTCGCTACTGGTTTTTTATTGTTTGGTATCGCATTGGTATACGGAGCTACCGGCTCATTTGACCTTTCCGAGATCGCTGCAGCCGTTTCCGGTGGAACTGCTTTATCTTCCATTTTTTATGTTGGTGTGTTGTTGATGTTAGTCGGAATGGCATTCAAAGTTTCTGCTGCTCCTTTTCACTTTTGGGCTCCGGATGTTTATCAGGGTGCACCAACTGTTGTTACTGCATTTATGGCAACCATTGTTAAAACAGCAGCATTCGCAGCATTTTTAAGACTATTCTCTACTACATTCAGTGGTGTTAGCGAAACATGGATGCAAACTGTTTGGGTGATGGCTGCTTTAACATTATTGGTAGGTAATATTACTGCAGTAATGCAAACCAGCACAAAACGAATGTTAGCCTATTCAAGTGTTGCACATGCAGGTTACATGTTGTTGGCCTTATTAGCTGCTAACAATTACTCGAACAGTGCTATTTTGTATTACGCATCAGCGTATTCTATTGGCTCAATTGCAACATTTGCAATCGTAAATATTATTTCAGATGCTAAAAATTCGGATGGTGTAAATGCTTTCAACGGTTTGTCAAAAACAAATCCGATGCTTGCAATTGTCATGACGATCGCTTTGTTATCATTGGCTGGCATTCCGCCTACAGCAGGTTTCTTCGCGAAGTATTTTATATTTACTTCTGCTTTCATGGCAGGGAATGTAGGACTTGTACTGATCGCGATCATCGCTTCTTTAATCGGGGTTTATTACTATTTCCGCCTGATCATTGCAATGTATTTCAAAGAAAGTGACGGACAAACAATTGCTGTTCAATCTAATCACAAAATAGTATTGGTGATTATCGCAATTGCTATCGTTGCTTTAGGTCTCTTTCCGGATTATATTATCCGTTTGTTGTAAAATAAGAAGTGTTTTCGATACGCTCCAATTTTTCCGCTACTCTCGAACTTACAAATACAAGGTCACTGCGAGTAATTCCGACAAAAGGAGGAATTTATCGAGACGCGCTTACATCAAGAACCGATTTCAAATGAAAGCTTCTCAATCTGAGAAGCTTTTTTTATTTTACAAAGTGTATATTTGTTTTAAATAAATTCCTCAGCGTCCTCAGCGAAATATCTTTGCGTCCGCTGCGGTAAAAAACAAACTATGAAATTTAAAAAACCATCACTCATTGTTCAAATATTTTCAGGAATGCTTCTGGGAATCATTGTTGGATATTTCTGGAAAGACTTCGCACCAAGTTTGCACATTTTGAGCGATATTTTTATGCGCTTCATCAAAATGATCATTGCTCCCCTGGTATTCTCCGTATTGGTTGTTGGTGTTGCCAAGGTGGGCGACTTTAAATCCGTAGGACGAATAGGAATAAAGACACTTTTGTATTTTACAACAGCTGCAATTATTTCATTATTGTTGGGATTGATGCTGGTCAATGTTTTTGCTCCCGGTAAAAAAATGCACCTGGAATTGCCCCCGGTTGATGCTGAAGTAGGTGTTCAGGTAGCCAAAGAATTTGACACAAAAAATTTTATCAATCACATTATCCCTGAAAGTATTGTGGATGTGATGGCTAAAAACGAAATATTACCCATCGTTATTTTTGCTTTGTTTTTTGGCATTGCTGCGGCATCTGTTGGTAGCAAAGGAAAAGTGGTGGTCGATTTTTTCGATTCTATTTCTCACATCATGTTTAAGGTTACGAATTATGTAATGTCTTTTGCTCCCTTTGGCGTGTTTGGTGCTTTAGCTGCAGTGGTCGCAAAGCAAGGACTGGGCGTTCTCACGGGTTATCTCTACCTGATCGGAACATTCTATCTCGGATTGTTTTTGTTTGTTTTCGGGGTGTTATTTCTGATTTGTTTTTTCATGAAAATAAATTTTTTCAAACTACTGAACTACATCAAAGAACCAATTTTGCTAGCTTTTAGCACCGCAAGTTCAGAAGCGGCAATGCCAAAAACAATTGAGTCGCTCGAACGATTTGGTTGCGGTAACCGGATTGTAAGCTTTGTTTTGCCACTTGGGTATTCTTTTAACCTTGATGGTTCTATGATGTACATGACTTTTGCTACCGTATTTATTGCTCAGGCTTATGGAATAGAAATGTCTGTTGGTCAGCAGATCACGATGTTGTTGATTTTGTTAATTACCAGTAAAGGGGTAGCGGGAATACCTCGTGCCTCACTTGTTGTTATTGCAGGAATGCTTGCTCACTTTAATATTCCTGTTGCAGGATTGCTGTTATTGTTGGGCATCGATCAGATTTTAGATATGGGACGCTCCGCAACCAATGTAGTAGGGAATGCTGTTGCAACAGTCGTCATATCCAAATGGGAAGGGGAGCTCCATGAGCATAAAGTCAATCCCGACATTGATAAAGTAAAATTGGATTAATTTTAGTAAAATAATTTCATACAAAAGTCGAAACATTAATTTGACGTCACCCTGAGCCCAGTCACTTCGAGCGGAGTCGATTGTCAGTTCGAGCGGAGTCGAGAACGCGATTAATATAGTAAAGAAAAATGCTTGTCGCCAGTCAGTTCGAGCGGAGTCGAGAACGAAATTAATATAGTAAAGAAAAGTGCTTGTCGCCAGTCACTTCGGGCGGAGTTGAGAACGAAATTAATATAGTAAAGAAAAATGCTTGTCGCCAGTCACTTCGAGCGGAGTTGAGAACGAAATTAATATAGTAAAGAAAAATGCTTGTCGCCAGTCACTTCGGGCGGAGTTGAGAACGAAATTAATATAGTAAAGAAAAATGCTTGTCGCCAGTCACTTCGAGCGGAGTCGAGAAGCAAAGGGCTTAATTCATAGCACAGTGATAGAATTCCTAAAACAACTCACCGACCCGCAATCCATTATCGCTTATGGTGGAATCGTCCTTTTGCTTTTTGTGATATTTGCTGAAACAGGTTTGTTGGTCGGATTTTTCCTTCCCGGTGATTCACTTATTTTTATTTCAGGAATGATTTGCGTTTCTAAACCAGACTTGCTAGGAGTGAATTTAGTTACTTTGATTTTTTTATTATGTTCCGCGGCAATTATAGGTAATATTGCAGGTTACTGCTTTGGTTATAAAGTAGGTCCGCCACTTTTTGAACGTAAAGACTCACTCATTTTCAAAAAAAGATATTTAGAAGTAACACGCAATTTTTATGATAAAAACGGAGGAAAAGCATTGATCATTGGTCGGTTTTTGCCCATCATACGCACATTTGCACCCATTCTTGCCGGAGTAATCAACGTTGATTTTAAAAAATTTATGGTGTACAATATCATTGGAGCATTCGCTTGGATCGGCTCCTTGTGTAGCATCGGATATTTCCTTGGAACGCATAAATGGGTCCAGGAAAATATTGGCGCCATTGTGATCGGACTAATTATTATCACTACCATTCCTGTGCTTACCACCTTCCTTCAAGAAAGAAAAAATAAACAATGATTTTTTGTCTTGTATTTCATCAGTAGATTATTGTAATTTTGCGGCCCGAATGGAAGTAGTACAATTTATCAGGAATTTTAGTGATGCCCAATACATCATTAATTGGGGTAGTCTGGCTTTCTTAGTCTTTATCGTTTTTGCAGAATGTTCTTTTCTTGCAGGGTTTTTCCTGCCGGGAAACTCCCTCCTCTTTATGGCAGGGATTCTTTGTTATTCCAAGCCCCATATATTGGGAGTCAATCTTCCTATATTGATTGTTTTGCTTTCCATCGCTGCCGTGGTTGGCTATTACATAGGTTATTGGTTCGGTTTTAAAACCATGGGTCCACGATGCATGAAACCGGATACAAAGATCTTTATCTTCAAAAAATGGTGGATCGACCGCACGGTCAATCTCTATGACCAACATGGCGGAAAGATATTAATAGTAGGGCGTTTCTTGCCTTTAATACGCAATTTTGCACCTGTTATTGGAGGCATGATTCAGATGAATTATAAAAAATACATGATCTATAATGTTATCGGAGCGGTAATATGGGTTGGCTCATTAGCGGGAATCGGTTACTTTTTGGGCTCCAACGAATGGGTTTATAAGAATATCGGTTATATTATTATCTGCTTGATAATCATAACGGTAGCCTTTCTTTTCATAAAAACAAAGGCCCTAAATAACAGGTAAATCTACATTGCCATTTAATGCCAATAAGCGCCTGTTATTGCTAAAAACCAACCGTTTAATAAAGTAGAGGCACAGACAACAATTTTTTGTGGTAATTCGTGTTAAAGATTATATATTCAGTTTAAATAAACAATCAAAATCAGGTTAATAAAAAGGAAGATTTAATGAATTGTCGAGGGAAGAAAAAAAAACAATTACTTCACATAAAAAATTTTTACTTTCGAAATAGATTTAGTATGTTTGGTGCCCTATTATAGAAAATAGTAATAGGAAAAAGCATTCTGTTTGCAAAAATTTGTATGTATTAAAAACTAAATAATAAAATAAACCAAAACTAAAACAATATGAGTAATTCAAAATCAACATCAGGCGGGTTTAACTTTATGACCGCACTTTTAGCAATCTTAGTATGTTTAGTAATCGGGTGGTTAATCTATTCATTTATTCTTGGGGCTCCAGGAAACTTTGATGCTGAAGGTCATCCAAAAGAAGGAAATATGTTAGGAATGATGTATTCAGGTGGATTCATTGTACCTATCCTAATGGCAATTTTTATGATTATTGTTACTTTTTCTGTTGAGCGTTTATTTACAATTGCAAAAGCAAAAGGAACTGGTAAAGCAGACGTGTTTTTACGTAACATCAAATCACTTTTAGCAAGCAACCAATTTGAAGATGCAATTGCTGCGTGTGATAAACAACAAGGCTCTTTAGCAAATGTTGTTCGCTCTGGAATTGAAAAACTTCAAACCGTACAAAACGATTCTTCTATGAACAGCGAAGAGAAAATCGAAGCAGTTCAAAAAGAATTGGAAGAAGCAACTTCTTTGGAATTACCAATGCTTTCTAAAAACTTATCTATCATCACTACTTGTGCAACCATTGCAACACTTTGGGGTTTGATCGGAACAGTTTTGGGTATGATTCGTTCATTTGCTGCGATGTCTGCTGCAGGTTCTCCTGATACAGCTGCACTTGCAACAGGTATCTCTGAGGCACTTATCAATACAGCATTAGGGATCAGTGGATCAGTTGTTGGGATTATCATGTACAACTATTTTAGTACTCGTGTTGATACTATCACGCACAGTATGGACGAGGCTGGTTACAGCTTATTGCACACATTAAAACTTTCTAAATAGTTTTAGGATCTATTACTAATATAAATAATAAATAAACAGATATGGCTGAAGTACAATCATCTAAAGGTAGCCCTTCATTGGATATGACTCCAATGGTAGATTTGGCTTTCCTTTTGGTTACCTTCTTTATGCTTACTGCTACTTCAAGAGTGACCGAGCCGGTGGTGGTTGACACACCTTCGTCGACAGCAGATAAATTACTTCCTAAAAATGTAATTTTAATCTCTATCGATGATAAAGGAAAACCCTTCTACAACATCAACAATTCAGAGGTTCGTAAAAAAACCTTGCAGAAAATGGGTCAACAATACCAGATCACTTTTACTGAAAAAGAATTACAGACGTTTGGTGGAATGACAAGTATTGGTGTGCCAATGGCAAAATTGAAGGAGTATATCAATATGGAAGATGCCCAACGCGTGGCTAAACCCTCTCCTGGTATTCCTCACGATTCGCTTCATAACGAATTGGGCGATTGGATACAATTCGGTAGAATTGAAGCAGCAAAGCAAGCAAAAACAGAGGAGGAGAGAGCAGAAAAATTAGGTCGTGAATTTAAATACGAACCACTTCGTTATGCGATTAAAGCTGATGGACAAGCAAATTATATTGCTGTAAAAGAGATCATCAAAGTGTTTACCGATATTGATATTTATCGTTTTAACTTGATCACAGACCTTGAACAAGGACCTGTTGCAGCGGAATAAAAAAATAATTATGGAATACGATAAGGTAATGCACCTTAAAGTAATTCCAAGATTATAAACATTTAAATAGTATAAAAATGGCAGAAGTAAATACTGATGGTGGCGGCGGTGGAAAGCACGAAAAGAAACGCGCCAAAAAATCATCGACACGAATAGATATGACGCCAATGGTAGATTTGGCGTTCTTGCTCCTTACGTTTTTCGTATTAACATCTACTTTTGCGAAACCTAAAACAATGGAGATCAATTATCCCGCAAAACCCGAGGATGATAAAGATCAAATAAAAGTAAACAATGCATTGACCTTTATTCTTTCTAAAGAAAACGCTGTCTTTTATTATTATGGTGAGTTTTATCCTGCCGGAAACGAAAAAGGAATGGCTCCGACTACCCTAACAAAAACAGATTTTTCGGATGAAGGTTTGCATAAATTACTTTTAGACAGAAACAAACCTACAACAGTTGCTATTGACGCATTGACAGAAAAGTTGAAACGAAAAGAAATTGTTGACACCACCTACAAGCGCTTAGTGAACAGAGAAAAAGGTTCAAAAGAGGCCTTAACTGTGCTTATTAAAGCAGATGACCAAGCAGTATACAAAAACGTGATTGACGTAATTGACGAACTGAACATTTGCAACATTGGTAAATACGCGGTTGTGGATATGGGTGCAAAAGAAAACGAATTACTAAAAGCAACGTCTAAATAATACGAAGATGGCAGAATCATTATTTAATAATTGGAACAGTGTTGTCTCTCCTGTGCGTAACGATATTGTTTTCGAAGATCGGAATAAGACCTATGGAGCTTATGATCTTCGTAAAAATCACAATCGGAGTGTAACATTTGCATTGTTGATCACGGGTGCTTCATTTGTGTTCGCTGTCAGCTTACCTGCAATTATCGATTGGATCAAAAATGTAACGGAAGAAGTGGAAGTGCCTGTAGATATTACTCCTGTAGATCTTACTGCTCCTCCTCCCTTGGACGAAACAGAACCACCACCGCCACCACCACCACCACCACCGGTAATGGAAACGGTAAAATTTACGCCTCCTGTAGTTACGGATGAAGAAGTAATTGATGAGCCACCTCCTGTTCAAACAGAGGAAACGCCACAAATTAGTACTGTTACACAAGAAGGTACTGGCGATAACGAGATTATTATTCCTGACGAAGGTACAGGTCAGGTTGTTGAAGCAGTTATTGAAGCGCCATTGACAATTGTTGAGCAGATGCCTTCATTCCCTGGTGGTGAATCTGAAATGATGAAATACATTCAAAAAAATGTATCCTATCCACAAATGGAAAAGGAAGGTCAGATTCAAGGAACGTGCTACGTAACTTTTGTTGTTGAAAAGGATGGAAGTATCACTGATGTGAAAGTATTGAGAGGTGTATCAGGCGGAAAAGGTTGCGACAAAGAAGCGATGCGCGTTGTAAAGTCAATGCCAAGTTGGAAAGCCGGTAAACAAAACGGTCGTGAGGTTCGTGTTCAGTTCAATTTACCGATTAAGTTCACATTGCGATAGTGCGCACGTTTATAATCGGGTATTAACATAAAATATATCTTTAACAGTAATTCTTCTTCCGTGGATAAAATACGCTATTATTCAAACTTTTTAATGATAGCGGTTTATCTGGGATTGGGATTACTGTTTTTTTTTACCGACATCGCTTCCAACACATTTCCTACTTACAGAAAAGAATTGGGAGTTACAATGTTGGTTTATTCAATCGTCAGATCAGGTTTAATGATCAGAAAACACAGAAAAGAGCGGGAAGATGAGCGTTAAGATAAAGATCAAACATTCATGGAATAAACTAAGGTTCTACCTTAGTTTTTTGCTTTTGGCATTTTATCTGACCATTGGTTTTTTGTTTCTGTTTACCGATACCTGGATTGATCTTTTGCCCCAGGGAAGAAGTAGTATCGGAATTGTTTTAATTTTATTCGGCACCTTGCGTTTTTACATTGCTTATCGTAGATACATCAATAAGTTATTGCGAATTAAATCGTCTGTTAAAGAAAAAGAAACAGCGCATGTCGAATAGAAATATAATAACACGCATGAAAAAGATAGTTTTTGGTATTGTTCTTTTTGCATCAATCTTTTTGGTTGCTTGTTCTGGAGGATCTGATGCCCCGAAACCAACAGACACCCCCACTTCTGGTGAGGTAAATATTTCTGTAGATGAATCGTTTCAAAAATTGTTTGACAATCAGATTTATACATTCGAGGCAATTTACAAAAATGCAAAAGTGCATGTGAATTACATTCCCGAAAACGAAGCCCTTACCAGCCTCATAAACGATTCTTGCAAAGTAGTTGTGATGTGCCGCGACCTTACTGCAACTGAGCGCAAATCATTTGAAGCTAAAAACATTTTCCCGATCTCTACCAAAATTGCTGAGGATGCAATTGTATTGCTTGTTCATCCTGAAAATTTGGATACCATTTTAACAGTTGAACAAGTGAAAGCGATCTTGCTTGGCAACGATTCACTTTGGAAACAAGTAAACAATAAATCACTATTAGATGGAGTGAATGTCGTTTTTGATAATGCAGGTTCTGCAAATGCCCGTTACATGAAAGACACGCTTCTTCAGGGCAAGGATTTTGCGAATAATGTGTTTGCTGTTAAATCTAACCCGGAAGTTATCGAGTATGTTAGCACTCATAAAAATGCATTGGGCATTTTAAGTGTTAACTGGATCAGCGATATGGACGACTCTCTTACAACCAATACGCTTAAAAAAGTAAAGGTAGTTGCCATTGCTAAAGACAGCACATCAAAGCCGTTTAAGGCTTATCAGGCGTACATAAAAACCAAAGAATACCCCTTTACTAGAGATGTGTTTATGATCAACAGACAAACGCGTGCAGGACTTGGTATGGGATTTGTATCCTTTGTGGCTGGAGACAAAGGACAACTCATGATATTAAAAGCAGGATTGATCCCGGCTATCGCTCCAGTAAGATTAGTACAAGTAAATATTGAATAAATTAAATTATGAAACAACCATATCCTCTAATTTTAAAAACAGGATAATATATGGTTGTTCCATCTCACAAAAATAAAGAATATGAAAAAAGAGATTAAAAAGACGAAATTAATAATTGGATTGTTTCTGATTGCTGGTTCAGCGACCGTTGCTCAAACACTCAATGACGCAATAAAATTAACTACAAATGAACAGTTTGAATCTGCTGATGCAGCTTTCAAAGTGCTTCTTCAGTCGCAACCTAATAATGGCGATTATTGCTTTTATTTTGGAGAGAACTACTTCAAAAATGATAATATGGAAATGGCAAATGCAATGTATCAGAAGGGTGCAGACGCAAATCCAACAAATCCTATTTCATATGTAGGTCTTGGAAAAGTGCAGTGGTATAAAGATCAGTCTGCTGATGCGAAAGCAAATTTCTTTAAAGCAACAACACTTGCAGCTGGAAAAAATGCTACTGTTTTGATGAAAATTGCTGAGGCATATACAAACGCTCCTACAAAAAATCTGACGGATGCTTTTACTTTATTGGCACAAGCGGCAAAGCTGGAACCTAAAAATCCGGAGGTCTATATCTTGACTGGAGATGCTTTTTTAGAACAAAACAACGGAAGCAAAGCAGTTGAAAATTACGAGAAAGCAGGAACACTTGATCCGAAATCTCCAAGAGCATTATTGAAGCAAGGGCAAATTTGGAACCGAGCAAAAAATTATCAATTGGCAATTGACACCTATAAAAAAGCAAAATTAATTGATTCTACATTCGCGCCTGCTTTCCGTGAAGCTGCAGAAATTTATCACAAAGCAGGTCAAGATAAAATTGCGTATGGTCAAATGAAAAAATACATTCAATTAAATAACGATTGTGGTGCCCGTGCCCGTAGCGCTGGATTCGCATTGGAATCAAAATTTTACAAAGAGTGTATTGTGGATGCTAAAGAAGCGCAAAAGTGCGACTCTACTAATGTTTTTATACACAGGTATTTAGCGTATGCAAAATATGAAACGGTTGATTATGCTGGTGGATTAGAGAACATCAATTTCTTTTTTGCAAATGCTCCAGCAGATAAAGTAATTCCACAGGATTATGAATACCGTGCGAAATTGCTTTCTAAAACAGGAAAAGATTCATTGGCTATTTTAGATTTTAAAAAAGCAATGGACCTGCAGCCGGATAAAGTGGAGTTGAACGGAGATATTGCAAACGCATACGTGCAGATGAAAAAATATCCTGAAGCCATTGCAGCATATAAAGTTAAAATGGAAAAAGGAAAACCTGGTGTAAATGATTATTACAAATTGGGAATAGCCTATTATAAATCAAAAGATTTTATAAATGCCGACTCTTCTTTTGTTCAAGTAATAAAATTACAGCCAGAACTTACACTGGGACATTTATGGAGAGCAAAATCGAATTCGCAATTAGATCCTAAGAATGAGAAGTGGTTGGCTAAACCATTTTACGAAACATACTTAACGAAAGTGAAGCCAGAAGACACAGAAAAGAGCAAAAGTGATTTGGTAGGTGCCAATACATACATGGGAGTTTACTTTATGAACAACAAAAATGTATGCGAAGCAAAAGCCTATTTCAAAAAGGTTGCTGAGTTAGAACCTACAAATGCGAATGCAAAGAAATTCTTAGAAAGTGCTGAAGCAAAAAAATGTCCTTAGTAATAGAGCGAGTATAATAAAAAAAGCGTCATGCAATTTGCTTGACGCTTTTTTTTAATCATGTCTATTTATCGGAGGTAATGGGTCGTCAAGGATTCGTTTTAAGTTCATGACCATTGGAGGCGTTATGATTAAAGGTACCATCTCTACTGTTACAGAACTCGTGTCTAAACCAAACGCTTTCGCTTCTGACAAACCCAAGTGCTTTAGAAATGAATAAATATCCAAGATCAATTTTTCATAGAAAGGCAATTCATTTTCATAGGATAAAAATTTCTCTATCACAATGAATCTAAAATCTCCAATAATGTTGTTTTTATTCAAAGATTTATAGCGACTGGTAATATCCACTTCCTTGTTTTTCACCAAGTCCTCGACAACTTTTCTGAACATCAGATTTACTTTTGGAGCCACGCGGAAGCCCAACCGGAAGTCGATACGGATAACATCATCGTGAATGAATTCACATACTTTATATTCCATTCGATACGGTTCGTCTACAACATCCACATGCACAAACCAATAGATATCGGCACGCTTAGGTTGTTTTTGCATAATAGAGTAAATAATTTTTGATTCTATTTCCTCGCGATTATCAGCACTTGTTAAATAAACTAAGTGTGTTGCATATTTGGGTACAGATAAATCTCTACTTAAGTCTTCGAGCACAGGCAGGTGGTCTGCAAGTTTCACAAATTCAACATATCTGTTTCTGATTTTTCGAGCAAAGTACCAAACAAGCATAACTGAAATTAATACACTCCCAATTAATAAGGTGATCCATCCACCATGTGTGAATTTACTCAAATTGGCTATTAAGAAGGAGGTCTCTATCGTTAAGTAGATAATAAGGCACAATCCTGTAAATATTGGATTGTAACGTTTAATAATCATGTAATAGGTCAATAAAGTAGTTGTCATTAGCATTGTCAAGACAATTGCTAAACCATAAGCCGCCTCCATCCCTGAAGATTCTTTGAAATAAAGAACGATTCCAATACATCCGGCCAACAATAACCAATTTACAGAAGGAATATACAATTGACCTTTCAGATCGGTTGGATATTTTACTCTTACTTTTGGCCAAAAGTTTAAACGCATTGCTTCATTGATCAATGTAAATGAACCGCTGATCAAAGCTTGACTGGCAACAATTGCAGCCAGAGTAGCGATAATGATTCCTGCGGGCACAAACCATTCAGGCATAATTCCAAAGAAAGGATTGATAGAATTAATTACTTTTCCTGCCGCATCTTTTGTTACAAGAGTTTGACCTTCTTGAGCAATTAACCAAGCGCCTTGTCCAAAATAATTAAGCACTAAAGCTGTCTTAACGAAGATCCAACTGATGCGAATATTTTCTCTACCACAGTGACCTAAGTCGGAATAAAGGGCTTCAGCTCCGGTAGTACATAAAAAAACAGCACCTAAAACCACGAATCCGCCAGGATGTTGAAACAGTAATTTATATGCGTAATAAGGATTTACAGCACCAACAATACTAATGTTTGTAATCATTTGGCTTACACCCAAAATTGCTAGCATGAAGAACCAGACAAGCATAACTGGGCCAAAAAATTTACCGATAAATTTTGTTCCAAACTGTTGTAAAGTAAACAAAGCAACTAAAATAAATATTACAATTGGAACAGTTTGTATTCCCGGATTTATTCCGCGTAATCCTTCTACAGCTGATGCAACAGAAATTGGAGGAGTGATGATTCCATCCGCTAATAGTGTGCTTCCACCGATGATGGCAGGGTACATTAACCACTTTATTTTTGCTCTACGAACAAGTGCATATAAGGAGAATATTCCACCTTCACCTTTGTTATCAGCACGAAGGGTAAGAATTACATACTTTAAAGTTGTTTGTAATGTTAGTGTCCAAAATATACATGAAAGTCCACCTTTTATTGTTTCAGAATCTATGGGCGCATCACCTACAATAGCTTTTAATACATATAAAGGAGAGGTTCCGATGTCTCCAAAAATGATTCCTAGTGTTACAAGTAAACCCGCTGCTGACAGTTTGTGAACGTGATGATGGTCTTTGCCCATATGGCCGTAGAATTTTTAGCCCACAAAGCTACAAAATAATAAAGGAAACAGGAGTTAAAAATGCCATAAATAAAAAGTCGCCTGTTCAAGATTGTTTTATTTAAGATAGCGCATTGATCTATAACGCCTCCTGTTTTTTCTTTTTATCAGGAAAATAAGGTTCAGAGATCTCCGGTTGCATCATTCCAAATTCATTACTTACATGCAACCATTTATTTTTTAGTATTGGAGAAGGTTTTGGTATTTCTGGATGTACTATCTCCTCAATAATAGTTGCTGCTGCTTCTTTGTAAATGATAGGTTTTAATGTTTCTGCTTTTTTTGCATTTACTACATACACAAGTAAAATCACAAGGAGTATTAAAAGGAATAGCAACAACAACAGAAGTAAATACATATTAATTAAAGAAAATAGTGTTAATTATGATAGGAGAATATAAAATCTATTCAAAGATATACTATTTTTTACGAAAGGGTGATTTTCATTAAGCATAGAAATACTAAGCGTTTTAAGGTTTTTGTTCGCTCCCTTTTTTTCAAAAAAGGTACAGTCATGCGGAGTGAATTAATTTTCGAATTACTAAAGAATTTGATCTTTGACTTTTGCAAAATGAGGATGGGCGATGATTACTATACCTTAAAATTTAATAACTTTGCTCCATGATACGACGCGGCGATTTAAACGATGTTATGCTATTGCAGCGCATTGGCAGAAAGACCTTTGACGACGCCTTTGGCAATACCTGCACAAGGGAAGACATGCGTGGCGTTTTAGATGTGTATTTCAATTCAGCTCAGGTTGCGGAAGAGTTACTTGATGCAACCGATAATTTCTTTTTTTTTGAGGAGGATGGGATCGCGAAAGGGTATATGCGAATCAATGCAAAACATAGTTGTCCCTTGGATTCCTTCCAAGATCGGAAATGTATTGAGTTGGTTCGGTTGTATGTATTAAACGAGTTTCATGGAACGGGTGTTGCCAATGCGCTTATGAGTTTTGCTATTGATTTTGCGCGTAAAAACGGCTTTCAATGGATGTATTTGTCGGTTTGGGAGTACAACTTTCGCGCCCGAGGGTTTTACGAAAAACACGGCTTTTTGAATTCAGGAGTGGAGAATGATTTCCCGCTGGGATCAACGCCCCAAACAGATTATTGGTTTGTGAAAGAATTGTAACAAAATAAACCTTGCATTGCTGCAAGGTCTTTTTTTGCATACAACGACCGAAAATTCGACAAATAATGATTGTTGTATTATGAAGGTGTACAAATTGTATTCGGACGTTTTTTCGAATTGATCATCATGTGATTAATTTTTTTCATTTTTCTGTTAGCTGTTTTTGTGTTAATAAAAATGTGTGTTTTTTCATTTTGAAATGGGTAAATTTGCCAAAACAATGCAATCTCATTAACACCTAATTAACAATTCGGGAAGGAGTTTTCCTAAGCTATAATATCATTATATTAAGTTTCATAATTATCAATGAGTTCAGTAAGCGTAAATAAATACTAAAAACAATTTAAAAAATAGATATATGCGTAGTTTAATAGTTGGAATTTTTCTAGTCCTCTTTTTTGCAAAGTGTTCCGATAAGCAAAGCCCTATACTGAAATTTTCTCATGATGCAGAGAAGGATACCACTTGGATTAATGAAGAATTTTTAAGGGAATCACCTTTTGCTCATTCTGGAAAGCAAGTCTCCTATACCGATGCTAATATAAATTATAGCTTAGGTTTAAAAAAGCGCATTGGTGCTATTTCGGATAAAAAATTAAGAAAAATTATTTTTAGCGCTTGGGTTTATTTAGATTCACTAAGTGCATTTCCAAGATTGGAGGTTGTTTCGTCTATTGATTATAACGGGAAAAATATCTCCTGGACTGCATTTCCATTAAAAGACCAAGTTTTGGAGAGCCATAAATGGACTTTTGTCCGTGCAGAGTTTAAGTTTCCTTATCAATCACCACCAGATCCATCTCATATGTATTCTGTCTATATTCTAAACACGTCAAAAACGACAGTTCTTATTGATGATGTAAATTGTGAGTTTGAAACGGAATAATATTATTGAAGTAAATTAAAGTGGATTTACAATAATATAAAAATGCAAATACCCGAAAGATGAAACACAAAAATTTAATTCTTGCATTTTTCATTTGTGTTTCCTACTTCCTTTTGTTTTGGACCGTTCATTTTTCATTTCAAAATTCCAAAGTATATTATCGCTTTGCTCCTACAGTCATCAACTATGATAATTGTAATAAGTTAATTTATCCAGACACGGTTCCATTTAGACCAATTGCAGCGAAGGCACTTGAGGGAAATTGGGATGCCAGACACTATTATAGAATAAAAAAAACGTTATATAAAATAGATGAAGTTGGTCAAGATTATATTTTTGGATTCTTTCCATTGTTTTCTTTATGTTGGAAGTTTTCTCATTTGTCATCAACAGGTATAATCGTACTAAATTTTCTCTTTTTAAGTATTTCACTTTGTATTCTTTCATTTATTTATGCGAAAGAAAAATTATTAAAATCAATTGTGCTTGTTTTTACCTTGCCGATTTTCACTGTGTATTTTATGCCTTATACAGAAGCTGTTTTTGCCTTAACTTTTAGTGTTGCAATATTGGGAGTGTTTTTAAAAAACAGAAATCTTTTTTTTATTGGATTGTTTTTATTTGCAATGTCAAGACCATCAATAATAATTGTACTTCTAACTTTATTATGCTTGGAATTTATTTTGTTTTTAAAAGATCGGAATATTAGAGAGAGTTTAAAAAGGTTTTTGTGGCATATAACGCCAATTGTTTTAGGAACCTTATCGGTGTCAGCTATTCAGTTATATTTTAATAGTGGTGCTGTATTTAAATTTGTTGAAGTTCAAAAGTATTGGGGAACAAAATTCCAAATTCCAAATGTTATTTTTGATTGGTCATTTGAAGGATTTGGAATGAATATTTGGGCAATGTTTTTTGTTTATGTATTTGGGATTCCTGAACTCTTTAGGTTGTGTTTCATCGCTAAAAAAGAGGAAGTAGCCGAAATGAATTATTGGTATTTTTTTTCATGGATATATTTAATAGGCATAACAACATTTGTACTCTTATTTCAAGGTGGTAATTTGCACAGCTTATTCCGTTATACTTTATGCACACCTTTCTTTTTTATTGTGTTTTTTAATTTCTTTAATCAAGCCAGATTAATTTCTTTTTATAAAATAGCCCTGTTTTTTATTATTCAATTCATTTGTAGTTATTTGTTTATGAGGAACCAGGCGTTTTCACCACAGCTTGATTTTGCAAAAACGGGATATTTCGTTTTAGTAAGTGCAGCATTTATTATTATTAAATTCAGAGGTCTTGATTTTAAAATAGATAATAAATATGGCAAAGTTTTCAGCTATTCCTTTTATGGGATTATTTTGTTATTAAGCATTTTTTGGAATACATATTTATTAAATATGTTTATTACCAATGCTTGGATTTGCCTATAAAGAGAAATCCGTTTTGAGTTCGTTTTTTTCGATCATTGGGGCTTAAGATTGAAATCTGGCCAAGCGCGACCCTATTTGATCTAAAAAAATTACCCCAGCAAAAATTTCCTAAAGATATTGATTCTAAAGAGCTTCCCACCGTTTAAAAGGGAGGTATGAATTTCCGATCTTCCGGGGGCGGATGATGTGAAATTTCTAATATACAGTATAATCTAAAACAAATTCATTTTTATAGTTTTGTAAAAAGCAAAATGCCAGACTTAAGATCAGGCACTTGTTAATGTTTTATATTTTATAAATTTAAGCTATACACTCAGAGGTTAAATAAACCTAAATAAATATCTTACTTTTTAATTTAGCGAGTGTACGTATAAGTTATAGAAGTGGTTGAATTTACTGCGGGATTTGCCATCATTTCTAAGGTTAAGGAGGTTGCTGTCAAATTTGTAATTTTACAATACGCATTAGCACCTGTAGGAGCTCCAGTCCCGCATCCTCCTATGCCTTTATATATTGGTATTGTTCTATTGGGAAACAATACTTGATAAAAACCTTGGCATACTTGTTCAGGACTTGTAATTGTAGTGCCAGGAATCACGTAAGAAGGGACAGAGTCTTTCCATATGTAGCCTCCTGAACCAGGAGTACTGTAAAATGACCTAAAAGTTGGCTGGGTTGGTGTGACATCACCCCATGAAGCTATTGCGCTTGTTAGCTGCCAACCTCCAACCAATAGAGTTTCAACATTGTTTTGTACTGGAGGAACAGTGGACTTATTAAAACAATATCTTTTTATAGGCCCACCAAAGTCAAGTACTAGAGAATCAGTTGTTAAGTATTTCACTACAAAATAATTTACTACAGAATTTATAGTGATAGTATTAGCACTACCTCCATTCCATGATCTGCTGTAGGGCGGTCCTAAATCATCTGTTCCGATGTTAACCAAATACTGGGGTGAACCTGTAAAACTATATGCTGAGGTGGATGTAAATTCAAACATTGAGTTCAGGTAGTTATAATGATTCATGTATGAATTCAAAGAATCTCCCAAGCCAGCAAGAAAATAGGTGCCCCGGTCCTCTGTCCTTTTCAAGTTCCATTTACCAAGTAGCTGGGTCTCAAAACTTGTTAATGAAGCAGTTACAGCAGGTGTACCCGGTGTAGGTGCTTTTTCATCTTTTTTACAACTTGTTGCTATTAGTATTAAAGCAACTGCTAGGAATGTTAGTTTTTTCATGGTTTTTTTAATATTTAATTTTATCAGCTTCAGTAAATAATCTTATTACTCTTTCACAAACTTTTCTTTTCCAATTACACTTCCCTTAGTATCTACTAATTGAATAAAATATATTCCACCAGGCAATGAACTTACATTAAGTGATATTGATTTTTCTTTTGTAAATACAAACTGACCTAACATATTTACAATTTGTATACTACTATAATTTACACTCGTATTTATTGTCAAACTAGAATTTGTTGGGTTAGGATAAACAGTAAATGATGCAGTATTACTTACTGCATTTATTCCGGTGCAAAGATCTACAACCATTGTTATTTGAGCAGTATTGGCACACGCATTTATATCGGTATACGTATACGTGATAATGTGTGTGCCTGCACCAGCAACAGAAGGAGAAAAAGTGCTACCCACAATACCTGCACCACTCCATGTTCCTCCTAAAGGCAATGCTATTAAACTAACCGCAGCAGAAGAAACACACACATTGGTATCTGCAGCTGCTACACTTAATGAAGGCAAGGAGTTAACAGTTAAGTTTGTTGTTACAGTGCTATCACATCCATTGAACGCTGTGAGAATATCAGTATAAGTACCAAAGGTTGTATAGGTGCTTGTTCCTACCTGATAATTT
This sequence comes from Bacteroidota bacterium, assembly GCA_947466965.1. GTDB lineage: Bacteria > Bacteroidota > Bacteroidia > 2-12-FULL-35-15 > 2-12-FULL-35-15 > 2-12-FULL-35-15. Next base: position 20,437 of record CANIFU010000048.1, read on the forward strand.
TCACCTACACAAATAGATGGAGATTGGATTCCCGTTATTGCAGCTGGTTCAGTGATGGTTCCAGTAGTTGAAGTACTACAACCGTTAGCATCTGTAACAGGATAAGCATACGATCCTGCACTTGCAGAAAATGTTCCAGTTCCTGTATAAGGAGCTGTTCCATCCATGGCATTAACAGTTACTGTTGATGAACCACCATTACAC
>CANIFU010000049.1 GCA_947466965.1 Bacteroidota bacterium
ATTGTAGGCTAGATGGTATAAATGTTCTCGGCAGTCTCCCAATTCACCACATTCCACCACGAAGTAATATAATCAGCGCGTTTGTTTTGATTTTTAAGATAATACGCATGTTCCCATACATCTAAAGCCAATACCGGCATTCCTTTTACTTCCACCGATTCTAAATTCATTAATGGGTTATCCTGATTGGCTGTTGAGCTAATCACCAATTTCCCTTCTTTTGTTTTTACTAACCAGGCCCAACCGGAGCCAAACCGTTTCATGCCGGCATCTGTAAATTGTTTTTTGAATTCTTCGAAGGATCCAAATGTTGTTTTGATTGCATCTGCCAGTTTGCCCTTGGGTTCGCCACCGCCATTCGGTTTCATTAAACTCCAAAAAAGAGAATGGTTGTAATGCCCACCTGCATTGTTACGCAGCGCCATTGGTAATTTCGCAACGTTGTCAAAAATAGTCTCAACTGTTTGTGACGTTCCTAAGATCTTTCCATCAAGGGCTTCCAAGGCTTTGTTCATATTGTCAACGTAGGCTTTGTGATGTTTGCTGTGGTGAATCTCCATCGTCAATTTATCGATGTGTGGCTCTAAGGCATCATAAGCATATGGTAAAGCGGGAAGTATAAATTTTCCTCCATCAGCCAAACCATTTTCTTTTTCAAGAGATTCGTTTGCAGATAATACATTTCCTATAGATGAAGAAATAGCGATTGCACCAAATGCGAGTGCTGATTTTTTAATAAAATCTCTTCTTGAATTTTCCATTTCGAATAAAAATTTATGTGTGTCTTTAAATAAAACGACTAGTCCCAATGTTTAATTCCTGAAGAGATCCGAAGATTATCCGAAATTAATCAATACCTGGTTTTTTTCAACAGCAAGGCCCTTTTTTACATTGATCTTTTTAATCGTTCCATCGCTTGGTGATTTGATAATGTTTTCCATTTTCATGGCTTCCAACACTAAAACAGGATCGCCTTTTTTTACAGTATCTCCTTCTGAAACACGAATATCTAAAACCAATCCAGGCATAGGCGCTTTTATCTCGTTTACCTTTTTTGCGCTTAGATCATCAAAGCCCAAACTCTTCAGCAACTCATCAAATTTATCTTTGACATTTAATTGATATTTATTGCCATTTACGCTAATCAAAAAACTCTTTTCTGCTGCATCTGATTTTATCACTTCCACGTTGTAAGAGCGATTGTCTTTGATTACATGAAAACTTCCGTCTTTCACCTCGATTACATCCCAAGCAAATGCTTTGCCGTCGATCGTTCCGGAGTTAACATCCGCAAGCACAATGCTGTGCTCTTTCTGATTGTTTACTTTTACTTTTAGCATATCACAAATATATTGATTTTTACACCGCTTAACAAAATAATGTCGCTTCTTACCGTATGACTTTTGTCATTTCTGAGCACATCCATTTTCTTTATTTTGAGCGGATTCGCTTCTTATTTCGGCAGCAGTCGATAAATTATTTGAAATCAATATTATTTTCACAACCTTTGAGTTTCTAAAAATCAGCGAATGAGTTCTATTAAACATGTTTTTATCATTGCAACAGCGGTTGTATTTTCTTCTTGTAATTTATTTAAAAAGGCCAGCGAAAAAGACGATGATCTGTTTGTGATGAATCTGGATACCATCCAGGCCTTGTCAACGATTCAGGAACCTGCTCTTTATCGCGCTTCTGAAACACGCGTCAATGATATCATTCATACAAAATTGGATGTGAGTTTCGATTGGAAAAAACAATACTTGTATGGAAAAGCAACCATTACATTGAAACCTTATTTTTATCCAACGTCTACCTTGCAGCTGGATGCAAGGGGTATGGAATTGAAAGAGTTGTCCTTGCAAAAAAAAGTAGTTCGTGAATCCAAGCCTGCTAAAAAGGGTGTGGCTGCCGAACCGGCTGTTGATGAGCTCACTAAAACACCTTTGCAGTTCAGTTATGAAAACGATGTTATTACCATTCAATTGGATAAGGTCTACAAAAATAATGAAGAATATACCGTTTTTATCGAGTATGTTTCTAAGCCCAATGAATTGAAAAAAGAAGGTGGCAGCGCAGCCATAACCGATGATAAAGGATTGTATTTTATTAATCCGGAAGGAAAAGAAAAAGACAAGCCGATGCAGATCTGGACGCAAGGAGAAACGCAATCAAGCTCTGTTTGGTTTCCTACAATTGATCGCCCGAATGAGCGTATGACCCAAGAGATTTATATGACCGTTGATAAAAAATACGTCACGCTTTCCAACGGTGAATTTGTTTCTTCCTTCGACAATGGTGATAGCACACGCACCGATTACTGGAAAATGGATTTACCGCATGCTCCGTATTTAGCAATGATGGCTGTTGGTGATTTTGCTGTTGTGAAGGATAATACCTGGAGAGGCAAGGAAGTGAATTATTATGTAGACAAAGCTTTTGAACCCTATGCGAAAGCAATTTTTGGAAACACACCCGAGATGCTCGAGTTTTTTTCTAACACTTTAGGTGTAGAATATGTATGGAATAAATATTCTCAAATTATTGCGCGCGATTTTGTTTCGGGTGCAATGGAGAATACCACCGCAACTTTGCACAGTGAATATTTACAGCGTACCGACAGAGAATTGTTAGATAAAGATTATGAGGATTATATTTCTCACGAATTGTTTCATCAATGGTTTGGTGATCTGGTTACCTGCGAATCATGGAGCAACCTGCCTTTGAATGAATCTTTTGCAACATATGGTGAATATTTATGGGAGGAATATAAATATGGTTTGGATGCAGCCGATCAGCACAGTGCCGAATCCCGTGCAGGTTATTTTGCGGAAGCAGATAGAAAACAAGTCAGTCTGATACGTTTTCAATTCGATGACAAAGAGGACATGTTTGACGGACATAGCTATAATAAAGGCGGACAAGTTCTGCACATGCTGCGTAAATATGTTGGTGACGATGCATTTTTTGCTTCTTTGAAATTGTATCTCGAAACAAATAAATATACTTCTGTTGAGATCCATCAGTTGAGAATGGCGTTTGAAAAAGTATGTGGTGAAGACTTGAATTGGTTTTTCAATCAATGGTTCCTGTCTCCCGGACACCCCGATCTTATTATCAATACAGAATACGATGCAACAACTAAAATTCAAAAAGTACAGATAAAACAAGTACAGGATTTTTCGAAAACATCCTTGTTTAAAATTCCAATGTTCATTGATTTATATGCGAATGGTAAAGTAAATCGCCAAAAAATTACCATTACAAAAGCGGATGAAACATTTGAGTTTGCAGCCGTTTCAAAGCCAGATCTAGTAAATGTTGATGCTCAAAAAATGCTGTTGTGCACAAAGAACGAGCAGAAATCGCTTGTGGAATGGGCTTTTCAATACAGGAATGCCCCTTTATATTTAGATCGTTTTGAGGCAATCACCAAATTAACGGAACAGGCGGACGACTCCTTATCAACTGAAATTATTCTTTCAGCACTGAATGATAAATTCTGGAGCTTACGTTTAGATGCCATAAATTCATTGACAAACATTCAGCCGGGACACGAGAAAATCATTAAGGATAAATTGGTCTTGCTAGCACAAAAAGATCCTAAATCGTCAGTCCGCTCAACGGCAATCGAATATTTGGCTTCACACTATAAAGATGCTGATCTGGAAACGGTTTATAAAAACGGATTAGCTGACCGGTCCTATTATGTATTAAGTTCATCACTTTCTGCAATCGGCAGATTAAATCCGAATGAGGCAATTGTATTGGCAAAACAATATGAGAATGATACCAATGAGGATGTGTTGTTTGCTGTTGCTGATCTGTATTCTTTAAGTGGCTTGGATGAAAACAATGAATTTTTTGTTAAAAATGTTTCAAAATTCAGCGGTTATTCCATGATCGGATTTATTTCCCAATATGGGGCTTTTTTGAAAAAAGTAAAAAAGGATGAAACGGTCAACAAGGGTGTTGAGGTGTTAGCAACGATTGCAAGTGATAAGGATGCAACAAAATGGGTGGCCTATTATGCTAAAAAGTCGATCAAAGAAATCGCAAATATGTATGACGATAGAATAACGGCCATTACAGAAAAAATTAAAAAACTAAAAGATATAAATCCAAATGCGGAGGTGCGTGAATTGGAAATTCAAATTGAAAGCGCTAAAGTACAAAAGGAAAAAGTTGCGAAGGTTTTCGATACAGTAAAATAGAATGCCTAAAAAGAGGGTGTATATTTTGAACTTGACATGGAGATTTGAGTATAGACAGGTACACTTGGCTTCTCGACTCCGCTCGATTGACTTAGGACAAACACTTTTCTTACTTATATTCATCTCGTTCTCGACTCCGCTCGATTGACTGTATTTAAATGACAGCTCGATTAATATCAGATAGTCAGTTCGAGCGGAATCGATAACCGTATTGTACTAAATAACAGATTTAAATCCTAGTCTTCCAGCATCCACAGCGCTTCATTTAATTCGCCAAGTGCTTTGTTGTTTTTAACGCTTTTTGCAATCGCTATTCCTTTTGTGTATGTGTCGATTGCCTTTGGTAAGTCCTGAATTTGCTCGTAAAATTTACCCAATTGATAATAGGCGCCTAAATAATTCTCCTCTCTTAAAAGAACATTTTCGATCAGTTCTATTGCTTTATGTACCTCATTCGCTTTCGCGAACTCCAGTGCCAATGCATAATTTAAGAAGGAGTCGTTTGGCTCCGTTTTAAGCATTTCTTCAATTTGGGATAATCTTGACATGGACATTTGAGTATAGACAGGTACACTTGGCTTCTCGACTCCGCTCGATTGACTTAGGACAAACACTTTTCTTACTTATATTCATCTCGTTCTCGAGCGGAATCGAGAACCGTATTGTACTAAATAACAGATTTAAATTGTTTCAGGAATCGAACATCGTTCTCAAAAAATAATCGGAGATCTTTCACCTGGTATTTCAACATTGCAATACGTTCGATCCCCATTCCAAATGCAAAACCGCTATACTGTGTGCTGTCGATCTTACAATTCTCTAAAACAGCTGGGTCAACCATTCCGCATCCCAATATTTCTACCCAACCGGCACCTTTGCAAATGTTGCAGCCATCTCCTTTGCAAAAGGGGCAAGAGATATCCATTTCAGCGCTGATCTCTGTAAAGGGAAAGTAAGAGGGGCGAAGACGTATTTTTGTTTCTTCACCAAACATTTCTTTTGAGAAATATAAAAGCGTTTGTTTCAGATCAGCAAAGGATACTTTTTTATCGATGTACAATCCTTCTACTTGATGAAACTGACAATGGGCACGGGCGGAAATTGCTTCGTTACGATATACTCTGCCAGGAGAAATTGTGCGGATAGGAGGTGCTGTGCCTTCCATAATATGCACTTGAACGGATGATGTTTGCGTGCGCAAAACGGTATCCGGATTTTCAGAAATATAAAACGTGTCCTGCATATCCCTTGCAGGATGATCTGCTGGGGTATTTAATGCAGTGAAATTGTGCCAGTCATCTTCAATTTCCGGTCCATCAGAAACGGTAAATCCGATGCGCGAAAATATTTCAACGATCTGGTTGCGCACAAGCGATAATGGATGACGAGAACCAACAGCAATATTTTCAGCAGGAAGTGTAAGGTCAATTTTTTTATCCTTTGATGGATCGGCCTGCTCGTACTTTTCTTTCAAGTGGTTGATCTTTTCTTGTGCTTTATTTTGTAATTCATTCAGCTTAATCCCAACCTCTTTTCTAAGTTCAGGAGCAACCGTTTTAAACTCTTCAAAAAGTTCTTTTACTTTTCCTTTTTTGCTTAATAGTTTAATACGAAACTCTTCTACATGCTGCAGATTACTTGCTGTGAATGTTTCAATTTCGTTTAATAATTCTTCAATACGATCTCTCATCTGTTTTTAAAATAGTGGACGAAGTTAAGGAATAATTGAAACACTGATGATTCGAATGTCTTCAATTGGTCTTGCATTTTTATCTGTTTTTTGTTCAGCAATTTTATCTACAATATCTAATCCTTCATATACTTCACCAAAAACGGTATAGGTATTGTCGAGCATTGGCGTTCCTCCAATGGTTGTGTATGCTTTTAGTTGTTCGGGAGTAAATTTATATTTTGCAACGTTTGGTATTTCTTTTTCCACTTTCGCATCAAAAATATCGTTGATGTATTTTATGCTGTCTGCCTTTTCTTCTTTTGAATAGCGTTTATAATCCGCCAGATAATGCTGGTTTTCTGATAATCCAACAAAATAATTGAACAGCGTTCTTTTTGTAATTTTGAGTGCTTGAATTTGCAGGAGGGAGTCGGTATAGGTTTTCCCCTGTACGATATAAAATTGTGAACCATTTGACGCTTTTGTCGGGTTGTCTAAATCGCTTTCTCTTGCAGCAGCCAAGGCTCCTTTTTTATGAAAAATGCCTGGAACAATTTCTGCCGGCACAGTGTACTTCGGACCTCCTTCGCCAAGCACTTCCCCAGGAAGGGCATTTTTTGAATCTGGGTCACCCCCTTGAATCATGAATTTTTGAATCACACGGTGAAACAGTAGACTATCGAAATAATGTGTCCTTACTAATTTAAGAAAGTTGTCGCGGTGCAGCGGCGTTTCGTTGTAAAGCTTTATCTTAATGTCCCCGTAATTGGTTTTGATAAGTACATTGATGTTCCCTAAAAGACTACTGTTGTTGGTTTTAAAAGAGACGAACAGTATAAAAACCGCGAAAACGAATGAAAATCGTGTGAAAAGTTTTTTGTTTTTCATTATAAATGTGTTAAATTTGTTAATCGTAAAGATAATTAAGTCTTATCATTCGTCGTACCGAAAATCAAGTATTTAAAAAAATATATCCATGAAAGCATTCATTTTCAAATTTTCATTGTTTACAAGTGTTTTGATGTTGTTCGCGCTCGTGTTTTGTGCATCATCTTGTAAAAAAGATCAAACATGTCACGGTATTGTAACCGTTGTTGATACCATTGGATCACCTGTAGCAAATGCCATCGTTCAATTATCTGCTCCTTCTGTTGGAGGAGATGTAGTATATAATGGGACAACGGATGGTTCTGGCAAGGTTAGTTTTGATGTAAAATTACCTGCAATTTTTGATGTCTACGCTACAAGTTTAAATTTCCTTGGCCTATCTGGTGTTGGTGTTATTCGTTTGGATGAACCCGGCAAAGAGGCTGAAGTGAAGGTGATTATTCAATAATCATTACTGAATTTCTACAGTTTTAAAATATTCTACAACAGCTTGTTTAATAATTTCTTGTTGCTGCGCCGGTTTTAAAGGGGGTAGTTTTTCTGTTGTTTTCCAATGCGGCCATCCGTCCTTATCCAATCCTTCAAATTCATAGTATCCATAAGGTGAAAGCAATGTACAGATAGCAATGTGCATCACATCGAGCTTTTCGTTTTTTGATAGCTTTACTTTCCCTTTTCCTAATTCCTGAAGTCCAATTATAAAAAGTAGTCCTTGTATATCAATCTCGTCACCAAATTGCTTTGCTATTTTCTTTAATACATTTTGGTATTCAAATTCTGTTTCCATGCTGTAAAGGTAATTAATAAGATTTAGTTTATTATAAATTCAAAACGACTATCTATTTTTTATCTGATAGGCGTTTGTGATTGTGTTGGCCAAGAATAGGCAAGCTTACAGAAACAAATGAATAGAGTTAATTGAAAAGATGGCAAATACAAGAGGAATAAAAAAATAAGCAACAGTTAAAAGAAATTAACGTGTTGCTCGAAGGTATTTTGTTGATCCGAATGCTGATTGAATGAATGCTGGCGATGCGAATATTAAAATTAATTGGCGTTCATTTTAAAGTCGAGTACCACTTTGCTGCCATTGTCTTCAAAAGAAACTTTGTCAGCTAAATTGCGCATCAAAAATACGCCACGCCCGTTTGGTTTTTCAATATTTTCAGGATTTGTAGGGTCTGGAAGTGCGTCATAATTAAAGCCGACTCCTTCGTCTTTAACAATAAAAGAAACGTGATCGGGAAACGATTTAAAAAAAATATCGATGTTTTTAGAAGGGTTGGCTTGATTGCCATGATAGATTGCATTGGTAACGGCTTCGGTTATTGCGACAAGAATATTGCCATAATGATCTTCACTTATATTAAACAAATCGCACACATCTTCAATCATGCGCTCAACAAGTATAATGTTTTCTGCCTTTGAAGCGATCCGTATTTTTTGATTTTCTGCAAGTACCATATTAGTTTCCAAAGTTGTTAAAGTATTGGTTTACTTTTGTTTTAAAGTAAGGTGTTAATGAAGGCGGAACCGTTTTTAATAATTCCGTTTCTTTTTGTTTCAGAAGGTTATACTCTAAAAATTCATTAGGGTTACTAAAAATTTCATTTTTTGCTTCATTTGATTGTCTTTTTTCATCCATTTCTCTTTCTTTTTCTGCCTTTTCGCTTTCCAATAGTCGTGTTAAGATTTCTTCTTGGCGTTTGATTGTTTCCTGGCTAATCAGTTTATTAACAAGATCGGTTTCCGTTTCTTCCATTTTTTCGGCAATTTTGCTCATGCCACCTGCCCCTTTTCCGTCTTTATTGATTTGATCCGACATTTTTTGAATTTCTTGCCGCAATGCCGCTTGCTGGGCAGCTAATTTTGCTAATTCCTGACTCATACCACCCGTTCCCATTCCTGGTTTATTTCCAGGTTTGTTGCCACCTTTTTCCATGCCCTCTTTCAGCTTTTTTATTTGCTGATTGATTTGTTCTTGCATTTGACGCATGTTTGCCATTGATGGTTTTTGACCTTTGCCTCCCGGTTTTTTACAACTCCCACTTCCCGGTTTGCCTTTTTTTGCTGCATCCTGCATTTGACTCAGCGCTTCGTTGAGCATCAGGGCCAAATTATTGATAGAAGTCATGGCAAATTGTTGACGGCTTAATGCTTCCTGTTTATGGTTTTTTCCATCAACAGAAGTGGTTTGTGATTCGGTAATTTCCTCAAGCGCCTTATCCATATTCATGTTGATCGCACTTATTTCTTTGTTAACGGCAGCAGCAATCTGAGGCACACGTTTGCTGAGTGCCAACAAGGAATCTTCAATCATTTTAGAATCATCCTTCAACTTTTTCTGTTTCTGATTGATCTTTACATATTGCGGGTCATTCGGTTTGGTTTTAGAAAGTTGTGCCATTAAAGCTTCCTGCCCGAATGAAAGCTGAATTAAATTTTCAAGTAAACCTCTCAGTTTATCTATGTCTTCACCCTCTTGCTGCTCTTGTTCTTTTTCCTGCGCTTTTTCCATTTGTTGGCTCATCTCTTCCATTTTTTTTGCTGCCTCTTTCTGTGATTTCGCCGCCTCTTTCTTTTTATTGTCACTCAAACTTTCGCTGCTTTTCTGCATTTCTTTCTGCACTTCTTCTTGCTTCTGTTCTGTATTCTCTATTTTTTTTGGCTCTTCTAGCTCATTGTTTTTTTTCTCGAGTTCTTTTAAATCCTTTTTAATATCCTCAAATTGCTTATTTAAATCATCCTGTTTGGCTTTTTGTTCTTTCGCATCTGATTTTTTATCTTCAGATTGTTTCGAAAGTTCCTCTTGCTTTTTCGATAGGTCGTTAAGTTTATTAATGTTTTCCTGGATCTTTTGTTCCACTTCCAGTTGTTTAAAAATCTCAAGGTTTCGATCCAATTCCTTTAAGAGATCTTTATTATCTAATTTCATTTTTTCTAAGGCGTCCTGTACTTTATCCTTGTCGAGTTTTTCTAATAGTTTTTGTAATTCATCGTACTTCTCTTTTAATTCGGGCGTCATCACCTTGTTAAAGAGTTCCTCGAGTTGTTTTTGCTTCTCAAGCATTTCTTCATTTGGCTGTTTGTATTCATTTTTTTGTTCGTTGTTTTGAAGGTTTTCGTTTTTAACATTCTCAACCTTTTTTTGAAGGTCTTTTTGTTTTTCGAGTAATTCTTTCAACTTCTTTTTTTCTTCCCAGGAGAGTTCTTTTTTCTCTGCCACCTTCCGTTGAAGATCGGCTAATTCTTTTTGAACATCTTTTGCCTGACGGATACTTTCTTCAAGATCTTCTTTGATCTTGTTGTTATTTTTGTTGGTGTTTTCTTCTAATTCTTTAAGAGTAGGTGCTTTAAAAATCATTTTTTGTGTGCGGGAAGATTTGCTGCCCGTTACACCATCGTTGTCCCAAACCTCAAAATAATATTCAATTTGATCACCAGGAGAAACGCCCAATTCGGTCATGTCCCAAAAATGAAAAAACTGATCTTGCGTGCGTGAGTTATTAATTGCAATTGCACTGCTATTTGTGGTCATTTTTTTATAGCTATCGGAAACGGATGTGTCGTTGTTGCTGATGAAACGGTAATTAAATGAGAGTTTATTGAAGCCATAGTCATCCTTTACTTCCCCTCGGAAATAGATCCGTTTGGTAGATGTTGAATCTTTTTTTTCAGCTACAGTTATTTGTGGATAAGCATCGGGAATCACATTTATCGAATAGGTGACAGAGTCTTTGCTTTTTAAAAACTGATTAGCTGTTGTTACCGAATAGTTTTTGTCGCGAAACAATCGGGTGGAATAAATAAAATTATTTTCACTTGTAGAGGAAACTGCAAATGATGTATCGTTAAAGGTTAAGCGCAATTGTTGTGTGTTTTGTGTATTAAAATTCCACCTGATTTTCGTTCCAGCAGGCACAACAAGGTCTCCGGTATTTTTTATAAATTCATCTTTTTTATTCAAATATTTTGGGAAAGAAAGAGCGATCTCAAAATTGAGTAAAATCGGGTTAGGCAAAGCTAACAGTTCGTATTCCCTCGATTTAAAACCATCTGCAGTTAATTGAAATCGCATGCTTTTCTGAACATTCTTAAAAAGGTACTTAAAATTTACAACGCTCTCTTTGTCAAGCTTGAATTCATTTCCATCAATTTCCAAATACACATTATCTGGAACTTCATCGCCTGTGAGTTTTACTTTTAGTTCGTAATCCTCTTGTGTTATTGTTTTTAGATCCGAATTGGTGATAACAAATTGAAACGGGGCTTCTTTCTCGAAATATTCACTGTGTTTTACCAATCGTTTTGTTCCATCCGCAATAATGCTTGGAGCGGCAAATAGCAAAACGGTTATGATCAGAATGGGTAACAGCGCATACTTCAGGTATTTTCTATTTTCAGAAAAGTCGACAGCAGCACTAAAAGGAATTGGTTTTAATTCTTTTGTTTTTTGTTTTATGCTGGCTTCAATTAGTTGGTAGTTGTTTGAAGTTGTTTGTTGATTTTCATCTTGTAACGACTGTAATTGAAGCACATTCAGCAATTTATCTTGCACATTTGAAAAATGATTTCCAATAATTTCAGAAGCTTCTGTATGGGAAATTATTTTTCCGAAGCGATAAAGTTTTGAAAGTGGGATTACAACATAGTTGATTAAAATAAAAAGCGTAGCTAGGATAAATGAATAAAACAAAACTGTTCTTATTGTTGAATTGAAGTGTGCAAAATATTCAAGGATGGTAACTGAAATAAAGAAAAGCAGCACCAGGCTAATACTATAAATCAATCCGCGTAAGAGCAAATTTTTATAGTACTTGCGGATGAAGTCATCCAGTTTTATAATTAAATTTTTATAATTATCCGACATGTAATCTACAACGCTTTTTTTGGCACTTTGTTACTTACTCAAAGGTAATGAATTATTCAATCTTTTCCATAATCAATGAGTCATCTAACACAAAAAATTTAAGCACATAGAAACATACGGTTAGTATGGTTAAAGGAGGCCATAGCAGAATATAGAATAATCGTTTTAACGATTTTGGGCTCTTTGTTTCTCTTGGTTTTCTTTTTTATTTTCTTTTTTCTATGTTTCTAAGTGGTTAGAATAAACAAAAAATGCTTTAACTTTGTTTCTGTTAAAGGATGAAATTTAGCTTAGTAATCCATAAATTTATTTTAAATTAAGGAACGATGGTATCAAAAAAAGTAGAAGCAGCTTTGAATCAACAAATAGAATTAGAGGCATCCTCTTCACAATATTATTTAGCAATGGCATCCTGGGCAGATACGCAAGGTTTGGAAGGGGTTGCTGCATTTTTGTATACACATGCAGATGAAGAGCGATTACACATGCTCAAGTTGATAAAATATGTAAACGAAAGAGGGGGGCAGGCCTTAATTCCTGCACTAAAAGCCCAACCACAAAAATTTAAATCGGTACAATTTGTATTTGAAGAAGTGTTGAAACACGAAGTTTTGGTTTCAAATGAGATCAATAATTGCGTTGAAGTTTGTTTAAAAGAAAAAGATTATACAACACATAACTTTTTACAATGGTATGTTTCCGAACAAATTGAAGAGGAGGCTTTGGCGCGTAAAATTTTAGATAAATTAAAATTTATTGGTAGCGATAAAAGCGGTTTGTATTTCTTTGATAGAGATTTGGGCGGCATTGCTGTTGCTGATTCAGCGCAAGCAGATAAAGGGAAAGCATAATTAAAAATTAGGACTTCTGTTTTAAATTTTAATAAATGGGGTTTGTTTTATAACAAACCTCATTTAGGTTATAAATATTGCTTTATTATTTCAGCGATCAATTTTACTTCAATCAAAAATGCATCGTGTCCGAATGTAGAATCCATTTCAACAAAAAAGAAATTTGGAATATGATCAGCGAGAATTTTTTGTTCTCCATTCGTACAAAGTTGGTCGCTAAGAGATATCGATGACCAATGTTTTTGTTTGTATAATTACTTACCTTTAAAATGCAAAAATAGTTTACAAAGCTTTTTTTGATTCTGTATTAAAGAATCTAAAAGAAAATCGAAATATGAAAATAGAACTAAAACGATTGGATGATGCTTTTCACTTTGAAGCGGTAAGTGAAACTGGAAATGTTGCGCAAATGGATGCGGGAGAAAACATTGGAGGACACAATAAAGGTGTTCGGCCGATGCAAATGTTATTGATGGGTTTGGGTGGCTGTAGTGCGATAGATATTGTATTGATATTGCAAAAACAAAGACAAGTGATCGAAGATTTTACAATCAGTATTGAGGGTGAACGCGAACAAGGAAAGGAACCTTCTTTATGGGAAAGCGTTCAGGTGCACTTTAAATTAAAAGGTCAAATTGATCAAACAAAAGCGGCAAGAGCAGTAAAGCTATCAATGGAAAAATATTGTTCGGTTTCTAAAACCTTGGAACTTGCTGGAGCAAAAATTAGTTACAAGGTTTCCGTTAATGAATAAGAGTTATAAATGATCAATGTTTCATTTATGTTTTGAAAAGTTAATTACAATTTCAGTCCCATAAAAAGCACATCATCTATTTGCTCGTTTCCACCTTTCCATTTGTTGAAATAGTTATCGATAATCATTTCTTGTTTTAAAATCGGCAATGTTTGTATTTCTTCAAGAATCATTTTAATTTTTGATAATTTAATTTTTTGACCATTGTCTCCACCAAATTGATCGGGGTACCCATCAGTAAATAAATACAGTGTATCGCCTTTTGAAAGTTGAACGTCAGTGGTTTCATATTGTTGTGTTTCGTAGCTGTCTTTTTTTAATACAATAATTTCCTTGTTTTTTGAAATAATTACAGGACGTTTTGTAGATGCAATTCTTACAAAATGAGTTTTTAAATCTATTTCACAAATCACAATGTCTACGCCATCCTCAGTTTGATCATGTTCGCCATCATTTTGTTTTAATAAAATTTTTATTTCTTCGTCAAGCAATGCCAATGCAAATGCGGGTGAGCTTATCCCTTTCCTTGAAATGATATCTTTTAATAAAGTGCTACCGATCATGCTCATGAATGCCCCTGGAACTCCATGCCCTGTTGCATCGGCACAAACCACAATCAATTGATTGTTATATTTATGGAACCAGTAAAAATCACCGCTCACAATATCACGAGGTTGAAAAAAGATAAATGATTCGGGCAAAATTTTACGCAAGGATTCCAGCTCAGGAAGAATAGAATCTTGTATTCGTTTAGCATAACGAATACTATCGGTTATGTCTTTGTTCTTCTTTTCAATTTCTTCTTTTTGAAAAAGCACTTCACGTGTTTTTTCATTCAACGCTTTTTGAAGGACCAATTCAAATTTTCTATGATTACGCTCTCTAATTTTTAAAAAAAAGTAGAAAAAATAAATCAAAAGAGCGCTACAAATTAAAATGAACCATGTTCGTTTCCAGATCGGTGCAGCAATTGTAATTTTAATTTTGAAAGGCAATAAATTACTTACACCATCATTATTGAAAGCTTTAATTAGAAAAGTATATTCTCCGTCAATCAGTTTTCCATACTGTGCGAATGAGTTGCTTGTTTTATCTGACCAATCAAGATCATATCCTTCGAGTTTATATTGGAAAAGTACGTGTGTATTAGATTTAAAAGTAATTCCAACAAAATCTATTCGAAGGCGATAGTTGTCGAAAGGCAGTATCGTATCTTTTGTAAAATCAATTTCTTTGTCATTTAATTTTAAAGAAGTGATATTAATAATTGGAGGGCTTAGGTTTTTTATGTTTTTGTGAGGATTAAATTTAGCAGCCCCCATTGTTGTTCCAAACCAAGTATATTTTTCAAAATCAGTAAATGTGGCAGTCGGATTGCAGTCCCCCATCACACCTTCATCTTTATCAAAAAAATCAATTTCATTATTGTCGGGTTTGATTCTGCTTAACCCTTGACGGTGTCCAATCCAAATGTTATTGGATCCATCTTCGATAATGCTGTAGCAATAGTTAGATTTCAGACCTTTTTCAACTGTAAATTTAGTAATTGTTGAATCTTTTATTTTCATTACCCCGTTGCCCAATGTCGACACCCAAATGTTTTTGTTGGTGTCTTCAAGGATCGCTGTCACGTTAATTAAATCTGTTCCTTTATATATTTGAATATTTATTATTTCATCATTTTTATCGATGTAGGAAATAAAATTACTATGCGTTGCGATCCATAATCTATTATCGCTACCTAAAATTATTTGATTGATATTGTTGTGCGTTAATCCGCTTTCGGTTGTAAAATGAGTCGTTCTTTTTTCATTTAATTCGAGTTTGAATATTCCGCCTTTTGTTGCGATCCAAATTATGTTTTTATTCCCTACAATAGAATTAATGGAATTGCATAGAAGGTCATCACTTAAATGGATCTTCGTGAACGTTTTTTTTATAACATCCATTTTATAAGCACCGCAGGCGTTAGTACCTATGATTAAATAGTTCGCATCCAGTTTAAAAACAGATGTTACTTTATCATCAACAAAACCATTTTTTTTATTGTAAAACTCCCATTTCACTTTTGATAAAAGATTAATTTTAACTAATCCA
This sequence comes from Bacteroidota bacterium, assembly GCA_947466965.1. Lineage (GTDB taxonomy): Bacteria > Bacteroidota > Bacteroidia > 2-12-FULL-35-15 > 2-12-FULL-35-15 > 2-12-FULL-35-15. Next base: position 15,344 of record CANIFU010000049.1, read on the forward strand.
TTTTCTACACCATACCATTTAGCTTTTTCATCAATTAAAATTGTAAAAACACTATTGCTATATGCATTTTTATCATGCGAATAAAATGTGAAACAGTTGTCTTGAATTTTTACTAACCCCGTTCCATATGTTCCAATCCAAATGTTTCCTTCGTGATCAGAATAAATAGCTTTGGTGTATTTATTGCCCAGTCCATTTTCTTCAGAAAATTGAAAAAATTCTTCATATTGTAATGAGCTAGGAGAAAGAACAAGCTTAATTACACCATTTCCAAATGTTGCTACCCATAAGTTCGACAATTTATCTTCATAAATATCTTCGATCTTTGTTAATGGAATTGAACTTTTTTTGCCAATAGAGCTGGCGTTAAATTTATTTTTTTTATTGGATGAAGGGCTTAATAAAAATAAACCATCTTCTTCCGAACCAATCCAGTAGTTTTCGGAATTATTTTTTTTGACGATGCATTGTATTTTTGTTTCAGGAATAACTTCAACGCGATTTATAAAAACAGGTTTCCGTTTTTTGCCTTCTAGATTGTATAGAAGCAAACCTTCTTCTGTTCCGACCAATAACTGATTTTGTTTTGTTATTGCAAGCGCATAGATGTTGGATTGGTTGAACTCCATTTTAAAAACATCCACTTCAAAGTTTTTGCTGATTCTGAAGATTCCATCATTTTGGGTAGCACACCATATATAATCTTTTTCATCAGATACAATGCAAGTAATCGGGCTTTTTGAAAAGCCGCTTGTGTTCATCACTTTCAATTTAGTTCCATCGTAAAAAGTAATAGCCCCCTGATTATGACCAAACCACAAGTTGTCTGCTTTATCCCTGAAGCTACATGTAACAAAGTTTTCGGCAAAGCCATCTTTAGAGTATGATGATTTAAAATTTATTCCATCAAATTTACAGACGCCATCACCTGTTCCTGCCCATAGATATCCTTTTTTGTCTTGGTTGATTGTGTAAACATAGGGTTGAGAGATTCCATTATCAACGCCATATATTTTAAATTGATACGCTTGTGAATAAGCCAGTGAAGAGAAAAGCACTGCAATTAAAAAACTAATAAATGAAGCATGTAAATTTTTCAAAAGCAGAAAATATTTAAATTAATACGGAACAGTTTTTTTCTTTTGTTTAAACAATATTTTATTGTTAAGCTGAGGAACACCACCTATGGGCACAGTATATATTGGCAATAGATTTCCATACTGATTTGTGACATAAAGTGTAGCGTTGTTATTCCTTATTTTCTTATTTTTATTTTTAATAAATTGAACATCTAAGGTTGTTTTTTTTTCTTTTTCGTCAATTTTATGTTCGGTATCAGCCCAACTATTATCACCGGATACCTTACTTCTTTCTGCCTTTTTAGCCATTGATACAATATTTAAATCTCCATCATTATCAAAGTCGAAGTTCGACATTTGTATTGAGTAAACATTTTGTTCGATATATGGGTATAAGTGTGCAACATCGTTTATATTGTCGGAAAGACGAAAGGTGAATTCGAAGGTAAACGCGTTTCCTCCCTCAATAGCATTGTTTTCATCTGGAGACGAGCTTAAAAAATATTTATAAAGATTTCCGTCATCTCCTTTAATTCCTTCTGCAACAACTTTAAAAATATACCCTCCATATTCTGAAACCAATTCTCCTTCCGATGGATTAAAGGGTCCGAATGTATACCATTCGCCGTCATATATTTCACTACTGATAAACGTTTTGCTTGATAGTAAATTACCACTTTTATACTTCCCCCCGGGATCTTTTAAACGAACATCTTTCGCAGTAAATGATTCTTTACCACCGTATACAGAAAATTTTGTTTTGGTATCGAAGTCTCCTTTTTTTTCGTCAAACTCACCACTTGTTTCAGCATCAAATAAACGAATGTAAATTGGTTGCACCTGAAATTTTGGAATAACAAAAAAGTATGTTTGTGAAAAATCATCATCGCCCCACGATTTTTCTCCTTCGTTTCCAAAAGTTACCAAAAAAGGAATATTTTCTTCTACCGCAGGAATTTGTTGAGCGATACCTCGACTTGAAAAAAACAGAATACCAAAAATGGTTTGTACTAAATTTCTCATACTATGTAAAGATATTCATGTTTTTTACAATCCCAACAAAATTTGGATAAGCGATCAGAAATGAACGACTAAAACCAGGGCGTTTCCTATAATTAATGTTTTTTATTTTGAATGTTACGAGAGCTCCATTTAGTAAATATATTGGCATATTTTTAATCTCTTTTTTAAAAGAACACACTACCCGATTTAAAAATAGTTTCTTTAGTTTGTTATCAATCTGTTTAGCAATTTTTGTTTTTAAATGATTTGTAAAATGCGCGCATAGGATTTATTTTTTTAAGAACTAAGTTCAGTATCCAGAGAAAAGTTTTCGGGATTTCCGCCTTTAATGTTTCTGTAAAAATCCATAATTATTTTCATGTCGGATTTGAAGTCTCCACTAGGATAAATGATCTTGTCGATACCACACGATTTTGTTTCATAATTGATAAATGCCAACGCAATAGGCACATTTGCTTTAAGTGCTACATAGTAAAAGCCACTTTTCCATTTCTCAGTTTTTGAACGCGTACCTTCAGGTGTTATTATCATTCGCAGTTCATTGCGTCCTTCAAAAAGTTCTGCAATAGCGTCTACCGAACTTTTATTTTCGTGTAAATCTTCTTTTTTTCTATCTATCGGTAATGCACCTAATGCAAGCATAAGCCTTTTAAATGGAAATCGGATCCATTCCTTTTTTATCGCAAAGCGTTGATTTAGTTTCATCACTTTTACTGCCCCCATACCAAAAATAAAATCCCAATTACTGGTGTGTGGTGCAACAATAATTACACATCGCTTAATGTCATTTGATAGAAAATGTGTGACTTTCCATCCTAATAATTTGAAAATTAATTTGAACATAACGTTATTATTAGTTTTACGAATGTATAAGAAAAAATTTAAATTTCCGATACATAGCTCCATATGATGTATACTACTTATTTTTATGTTCGCTGGTATTTAAAACATTGCTGGTGGATCAACTTTTATAAACCGAAATTATAGCGTACCTTCGTGACAACTAAAACAAAAAAATTTTGAAGTTCAGCGATTTTAATTTTGATTCAAACTTACAAGAAGGTCTTGATTCAATGGGGTTTGAAACTCCCACACCTATTCAGGCACAAGCAATTCCAATTATTCTTAGTGGAAAGGATCTTATCGGTTGTGCTCAAACAGGAACTGGAAAAACGGCTGCTTTTGTTCTCCCAATATTAGATAAACTATCTAAAAATCCCACAGATAAAACCAATACATTAATAATTGTTCCTACACGTGAATTGGCCTTGCAAATTGATCAAGCATTGCAAGGCTTTTCTTATTTTACATCGGTAAGCTCTCTTGCAATATACGGTGGAAGTGATGGAAGTGTTTTTGAACGTGAAAGACGTGCTTTAACAGAAGGAGCAAATGTTATTATTGCTACGCCGGGTAGACTAATGGCACATTTGAATATGGGCTATGTAAAGTTGGAAAGTTTGGAGCATCTAATTTTAGATGAAGCAGATAGAATGTTAGATATGGGTTTTGTAGATGATATTCTTAAAATAACAACGTACTTGCCTAAAGATCGTCAAACATTGATGTTCTCTGCCACCATGGCTCCTAAAATTCGCACACTTGCTACAAAACTTTTAAAGGAGCCCGAACAAATAAGTATTTCTTTGGCTAAACCTGCAGAAGGTGTTGTTCAGGGGGCATATCTCGTTTACGATACTCAGAAAAATAAGTTGATAAAGTCCTTACTTGAAGGAAAAGATCTAAGCAGTGTAATCATTTTCGTTTCTACTAAAATTAAGGTGAAAGAGTTGGAGCGAGACTTAATAAAAGCGGGCTTAAAAGCCAAGGCAATTCACTCGGATTTAGATCAACCTGAAAGAGAAGAAGTATTAAGAAACTTCAGGAGTAAAAAGTTGCAAATATTAGTAGCAACAGACATTCTTTCAAGAGGCATAGACATTGAAGATATTGGGTTGGTAATTAATTATGACGTGCCGGGAGAGCCTGCTGATTATATTCATCGTATCGGCAGAACTGCCCGTGCGGCTTCAACCGGAGTAGCGCTCACATTTATCAATGAATATGATCAGCAAAAATTTCAACAGATCGAACTACTTATCGGGGCCCTTGTAAATAAAATTGCCTTACCGGAAAGTATTGGTACCGGACCTATTTATGCGCCTGATGTAAAAATCAAGAAGCCGTTTTCGGGAAAGAAAAAACAAGGATTCTCGAAGGATAAAAGGCCTGTCAGAAAATAATACATCCTTTTTTATTATCGATTAATATGTTTAAGTGATTTTTATTCGCTGGACGATGATCATTTTTTATTATATTTATTATTAACCCTAAAACGAAACCCTATGAAAAAAATTTACATCTTTTCTATCCTCTTTTTTTTAAGCCTTTCATTCAGTAAAGCTCAAACTTCACTTACAACTGCAGTTGATTTTACAGTGACAGATCTTGATGGCAACAGCCACAATCTATTCACAATTTTAAATTCCGGAAAGTATGTTTGTCTCGATTTTTTCTTTACAACTTGTGGTCCTTGTCAGGTAACTTGCCCTTATTTTAAAGAAACCTTTACAAATTACGGGTGCAATACGCAAGATGTTTATTTTATGTCAATAGATTTAGGGAATACAAATGCAGAGTGCGTTGCTTATGAAACTACCTATTTAGGAGGCAGCCCTGGTTACCCAACTGTAAGTGGAAACGACGGGGGAGGCAATGCCGTTGTTAGCGCCTATGGCGTGTCTGCTTTTCCAACGTATATTTTAATTGCTCCTAGTAAAACAATATTAGAGCAGGATATGTACCCAATTGCCAATGCTGCAAGTTTCGATGCGTATTTCTCTTCATATTTATTAACTTACAAGGCTTGTCTATCTGGTATCACTGAAGAAACATTAGCAAATAGTATTTCAGTATTTCCTAATCCTGCTATTGATCGTTTAGTTATTGAAACTTCGAATAATGAAAAAGTAAATACGGTGAAGATTTTTGATGTTTTAGGTAAATTATTGGTAGATAACAAAGTTGAAGGAACAGCGCGTTTGGAATTAAATGTAACTGATCTTGAAAAAGGAATTTACTATATGGAGATCACAACTGGAAGCGGGAAAGCAGTTAAAAAGTTTAATAAGCAATA
>CANIFU010000050.1 GCA_947466965.1 Bacteroidota bacterium
AAAATTCTTTGAATAATAATCCAACGATTTTTTTATCGCATTGATCATTTTATCAATGTTATATTCATGTCCTTTGTTATAATAGATCTCGATGGCAACATCTTTACCGCGAGCAGAAGGGTTTTTCCATTTAGCCCGCTTCACTTCATAACGAGCGGATAAAAACGAATAAAAATTTAATATTTTACAATCCATCTTGTAATGAAAATATTTTCTATTGTCTTTCTCCCACGATTTTAAAAGGTATCCGGGAGCAATTGCGATCTGATCTTTTACAGTACTGATCGTGCATTCAAAATCAATCCAATCCGAATCGCTTGAGATGTAATTATTCATCCGTGCAAGCGAATCATTCACATCCGCCATTCGCTTCTTTTTGGTTAAGCCATATTTTTTTCGATCCGAATCATCGGATAGTTCAGCTGCTTCAGGATAGCCGAATCCTGGTAAAAAAGAGCTATTGAAAAAAGTGCCATTATATACGATCGAAGTTCCTGCATCCGAACTTTTAAATCCTTTTGGAAAATAATCTAAACTCATTTTAACTTTTATAGAATCACCGGGTTGCAGGGCCTTGGAAAAGGTATAGATTCTAAAACCATTTTCCTTATCGTCCAAGTAAAGTGTTACTCCACGATCAGCAGGAAAGTTTATTGAAATCAGATTTATTTCGGAATACAGATTCAGTAATAAACTATCGACAGGCTTTTGGGTTTTATTTTTAATAAAATAATAACCGCTCATTTTTACGCCTCTTCTGTTAGGGTAAATGTCAACATTCCAATTTGCTGCAATAATCCTTGGCTGTGGCGTTTTTGAAAAACGTTTATATGTTTTTTCAAATGCTGCTTGGGCTTTTTCCTGATCTTTTGCTGAACTATTTTTATTCAACACATTGGTATTGTAAAAAATAAAACAACCAAAAAGCAAAAATGATAATACACTCAATGACATAGCAATCTTTGCCTTCGTTGTAAATGATTTTTTAGCAATTCGAAGACGAATCTTAAATGCTTTTTCTTTGCCTCGTATCCACATCAAATTAGAAATGATGATTAATATCATCGAAAAGCTTATCCAGTATGATTTAAAAATAATAAATGAAAACAACTGATGACCGAAACCATTCATATCAGAATATACAAGTCGAGGACCACTACTATTAAACTGATACAAACCATTGCTCCATCCCATACTGCTGGATAAAATTGGAAGCACTACAATCAAAATTGCGGAGATCACATAACCTACAAATTTCTGATTGAAGATCACTTGCATAGACATCGATAAAACACAAAGTAAAATCAATCCTATTAATTTGAATCCAAACAAATCTTTCATGTACAACATCACTTCTATATTATAAAATTCGTTGTATAGTTGAATACATATTCCAGTAAACATAATTATCAGAAGCAATGTAATTTGCATCAGAATCAATCCAATCAGCTTCGATAAAAAAGAAGTCCATGAAGAAATAGGCGCTGCGCCAACCAATTCATCGACCTTCGCATCCTTTTCACGCCACACAACAATACCTGAATAAAAAACAATCAGGATAGGTGCAAAAATCATAAAAATAATGCCACTTATTTGGAGTACCTGATAGGTGACCATTAGCGTTGGCGTACCATAAATAGCAGCAGAAACAGGCGAAACCAATGTTAAAACAAGTACACACAGCAATGCAATGATTAAAAAGAATATGGTTTTAATCACTTTCAAATATTCAAACTTTGCGAGAAACCAGATCTGATATAAACTAAATTTAAAGTTAAATACCTGTGTTACTTTCGGCAGATCTGATAATGAAAGTAATGGCACAGAAGCGATCGATTTTATTTCCTGCTTTTTTCTTCTGAAAAAAGAAAATCCAACCGGATTATTAAACTGGGAAAACTGAAAACGATAAAACGTCAATGCACTTATACCTAAAGCGATGGCAAGCCACATTAATCTGTTATAAAGTAAGGTGCCGCTGACCGGGATCGATAAAAGATTTTGTTCCTCAGCCGACCAATATTTGGTTGCATTGCTGAATGCCTGATCACCAAAAGGATCAAGCATTGCAGAGATTTCCTGATTTTCAATATCTGCCAGTAAAATGGGTGATATACCTTTTAATACGATCAGAATAATTGCTCCGACGTATGCTGAGATCATATTACGGGAAAAAGTAACAACCGAAAAGAAAATAGCGCCAACTAATAAAGTATTGGGAATCACAAAAACTATAACAGGCTGAATGTAATTCAGCAGGTGAAATCCGCCCAAGCGTTCTGCTTCTATCCCCGGTAAAGTGCATGCGAATAAATGACCTGCTGCAGATCCAGAAATCACAAACAATGCAATCAGAAAAGAGGCAAAAAATCGTCCGAACAAATATCCGAATTTTGTGATCGGATTAGTAAATAAAAGAGGATGCATATTATACTGAAAATCTTTATAAACAGCCGGCGCGATAATCGTTATCAGAATAATGATACCGATCAGATCGGTGTTTATTCCGTTCAATATTTCTGCAATCGCTTTTGCGGAATTGATTATCAAATTGGTATCCGGTGAAGTACCAATTAACCCACCCATCACGGCTGTTAACATTAGCGAAAGAGCGAAGAATACAAAAAAGAAAATATAAGTAGCCGGCTTTTTCAGCCAAAGTTTTAATTCGAAAAGAAATAGTTGTTTGAACATTTTAATTGATTTAAAAATGAGTATTCATTCACAGTATTATTAATGAAACTAATTTGAAATTACAGTTTGATATTTCTAACTGGTGATTGTCGCAAAATAAACATCTTCTAGATCTGCTAACAATGGAGCAAAGGAGCTATCCGGCTGTGTTTTACTATGTACATGAATCTGAATCATCCCTTCCACCACTTTAGTTGAAATTACGCGGTGTGCTTTTTTATGTTCCGTTAATTGTTCTTTATCGATCTGCTTCATCCAAATATGCTCTTTCATATCTTCTATCGCCTGATTTGGTTTTCCGTAAAGCAATACCGTTCCCTGATTCATTATTGCCATATTAGAGCACAAATTCCTAACGTCTTCAACAATGTGAGTTGATAAGATCACGATAATATTCTCTCCGATCTCACTCAATAAATTATGAAAACGATTCCTTTCCATCGGATCTAATCCTGCTGTAGGCTCATCGACAATTACCAACTGGGGATTGCCTAAAAGCGCCTGAGCAATTCCAAACCGTTGACGCATACCTCCGGAATAATCTCCAATATTTCTTTTTCGTGCGTCAAATAAATTCGTTTGATTCAACAACGCTTCGCAAATTTCTTTTCTTTCTTTGAGATTATTGATTCCTTTCAAAATTGCAAAATGATTCAGCATATCCCATGCGGATACTTTCGGATAAAAACCAAAATCCTGTGGCAGATAACCCAATACTTTTCGTACTTCTTCTTTTTGGTTTAACACATCCATATCACCAAGCATGATTGTTCCACTGTCGGCTTCCTGCAATGTTGCAATCGTCCTCATCAATGACGATTTGCCGGCTCCATTCGGACCAAGCAATCCGAACATCCCGCTTCCGATTTCGATATTAATATTATTCAATGCCTTCAGGCCATTAGAGTATGTTTTTGAGAGGTTTTTGATTGATAAATTCATATTAGTTAGGGGTGTTAATTATTTTTTAGACTCTAAGACAACTTAGTTTGTTATTTGTTTCAGCGAAACAATTGAAAATAAAAATTAATAATAATTCTTAAGTATTAATGCAACCTTTAAAACCGATAAAGCATCTAAACTTTATATTTTGGCTTAATGTGCTTAAGAATATTTACTTATTGTTTGCCTAGCAAAATTATTGAAATATCTTTGTATACATAACATAAAACGAAAAAAATGAAAAAGATCCTACTTACATTATCCGCAATAGCGTTGCTTATTTCAGCAAATGCACAAGAAAAAAAATCTGAAAACTGGCCCAATGGCAACAAAAAAAGTGAAGGTAGCATTCTTGGAAATTCTGTGGATGCTTCTTCTACCAAAGAAACACAGGCACGTCAGGCAGTAAATGTGATCAAAGATGGTAAATGGACTAATTGGTTTGAAAACGGTACAATCCGCTCCGAAGAAAATTACAACAAAGGAAGTATGATAGGCAATTGGAAAGTTTGGTATGAAAACGGACAACTAGAATCGGACATCAACTTTATTTCAGGTAAATCAACGCATTTTCATAAAAACGGCAAAAAACATAGCGAAGGTGGAATTGCCGATGGAATGATTAATACAGGGAAATGGAAAGGTTTCTATGAAAATGGCAACATCAATTATGAAGGAACTTATTCAGAAAATGGACAAAAAGAAGGCACTTGGATCTGGTATGATGAGAAAGGAAAAGTGACGACTACTCAACTATATAAGAATGGTGACTTGGTAAAATAGCCAACATCCAGTATAAGCTCATACCGCTAGAAGTGTTCTCGACACACTCCACTCCCTTCTGCTAATTGAATTGACAAATCCACTGTCACAACGAGTAATTCAGATAAAAGGAAGAATGTATCGAGAAGTGTTATTGTGATATTAAACGGTTTCACTTAATGAAAAAAATTGGGAAGGCAAAGAATAAAAATGAATAGCCCCTCCGTTTCCGAAAGGGCTATTCATTTAATCAAATCAAAAAAATTACAAATTTTCCAATAAACTCAATTCCAAATTATTTCTTCATCGAAACACCATTATTCATTTCATTCATGATCAATACTGTTTCATTTAAATAGATGTCTTTCTTAATTGTCTTGAACCAGTCTTTATGCTTGTTCAATTTGACGGTATCGCTCTCAGGAAAAGCATCTGCTTTTAAAGCAAATACTTCCACACCTCCTTCGATCTCTTTATCCAATGATTCCATTTTTTTTGCTTCCTCTTTGAATGTTTTTTGTTCTGCAACATATTTATCAAAGTTTAATGATACCATTGTATCCTCTTTTTGCTTTTTCAAACGTTTCGCAGCCTCATTCAAAAGTGTAAAACCTGAACTATTTTTTACGCGTTCTGCACTGTTCGCTTTTATTTGATTAACCGAATAAGTAGGTTTTAAAGTTTCGTATTTTGCCGGTGTAATTTCATCCCAGGCCATCGGATAATCTTGTTCTTTCTCTCCCTGATCCAATAAATAATAAGGATCCGGCAATACAATATCAGGAATAACACCCTTTAATTGTGTGGCGCCACCATTGATACGATAAAATTTTTGTGTAGTAATTTTCACCGAACCCAATGGTTTCAAATTTGAATATGCAGGAGGTAAATAATCATCCAAATCATAAAAACGCTGTACGGTTCCTTTACCAAATGACGAAGGAGATGTACCTACAATTAATCCTCTATTGTAATCCTGAATAGCAGCAGCCAAGATCTCGGAAGCCGAAGCAGAATTCGCATTAATCATAACGGTTAAAGGTCCGTCATATACAATTCCTGGATCTCTGTCTTCTAGAATCTGGGCTGGTGCAGATTTTTGCTTCACCTGACATACGGGTCCTTTCCCAATAAATAACCCCGCCATGTCTACTACATCAGGCAATGATCCGCCTCCATTGTATCGAAGATCTAAAATAATTCCGTCAACATTTTCTTGTTTCAGTTTTATCAATTCTTTTTTAATGTCTTTCGAACAACTGCGGCCACCATTCGTTCCATTAAAATCAGCGTAGAAAGAAGGCAATTTAATGTAACCAATATTTTTCTTCCCTTTTAATATTACTGACTGGGCATAGGTATCTTCTATCACAACAATATCTCTAATGATTGGAATAATCACCAAACCTCCATCCGGTTTCTTAACAGTCAAGCGGACTACCGTACCTTTTTTGCCTCGCACTAAAAGAACGACATCATCCAATCTCATGTCTACAACATCTACAGGCTCTTCAACTCCTTGAGCAACTTTCAATATCAAGTCTCCCGCTTTTAATTGTGCTTGCTTATACGAAGCACTTCCAGGAACAATACTGCTAACTTTTATATATCCATCTTTTTCCTGAAGTTGAGCACCGATACCTTCTAATTGCCCGGTCATACCGATATCAAAATTTGCTTTATCCTTCGGAGCAAAAAACTCGGTATGCGGATCATAGATTCCTGCAATGGAATTGAAATAAATAGCAATCCTGTCATTGCGATCAAAATCGTTTAAACGTTTAAAATAATCATCATTGCTTTTTAAAATCTTTTTACGCGCATCAACTTCAAGCTCTTCTCTAGATTTTAACGTTACAGTATCACTTTTCTCCTTTGCCTTTTCCTGATTATCCATCATTTCAACCATCCGTGAAAGCGTTTGATATTTCAATGATTTTCTCCACTCTTCTTTTAATGCCTTCTTATCTTTTGCATAATCAATTTTTTCTGCATCTAACTGAATAGATTCTTCTGTTGTGAATTCAAAAGGTTTCGATAATATTTCGGTATAGTATCCTTTTGCCTCAGATACTCTGCTGTTAATAAGCTCGAACGATTTATTAAAAAAAGTAAACGTTGCTTTATTGATATCATCATCAATCAACTTGTTGAACTTTTTCAACTCTTCTACATCCGATTGCACCAAAAACTTCTTGTTGTAGTCCAAACGTTGCAAATAAAGCTTAAATACCTTTTCAGAAAATGAATCATTAATTGCCTGAGGAGAATAATGAACACTGTTCAAGTTTTGAATAAGCATCTGATCAATTGCTTCCTCTTTTTCAGATTTAACAATGTAAGTTGCAGAAATCAGTGCAATAGCAATTGCAGGCAATAGGAATAGTGTTTTTTTGGATTTTAACATACTTTTTTGAGATAACGATTTTTACGAAATTAAGAATTTCTTATTAGCTTACACGTTTTTTGGCAAACTGTTGTTTTCAGGTTTAATTATAAGTTACAGTTGTAGTAAAGATTTAAACAAAAAATATCGGGTCAACTTTTTATTCCATGATCGATAACTTCTAGTTTTTTAAAAGAATCAGCATATACTTTTCCAGCAGCCAATTTACGATTCTATAACGCTCCGACCTCTTCTTAGTTGCTATAAATAAATATTATTTAACAATTTATAACAGAATGTTTTTTTGCTATACATTTACATCACGAAACCATCACACCAATAATCTAACCAAAAAAATTTCCTAAAAAATGTCAAAACGACTATTAGTGCTCATCGCAGGACTTGTTGTGGCTGCTATGCTTTGCTTAACTGTATTCAGCAAAATGAAATCATCTTCAGCTGATCACGCCTCCAATCCAGCATTTGGGGCATACATCAATGCATACACATCAGGAATTATTTCTAAAAAGTCTACCATCAGGATCTTACTGAGCAACGAGATTGAAACACCGATTGAAATTGGTAAAGCGATTGATAAAAAGCTGTTTGACTTTTCTCCTTCTATCAAAGGAACTGCTGTTTGGTTAGATAGCAGAACGATTGAGTTTCGACCTGAACAGCCCTTGCCTTCAGGAACACATTATGAAGCGGCATTTTTTCTTTCAAACATTTTAGATGTTCCATCTGATTTTGAAACCTTCGAATTCGACTTTCAAACCATGCAGCAATCCTACGAAGTGTTTGTTGATAGAATGACAACCACCGATAAAAAAACATTGCGCACACAACGTTTAGATGGTACACTTTCTACTGCTGATGTAGCAAATCCTCAGGCAATAGAAAAAATAATTACTGTTTCTCAAAATGGAAAAAATCTTGCAATCACATGGATCCATGAAGGAAGCAGAACAATTTCCCGCTTCACCGTTGAAGGGATTCAACGCAGCGAAAAAGCTGGAACAGTAGAATTAACATGGGACGGCGAAGCTTTGGGTTTAGACCTGAAAGGCAAAAAAGTAATTGATATTCCAGCGCTCGGTGATTTTAAAGTGGTGGACGTTAAAGTAATTCAAAGTCCCGAGCAATATGCTGTGCTTCAATTTTCGGATCCGATCTCCGAAACACAAATACTCGATGGGCTCGTTACGTTATCCGGTGGATCTGCATTAAAATATATCATTGAAGACAATGAGATCCGTATATACCCGCAAATACGTCAATCTGGACCACGCACCATTGCTGCCGAACTGGGAGTGAAAAATATTTTGGGACTGCCATTAAAAGAGCGCTATGTGATGGAAGTGATGTTTGAAGAAATCAAACCGGGCGTTGAACTGATTGGCAAAGGGGTGATCCTTCCTAATTCTAATGGCTTGATCTTTCCTTTCAAAGCAGTAAGTTTAAAGGCCGTTGATGTAAAAATCTTACAGATCTACGAAAAAAACATCCCTCAGTTCTTGCAAATAAATAATTTAGAAGGCAACCGTGAACTAAGACGTGTTGGGAAAGTGGTTCTTAAGAAAACAATTCAGCTGACGCAAAAAAGTGTAATGGACCTGGGCAAATGGAATAATTATTCATTCGACCTTGCTCAATTGATAAAAGCGGAACCGGGTGCGATCTACAAAGTTATCATCTCATTCAAAAAAGAATATTCTACTTATAAATGTGACAGCGCTGAACCTGATGCTTCAGAAGATGGCATGCAAGAAGTAAATGATGGAACAGATGAAGATGATGAGCACGAATGGGATTATTATGGCGATTACTACTATGATGATTATGAATATTACGACTATGATTATGACGATCGTGATAATCCTTGCAAAAGTTCCTATTACAGAAGAAAAGAAGTAAGCAGAAATATTCTTGCTTCCGATTTGGGTCTGATAGCAAAACGAGGAACGGATGGTTCGATGCATTTTGTTGTTACTAATTTAGTAACAACAAAGCCTATACCGAATGCTACTGTTGAATTACTGGATTATCAGTTGCAGCTTTTAAAAACATTGAAGACAAATGCGGACGGCATGTGTGAAGCAAGCTTCAAAAAGAAACCATTCTTAATGCTTGTAAAAAGTGGTTTACAACGTGGATATTTAAAATTAGATGATGGCTCTTCTTTATCATTAAGTGCATTTGATGTTTCAGGTGAAGAAGTTCAAAAAGGATTAAAAGGATTTATTTATGGTGAAAGGGGCGTTTGGCGTCCAGGTGATACCTTATTTCTATCATTTATTTTAGAAGACAAACAAAAGACGCTTCCTAAAAATCATCCTGTACAATTTGAATTAGTAAATCCGCAAGGACAAGTTTTCAAAAAAATCATAAAGACTATCGGATTAAACGGATTCTATAATTTTACAACTACTACTGAAAAAAATTCTCCTACAGGCAACTGGACGGCAAGAATTAAAGTAGGTGGCGCATGGTTCACAAAAAACATTAAAATCGAAACGATTATGCCGAATCGTTTGAAAATTAAATTAAGCTTTCCTGGTGATCAACTGTCTGTTGCTCACAAAGAAGATAACGGAACGCTTGAAGTAAAATGGCTGATGGGAGCCATAGCAAAGGACCTCAATTCGAAAGTGGAAGTAACTTTAACTGAAACAAATACTACTTTTAAAAAATTTGAGGATTATAATTTTGATGATGGGGCAAGAAATTTTACTTCCGAAGCACAAACAATATTTGATGGTAATACCGATGCGAACGGCAAAGCAATTGTGAAACCAAACTTAACAGTGAACAATGCTGCACCGGGAATGCTCCGAGCCAATTTCAAATTGCGTGTTTTCGAAAAAGGAGGCGCATTCAGTGTCGATCAATTTTCATTACCTTATTCTCCTTATGAAACATATGTTGGAATGAAAGTACCTGAAGGAAATAAATTCTCAGGAATGTTAGCGACGGATACCAATCACATTGTAAAAATTGTTACAGTCAATAGCGATGGCAAACCGGTTTCAAAAAGTAGATTGAAAGTACAAGTGTATAAAGTAGGATGGAGATGGTGGTGGGATTCTTTCGATGGCGATCTTGCAAATTATGTTGGCAACGAATACAAACAGCCAATTCAAGATCAAGTGATCTCGACAGTTAATGGGAAAGGACAATTTACGTTGCGTATTAACCGTCCTGATTGGGGACGTTTTTATGTTTGTGTAACCGATGAAGAAAGCGGTCATCGAACAGGACAAACCGTTTATATAGACTGGCCGGCTTGGATTGGCGAATCTCCTAAGGGAAACGAAGGTGCTACACTTCTTTCCTTCAGTACAGATAAAAAACAATACAATGTAAATGAAGATGTAAAATTAACGATTCCTTCCAGTGGTGAAGGTCGTGCATTAATAAGTATTGAAAGTGGCTCGAAAGTAATCAAAGCTTTTTGGGCAGCAACAAAAAAAGGTGAAACAAATTTTATGTTTAAAGTAACACCCGACATGACTCCAAATGTATATGTGAATGTTACCCTTATTCAACCTCATGCACAAACGATCAACGACTTACCAATCAGGTTATATGGGGTTGTGCCTATTTCAATAGAAGATCCGACAACACATCTAACCCCAGTTATAAAAACACCTGAAGTTTGGAAACCTGAAAAGAAATCGTCACTAACGGTTTCAGAAAAAGATGGAAAAGAGATGACCTATACTATTGCTATAGTGGATGAAGGATTATTAGATCTTACGCGTTTTAAAACACCAGATCCCTGGAGCGCATTTTATGCACGAGAAGCATTGGGCGTAAAAACCTGGGATCTCTTCGACTTAGTAATGGGAGCATACGGAGCTGAACTGTCGCGAATTCTAGCCATTGGTGGGGATGGTGATATCAACAATAAAGGTGGAAAAAAAGCAAACCGCTTTAAACCGATGGTGAAATTTATGGGGCCGTTTTTTCTTAAAAAAGGACAAAGGGCAACACATGAATTTATAATGCCGCAATATGTCGGTTCGGTAAGAACGATGGTAATTGCCGGATACAATGGCGCCTATGGCTCTTCCGAAAAAACTACACCCGTTAGAGATCCCTTAATGATCCTTGGAACATTGCCTCGTGTGGTTGGTCCGGGTGAAGAGGTGGATCTTCCCGTTTCTGTTTTTGCAATGGAAAAACAAGTGAAAAATGTTAAGGTGGAAATTCAAACTAATAATATGTTTTCAGCTGTTGATGGAATATCTAAATCAATAACTTTTTCAGAGATTGGTGACGAAGTTGTAAATTTTAAATTAAAAGTAAAAGCAAAACTTGGTATAGGTAAAGTAAAAATTGTTGCAACTAGTGGTTCAGAAAAAGCAGTATACGATATCGAAATCGATGTGCGTAATCCAAATCCGAAAGTGGTAAACGTGATTGAAACAATTGTTGAAGCAGGAAAAACATGGGACAGCCCATTTACACCTTCGGGCATGATAGGAACTAATAAAGGAATACTTGAATTGTCGAGCATTCCTGCTATTAATTTGGGTGAACGACTGAAATATTTAATTGAATATCCGCATGGATGTATTGAACAAACAACTTCTTCCGTTTTTCCGCAATTGTTCTTGTCGGATATCATGGAACTCAACAGTGATTTTAAAACAGTGATTGATAAAAATATCAAAGCAGGCATCGAACGCTTGAAATTATTTCAGACAGCAAATGGCGGTATGAGCTATTGGGCTGGACTATACGATGCTGATTATTGGGGAACTAGTTATGCCGGACATTTCTTGTTAGAAGCCGAAGCAAAAGGCTATACTCTTCCTATTGGTTTAATTGATAAGTGGAAGCGATACCAAAGTAAACAAGCAAATTCTTGGACTCCTCGATCAACAAATCATGAGTATTATTCTTACAACTATGATCTGGATCAAGCATACCGTTTGTATACACTCGCATTAGCAAAGTCGCCAGAGCTAGGTGCCATGAACAGACTGAAAGAATATAAAAAACTTTCAGCTGCTGCAAAATGGAGATTAGCTGCAGCATACGCAAAAGCAGGACAACCAGAAGTTGCAAAAAAACTAATTACTGGATTACCATATACTATAACGCCTTACCGTGAAATGGGCTATAGCTATGGTTCAAATGACCGAGACGAAGCAATGATTCTGGAAACATTAACACTGTTAAACGAAAAAGTAAAAGCGGCACCTGTTGTAAAATCTGTTTCCAAAGCATTAAGCAGTGGTTACTGGATGAGTACCCAAACGACATCGTATTGTTTGATCGCAGTATCAAAATTTGCAACAGCTGGAGGTGCGAGCAAAGAAATGAAATATAATGTAAAGATCAACAACAATCCTCCTATTGCACTCAATACCAAATTACCTGTTAAACAAATTGACATGCTATTGAAAGGTGCAAACCCAGGAAATATTTCGGTTACCAATAACGGTACAGGAATTTTATTCGCTCGGGTGATCTTAGAAGGAATTCCTGAAACAGGGGACCAAACAGAAGTTGATAACGACCTGAAAGTAAATATCAATTACACCAATATGAAAGGATCATCAATTGATGTAAGTAAACTGGAACAAGGAACCGATTTTATTGCAGAAATTCAAATCACAAACCCAGGAACACGTGGTGAATATTTACAGATGGCATTGTCGCAGATCTTCCCAAGTGGTTGGGAAATTCACAATACGAGAATGGATGATGCAGAAAGTATTATCAAGAGTGATTATCCTACTTACCAGGATATTCGTGACGACAGGGTGTATACCTACTTCAATATTTCTCCTTATAAAACAAGTATCTTCCGCATTGTATTGAATGCTGCGTATGTTGGAAGGTATTATTTACCGACAATTTATTGTGAAGCGATGTATGACAATACAATTAATTCACGGAAGCCCGGAAAGTGGGTGGAGGTTGTGAAGGTTGGTGGAGAGTAAAATCGCGGTTAAGCCGGGTGGGGAGTAAATAGATATGAGATTATAGATAGTAGACAGCTCCGCAAGATTATTACGGAGCTGTTATTTTTTTTATATGAACGAATATAATTAAGTCGGGAAATGGAAGTAAAAACAGGATATAAAATTATTGAATAATAATTTTTTTATTAATTATAGTTTTATTCTTATCAACAATTTGTAAAAAATAAATACCGGCTTTCATAGCTCCTTTTTCAAGAATTAATTCTTTACCATTGCAATTTATTCTTTTCACTACTTCTCCAATCACATTAAACTCCCCCATGATCTTTATTGGTTCAGTAACAATTGCTTGTCCAAATGCAAACAGTTCACTATCTCCAACAATTTTTGATCCGCAACCAATTTGTTTGATTTGCATAACCACATCATTAGCGCTTTCTTTTTCTTCTTCAAGTGGTATTCCTGATTCTTTTAATACCATTTTAACTTTCATTTCACCTTTAATGCCTTGCCCATAAGCTTCTGCTTCATTAAACAATGTTGCACCAAACACCATTATATATTGAAAGAGACGAAAAATAATTCAAAGGATATTTCAGCTAATGATTGTCATAAATTGAATACAAAGTCGGTAACTGATTCCTGAAACAATCAAATATTGTGTATTTTTATATGAAACAAAAAGAAATATACAAACTATGAAAGCTCATTCCATACATGAAATTCAAAAAGAACTTAAAAGTTTTGATCAAAAAGAATTACTTGAATTATGTATCCGGTTAGCCAAACACAAAAAAGAGAATAAAGAGTTGCTGTCCTATTTATTGTTTGATGTAAATGACGAGAAAGAATACCTCGAAAAAGTGACAATGGAAATCAATGTTCTCTTTGATGAGATCAACAGAAAATCAACCTATACGACAAAAAAGGGGCTTCAAAAAGTGGTGAGAAATCTAAGTAAATTCATAAAAAATTCGAGTAAAAAGGAAACAGAACTTGATCTACGGATTTATTTTTGTAATAAAGTAAGAGCATCTCGTATTAATTTAGATGCAAGTAAAATTATCAGTAATATCTATTACAGAGAAATTGATAAAATCAAAACGGCTTATTCAAAATTACACGAAGACCTTCAATATGACTACAAGGAGCGATTGGAAAAGTTAGCGATTGTATAAGAAATGTAGATCTAAAATAGTTTCGGTGCTATTTATACTGTTTACTAAGGCAAGGCTTGAATAATCAAATGAACTAACCCGATTCGCTTCCACAACATACAATCGATTGTTCACTCTATCTAATTTCATTTTCAAGGCAGTATAACCACTCAGGTATGAAGTAACACTATTGATAGAATATTGATACTTGTAGATGATTCCGTTTGAATGACCTAATAAATAAGTATCCGAATCAAGTTGTAATACACACGATAAACTTCCGGAAGCTAAGGGGAAAGGGTAAGGACTCCATAAATTATTATTTATCCGGTCAAACAATTGAATGGTCGCTTGTCCGCCAATATTACCAAAAACAAATACATTTGAACTATTTTTTTCGCAAAATTCAACAACATCCTGCGTCATGATACAACTTTTCTCTTGACTACCATTGGGAAAATAGGTTACTAATTTTTTAGTTGTTGAGAAGATTTCCTTTTCTTCCGCAATCAAATAACCTTCATTAAAACAGATACTTTTAGCATAATATCCCGCAATAGCATTCGCAGAATAAAATACAGAACCTGAATAATCATACCCGAAAATACTTCCAGCATAGCGGCAAACATAACTGTACCTATCGGTATTAAAGTAACCCGTAAAATAAGGATTCGTAGAGATTATGGGTGCAACAGTAAATTTAGGACTATTATAAAGCAAGGTGTGACCTGTAAAATTTCCAGAAAAATTCCCGCATATAAACGCTTGTTGGTAATAACTGCTGATAGAAGAAGAAAGATGATCTCCGGAGAAACTATGAAAAGGAATTATCGAGGAAAAAGTACTATCTATACTTGACAAATTTGTTTGTGAACTCGTAATTTTACTCAGCAAAAATATTTTTTTCAACTGCTTTGGTGTTTCTATAAGATAGATTTTCTGAAACACATTGGAATTATTTTCTCCGTCTGTTGCTGAAATTTTGATATAATATATTCCCGTCTCCAAATGGATATTATCTAAAAGATATTGCAGATTAAAAGTCATAGAAGGTGAAGAAACAGCAACTGGAACAGAAATATGAGCGTAACTTTGATTTGCATCCATTAAACATACAGAAACAGATGTTAATTGGGTCTCATCTGAAACCGATGCATTTACCAAAATGTAATCAAATACATTAAAAGACTGATTTATTATTGGGTTGTTAATTGAAATTAACGGACCCCTTCCATCTTTCTCTTTTTTACAGGAGAACAGTCCGATTAACAATAAAAAAATAATGAGAAAAGATATTTTGTTCACACTCGACATGCCATAAAGTTAAACAATTACAACAAAACTAACAATATCACCTCCTAATTATTGTTAATAAGATGTTTAAGGCATGTTTAAAAATATTTTTTTATTATACATCCTTCAAATTTTGGTAAATTTGTATTATGACTGATTTTACTACAAAAAACGATATAAACTCCAGAAGAAGAGTTAGCAAAACTACAACAAACCAACAATTAATGGACATTGGAAAAATGCCTCCACAAGCCGTTGAATTAGAAGAGGCTGTTTTAGGAGCATTAATGCTGGAAAAAGATGCTTTGACGAATGTCATAGATATTTTAAAACCCCAAAGTTTTTATAAGGATGCACATTCTCGGATCTTTCATGCAATTGAACAACTTTTCACTCGCTCCGAACCGGTAGATATTCTTACAGTTACTCAAGAATTAAAAAAAACAGGAGAACTAGATCTTGTTGGGGGAGCTTATTATATTACCCAATTGACAAACCGTGTTGCATCTGCTGCAAATGCAGAATATCATGCACGTATTGTAGCTCAAAAATTTATTCAGCGTGAATTAATACGTATATCAACTAAGACAATTAACGATGCCTATGAAGATGGATCCGATGTTTTTGATCTTTTAGATAATGCGGAAAAAAATCTTTTTTCAATTGTTGAAGGTAACATAAAAAGGAATTACGATAAAATGAGTACGCTCATTCGGAAAGCAATAGATCAAATTGAAATAACTAAAAATAATAAAGGAAATTTTTCAGGAGTGCCTTCCGGATTAACTTCACTAGACCGCCTAACTTCCGGTTGGCAAAAGTCTGACTTAGTAATTATAGCAGCTCGACCAGCGATGGGGAAAACTGCATTAGTATTAACCGTTGCAAGAAATGCTGCTGTTGATTTCGACAAACCCGTGGCCGTTTTTTCTTTGGAGATGTCTTCGCTTCAACTTGTTACTCGTTTAATTGCAAGCGAATCTGAGCTCTCTTCAGAAAAATTAAAAAAAGGAAATCTTGAAGATTATGAATTCCAACAACTAAACGATAAAATTAGAAAACTTTCTAATGCACCATTATTTATCGATGACACTCCGAGCTTGTCTATTTTTGAATTAAGAGCAAAAGCTAGACGATTGAAAGAACAGCATAAAATAGAATTACTTATTGTTGATTATTTACAATTGATGACTGCTGGTGGGGAAGGAAAAGGAAATAGAGAACAAGAAATTGCAACGATATCGAGATCTCTTAAAGGATTAGCAAAGGAATTAGAAATCCCTGTAATTGCTCTATCACAGTTGAGTCGTGCAGTAGAAACACGTGGTGGAGATAAACGCCCTCAACTATCTGATTTACGTGAGTCCGGTGCGATTGAGCAAGATGCTGATATGGTTATGTTTATTCACCGCCCAGAATATTATAATATTACCGAGGATGAAAATGGCGCTTCTACTCTCGGAGTAGCAGAATTGATTATTGCAAAACATCGTAATGGTCCTGTAGACTCTGCTAAGACAAGATATATTGGTCAATTTACTAAATTCACTGATTTAGATATGCTGGATCAAAACCTTGATTATGCTGGTACAACATCCAGATTATCACCGGCTACCGACTTTGATGCGCAATCTAATTCTGTTATTCGTGGATCAAAAATGAATGATATAGAGGAAGATCACGTATTTTAATAATCGAAAATGAAACGAATTAATTTTACTATAACCTTACTATTATTAGTCACCCTTGCCAAAGCATCCTTCATTCTTATACCGATGGACTTAGGACAAAAAGATCACCTCAAGGCATATGGTGTTGCATATTGGGTTCTTAAACAAGACATGGAAGTTCATTGGCTATTGAATTACCGTGGTGGAAGTTTTATGATTAAAGATGCTAAAGAAATTGAGAATGAATGTAATGTCCGGGGGGTTTCATTCGAAGTTATTGCCGATTCAAAATCAACATCCATACTTAGTGAAATTGCTAACCCTGAAGTTAATATGGAGGATGTTAAACTTGAAAAAGCTCCCAAAGTAGCCGTTTATTCACCAAAAATGAAACAACCTTGGGACGATGCTGTAACACTTGTTCTCACATATGCTGAAATCCCATACGACATCATTTATGATGAAGAAATCATAAAAGAAAAATTACTAACTTACGATTGGCTTCATCTTCATCACGAAGATTTCACAGGTCAATATGGTAGGTTTTGGTTTGGATATAAAAATGCTTCGTGGTATCAGGAGCAACAACGAAACTTAGAAAATAGTGCGAGAACATTAGGATTTAATAAAGTTTCTGAAATGAAATTAGCTGTTGCTAAAAAAATTCGTGACTTTACATCTGGGGGGGGATTCCTTTTTTCAATGTGCTCTGCTCCTGATAGCTATGATATCGCTTTGGCAGCAGATGGGCTAGACATATGTGAATCAATGTTTGATGGAGATGGAACAACTCCGAACTACAATCAAAAACTTGATTATTCTAAAACATTTGCTTTTACAAACTTTACTTTAAGTACAAATCCCAACGAATACGCTAAATCAAATATTGATACTTATAATACTCGAAAACAAAAATATGGTATAAGTAAAACAAATGATCTGTTCACACTTTTTGAATACTCGGCAAAATGGGATGTTGTGCCAACAATGCTTTGCCAAAATCACGAACAAATAATTAAAGGCTTTTGGGGACAAACTGTTGGATTTGATAAAACATTCATAAAGCCAAATATATTGATTTTAGGAGAAAACAAAGCAGCAAACGAAGCTCGATATATTCATGGATCATACGGCAAAGGAACATTCACTTTTTTCAGCGGACATGATCCCGAAGACTACGAACATCGTGTAGAAGATCCACCAACGGATCTTTCGATTCATCCAAATTCACCCGGATATCGTTTGATATTAAACAATATTTTATTTCCTGCTGCAAAAAAGAAAAAACAAAAAACATAATTTAATTTTAATAGCTATTTCTTATAGTTACGATTTTATAAATTAAATCTAATCATCAAACTGCCAGGATATACCTAATTTAAATGCTCTGTCGTTCATTGGATAATCAGGCGTTATTTGATATCCATTTCCCATCCAACCACTATTCAAATGGTCTATTTTAAAAAATATTCGTGCAGATTTAATTTTAGCATTTATGAAAAAATCAATAAACGGGTAATTACCGTATTTTTTATCATCCTGTAAATAAAACTGAGCGGTAGCAGGCATGTAAGCATTTGAAAAATATTCACTTAGAAAAAATAACGAAACGCCAATTTGAATTTTTAGTGCCTTCTTTAATAAACTATTTTCATAAAACAATGCGTTTTCGAGAACTAAATTAGGCAATCGGATAATTGAAGAATCCGGCACATACTGGTACTGGATTGTATTATTCAGATGCCAATTAAAAAAACTAAAATCTTTTCTTAAATCTGCAGAAAAAACTGGAACGGTTCCTTGGAATTGTCTTGATACAGCATAATTATCAAAATAAACTGGGTTAGAAAATTCTCTATAATGTATACCAAGTTTTGTTTTATATTTTTCTATAGAAAATAATAGATCAGCACCATTTTCTATTATTTTCTGAAAACGATTATTCCACCTAAAATGATTGGAAGAATATCTATTGTAAATAAAATCAGGTGTATAATTCCTTGAGTTGAGATTAAACGTTACAAAAACTATACTATCGAATAGCCCTTTTTTTATTGATAAAAATACATGATAATCACTTTTGTTATACCCAGACAAGGCTGATTTCGCATCAAAACTCCACCAAAATTGATGATTGGTATATGTATTGTATAATGCTGCACCAAAAATTATATTATTAAATGTGGTATCAATCTCTCTCTGCTTAACGCTTACAAGCTGATCTTTGAAACTAAATCCCAACCCTATTAAATCAATTAATCCTCTATGTTTTTTATTGTCTAATTTATTCCATTTTAGTTCATTCTCAAATTTTAAATTATATGTGGAATCATATGTATTTAAAGAGTCATTAAATATATTTGAATAAAAATTATTAGCCGGATTAGAATCCCTATACTCGATCAAATTGTCTTCATAAAAAGTAGAGAAAATGAACCTGCTTTTAGTTTTATCTATGGAGTTATTTAAACTATCATTCCTTTTGTTTCCAAAATTTAAATATTGATTAATAAAAAAACTTCTATTCAAATAATTCCTATTCGCATTCCTTAATTTAATATCTAAAAGCTTCTTGTCCAGAACGCCTCCATTTTCAAAAAGAGAATCATTTAAAATACCACCATTTTCATTATTTTGGACATCATTATAAATAATACCGCACAAAATGGCATAACGCCTATTTTTAGAAGTATAATTTGAGGTTAATGAAATAAAATTGTCATATGTTTTCTGTCTCAAATAAAAGCCTTCGGAGCGAATTCGAAAAAAATTGGCAGTTATATTCCAGTTTTTCTTTAGATTATAAGAAAAAGTCATTTTAAACAACTGCTCTCTTTTAGAACCAGCTTGATAGAAAAGGCTTGTGTATGGGGTAAGTGTTTGAAAAAACTGTAAATTATCTTTTGTATAAAAATTATTTACAAAATAATTTTTTGAATATTGAAAGCCTAATTTACGAAAAGAAAAATTATAAAACAGGTCAACTTGTGGCATTCCGGCATTCCCTAAATAATTGTGAGAAGAGAAATTTTGAAAATTCTCCAACGACATATCAATGAACTTTAAGGAATCTGAATTCAAATATGACTCAACATTATAAGATGTAGTTGCCTGTCTATTTCGTTGAAAAATGAGCGTATCAGAATTTTCAGAAAAACTATAAGTGCAAGTAAATAGAAGGATGATAAGTATTTTCATATAAACTCTCATTTATGAAAAAATTAATTTCACAAAGTTAAATTTTTAAAAATAAAAAAGCCCCAATTCTATAAAGAATTGAGGCTAATTTAAAAGTGGCAACGACATACTCTCCCGCATTTTACTGTAGTACCATCTGCGCTGGTGGGCTTAACTTCTCTGTTCGGAATGGGAAGAGGTGGACCTCACCGCTATAGTCACCTAAAATCATTGTCCGTTTTAGCGGACATAATAAGATTGACATAATAAAGAAAGAAAATACAACAATAATAAAACAATTAAATTAGAGATACGAGTATAATAAAAAAGCTAACGGGTAATTAGTATTGCTCAGCTTTGACATTACTGTCTTTACACTTACAACCTATCAACGTAGTAATCTTCTACGACCCTTTAAAGAAATCTTATCTTGAGGCGAGTTTCGCACTTAGATGCTTTCAGCGCTTATCTCATCCGAACATAGCTACCC
>CANIFU010000051.1 GCA_947466965.1 Bacteroidota bacterium
GATTGCGTTCCCGAGCCTGTTTGCCAAATTACCAATGGAAACTGATCATCTAATTTCCCTGCAATAATTTCGTCACAAGCTTTCGCGATCAGATCTCTTTTTTCAGCAGTTAATACACCCAATTCGCAGTTTGCCATAGCAGCCGCTTTTTTCAAGTAGCCGAAAGCATAAATGATTTCCTTGGGCATACTAGCTTCAGGTCCTATTTTAAAATTGTTGCGGGAACGTTCTGTTTGAGCGCCCCAATATTTATCAGCAGGTACTTTTACCTCGCCCATGGTGTCGGTTTCAATTCTGTATTCCATTGTACTATTTAGGATTTATTATTTTTTAAACTTGGAATTTATACTGCGTAAATTTAAGATTTATTTGGTATGAAATGTTACTTTTTGATGACGCGTTCCATTAATTAAATCGAAATTTTACTCAAGCAGACACCATCAAGCATCCTTTAAACGGTATTGTATTTTTAAAGAAAAAAATTATTTCAAAAAAGCCAATACTTTTTCAGGAGGTCGCCCAATAATGGCTTTATCTCCTTGAACGATGATTGGTCGTTCAATCAGAATAGGGTTATCAGCCAATGCTTTTACCCATTGCACTTCCGTCAGTTTTTTAGTGGCATATTTTTCTTTATAAATAGTTTCCCCTTTTCTAACTATTTCTTCTGCATTCATTCCAAGCATTTTTAAAAGTTCTTTTATTTCTTTTTGGCTAGGAGGTGTTTTTAGATATTCTATTATTTCAGTTTTTACTTTCTTGTTTTTTAAGATCGTGCAAACGTCTCTGCTTTTTGAACAACGGGTGTTGTGGTAGATTTTTACAGAAGAATTGTCTTTCATTTATAATTTTTTTTTAGCAATCATCAATTCTACGAATTCCCATATTCCATTAAATACGCCTTAATAAAATCATTCAGGTCTCCATCCATCACAGCTTGAATGTTGGATGTTTCATAACCCGTTCTCACATCTTTAATTAATTTGTAGGGGTGAAAAACATAGTTTCGAATTTGAGAGCCCCATTCAATTTTCTTTTTATTTCCTTCAATCACATTTATCGCTTCACGTTGTTTTCGTAATTCAATTTCGAATAATTGCGATTTTAATAATTTAATCGCATTCTCTTTGTTTTGTAATTGTGAACGTGATTCCTGATTTTTAATGATAATGCCGGAGGGCTTATGATACAATCGTACTGCTGTTTCTACCTTGTTTACATTTTGTCCACCTGCGCCACCAGCACGGAATGTTTCAAATTCAAGATCGGCAGGATTAACATCAATTTCAATTGTATCGTCAATTAGAGGGTAAGCATAAACGGAAGCAAAAGAGGTATGTCTTTTTGCATTGGCATCGAACGGTGAAATGCGCACAAGGCGGTGTACACCATTTTCACCTTTTAAATAACCGAAAGCAAAATCGCCTTCAAATTCTAATGTCACCGATTTTATTCCGGCTGTATCGCCATCTGTACGATCGGTTTCTTTTATTTTATAGCCATTTTTTGTGCCCCACATCATATACATACGCATGAGCATTTCTGCCCAGTCGCAACTTTCTGTTCCACCGGCACCGGCATTGATCTGAACAACACAACTCAGCACATCTTCTTTGCCGCTAAGCATGTTTTTAAACTCGATCTCCTCCAGTAAAATAACAGTAGTTTGATATTGTTGTTCTACCTCAGCTTCGGTTGCCTCGCCTTGTTTGAAAAAATCATACATCAAGGCAAGGTCATCCATATTGCTTTCTGATTTAGCAAATGAAAGAGTCCAGTTTTTTTTGATTTTTGTTTGTTTCAGCAGTTCTTCTGCTTTTTTTGGGTCATCCCAGAAATTCGGTGCGAGTGCTTTCTCTTCTTCTTCAGCTATTTCGCGAAGCTTACGATCGATGTCAAAGATGCCCCCTTAACGCACTCGTACGTTCCCGAAGGTCTTTTAGTTGGTCTGTAGTAATCATGATGTAAAGTTAATAAATATTGGGAATGTGGTTGGGAAATATGAGTATTTTTGTATGCTTGAACTCCATTTATGCCGATATACTTTAAATAGCGGCACACGCATTATCTGATAAATAGTTGCAGGAGCTTAAAAGAAAACGATAAACAATGCAGACAAAACATTTTAGAACAACAACCGGTGAATATTGTCACATTTCCAAGGATACCGTTTTTATTTTTAATACAAAAGAGCCAACCCGTATTCCATTGGAACATGAATTAAGTAATGCCTGGAGTGTAAAAAGTATTTTGAATTATATATTTTTTATGCTGCTATTGTTCTACACACTGTTTTCTGTATCCTATTACAATGTTGGCTTTTTTATGGAACCGATTAATTATGGCGGACTTTTACTTTTATTTTTATCATTTGTAAGAATCAAAGAAGGGTTTATAAGTAGTAATACACCTATGATTCCGCGCAATAAAATAAAATCTGTATATCTTAAGTCGCCAATGTTCTCTTATCCCCGTGTAGTAATTTATTTTGACGGACCCGAAGGAAAAGTATTGCGAAGAAATATCTCAGTTAAATATAAAAAAGAAGCAGAGCAACTTCTATCAGAAGAAGGTTTATTGAAAAGCTGATCCTGTGAATGATGCACATGCGTATGGTATTAAAAATAAATTAATATCACCTAATTATCTATCTCTTTAATTATATCCCATACGAGATCGCCTTCAAACCCTCTAGAAATAGCATATTGTGCAGCTTTGTAATTGCGAATTTGTATTTTCCCTTTGGGTGTCTCTTTTCTTTTTTTAATTATAATTTCTTTCAGCGTTTTTAAATAGTCTGCCTCTTCAATTTCTGATAACCCTTTGCGGATGCAATAATCAGAGATCTTCCTTTTTTTTAATTCAATCTTTATTTTTATGCGACCCCATTTTTTTATTCTGAATTTACCGCCTGCATAGGCTTTTGCAAATCGTTCTTCATTTAAAAAATTATCGGAAATTAAGTTGGCGATAATGTTTTCTACATCATTGCTATATAGTCCCCATTCAAAAAGTTTATCTCGCATTTCTTGCTGGCAACGTTCCTGGTAGGCGCAAGATAATTGCGCTTTGATCGTTGCCTGATTGGGTGTGAGTTTTTTCTTTATTTTTTTTTCTTCGAAATCCATGTAATAAATTTATGAATCGTATGTGTTATAGATGGATGAAAATCATTGGAACAATTCAAATGTAATTCAAATAGTTCAATAAAAAAACGCTTCAGTTTCCTGAAGCGTTTTAATCAATATCAATTAAAAATGGTAGAATATTAAATTTTTATTTCATCTTCATTTTTATTTAAAAAATGGTATTCTAAAAAGTTGTAGGATGAAACGGCTCGAACCTTAAACTTTTTACCCAGCTTTTTTGCCCATTTGTGTTTTAGTGAGCTGAAGAAAAATCCTTTCGTGATATATGCTTCCAAATAGGGATGCACACATAAGGTAACATCCGATTCGTTTTGTTCTTTAAGGATATAACGCAAGTTGTTTTCGATCTGATCAATCAGGATGATGCTCGCTTGAATCTCGCCACTGCCCGCACATGTAGGACATTTTTCTACAGTCACGATATTCATCTCTGGACGAACACGCTGGCGGGTGATCTGGATCAATCCGAATTTACTTGGCGGTAATATATTGTGTTTTGCTCTGTCTTTCGCCATCTCATCGCGCATTCGTTCGAACAGCAATTTTCGGTTTTCAGCAGAGTGAAGATCAATAAAATCGACAACAATAATTCCACCCATATCACGCAAACGTAACTGACGGGCAACTTCAACAGCTGCTTCTAAGTTTACTTCAAGCGCATTCGTTTCCTGAGTATTGTCAGATTTAGCACGGTTACCGCTATTTACATCAATCACATGCAATGCTTCGGTATGTTCAACAATTAAATAACCACCACTTTTCATGGTCACTGTTTTCCCAAAAAGTCCTTTGATTTGGCGGTCTACACCAAAATTATCGAAGATAGGAGTGGTACCTTTGTAAAGTTTTAAAATATTTTCTTTATCGGGAGCGATGGTATGCAGGTAATTTTTAGTTTCTTCATACAATACCTGATCATTAATATGGATGCTATTGAAGCTCGCATTTAACAAGTCGCGTAGAATTGCGGAAGTACGATCCAATTCGCCCAATACTTTTTGAGGAGGTTGAGCTGTTTTTAATGCTTCAAAACAAATGTCCCATTTTTTTACAAGGTCATTTAGATCGGCATCTAAATCGGCAACACTTTTTCCTTCAGCTACAGTACGAATGATAACACCAAAGTTTTTTGGTTTGATACTCGCGATTAGTTTTTTTAAGCGCGTTTTTTCATCATTTGTTTTAATTTTCTGTGAAACAGATATTTTTTCGGAGAAAGGAATCAATACCAAATAGCGTCCTGCTAAAGATATTTCAGTAGTAATACGAGGACCTTTAGTAGAGATAGGTTCTTTCGCGATCTGAATAAGAATCTGCTGATTGGAGCTGATCACATTTCCAATTTTACCATCTTTGGGGATATCGTTTTCAAACTTAAAATACATTAAGTTGGAAGTAGTTTGTTTTCCCGTTTGCACCAGTTTGGTGTATTTTCCGAATGAAGCGGCCTGTGGCCCTAGATCCAGGTAATGCAAGAATGCATCTTTTTCGTATCCAACATCCACAAAGGCTGCATTTAAACCGGGCATTACTTTTTTAACGCGTCCCAGGTAAATGTCGCCAACAGAAAAGTTATTGTTGCTTTTTTCTCGATTAAGTTCTACTAATCGTTTGTCATTTAATAGTGCAATAACAACTTCGGAGGGTGTTGAATCAATGATTAATTCGCTGTTCACTCTAAAGTTTTTTAAATAAATACAATATCCCCAGTACCCCGTGGTTCGGGGGCTGTGGGATATATTAATAGTTGGGTTTAGGTTAATTCCGGCATTGCGGAACAAAAACAAACATACGTGTGCTAATAAACAGAATAGAAAAATTAATTTCTATTCTGTAAAATAAAATTGTGATCACACCTAAAAAGTAATCCAATCCCGAAAAAATCGGGATAAAATTATTTTTTCTTATGTCTGTTTTTTCTCAAACGTTTTTTACGTTTGTGAGTAGCCATTTTATGTCTTTTTCTTTTTTTACCGCTTGGCATGACTTTAAAATTTAATGTTTAAAAAATATATTTATTGTTTCTGTCCCGGAGTTTTCTCCAAGGTTAATTTATTGATATAATCCTGTACTTCCGTTTTTATTGTTACGTCATCAACTAGCGCAACATATTTTTTTAAGCTTTCAATCGCCTTTATTTTATCACCCTTTTGCTGATAAGCGTCGGCTAAATGCAAATAAGCTTCAATAAAATCAGGTTGAATTTTCAATACCTTATTAAATCTGGCAATTGCCCTGTCCCATTGTCCCGATTTTTCAGAGAAAAATGCAAAATTCAATTGAAGATTTACATTGTTCGAATCGGTCTTTTCGATTTCTCGCAGCATTCCGATTCCTTTCATCGGATCAGGACTTCCTTCAACATAACACGAAGCTAAATTAATCTTCGCATCCAGGTTTTTCGGATTCAATTCCAACACATGTTCGAAACCTTCAATTGCTTTCTCGAATAATAAAGGACGATTTGCTTCATCAACAAATCGGGTTGCAGCATAATAGCGGTTGGCAGTTTCCATCCAGTTGCTTTCAGTTGGCGATGCTTGTGCCGCCTGCTCCATATAATAGGCCGCAACAGAAGGGTTTCGCAAACTGTCCCACATGTCGATTATCTTTTCAAAAGCCACTTTTTTATCAGGAGACGTTTTTATTGCCTCTTCTAAAGCGGCAATTGTTTTTTTATCTCCTACAGCTAAAGCATCCATTGCATTTTGTACCATTTTGGTTAATGCGATTTTGTCTGTAGCAGCATGATCATGTTCGGCAGGTGCTGCAACTTCTTCCTTTTTAGGAAGCAGTTTTGTATTTGCAAATAATAAAAGAACGATGAGTAATAATGAAGCTGAAATGACTACTAGTTGAGTTTTATTCAGTGACTTCATTTTTTTATTTAGTTCAATGTTTAAATGGGCAACAATGATTAATATTCAGGCCTTTAAAAGCCTTGAATCAATTTAAACAGTTGCTTCTTTTTTAACGTTTTTCTTTACTTTCTCTGCAAATGTTTTTGCCGGTTTAAAAGCCGGAATATAATGTGCAGGGATAATGATTGTTGTGTTTTTGGAAATATTTCTTCCTGTTTTTTCAGCGCGTTTTTTTACGATGAAACTTCCAAATCCTCTCAAATAAACATTCTCTCCACTTACCATCGAGTTTCTTACTGATTTCATGAATGCTTCTACACTTGCCTGAACGACAACTTTTTCAATTCCTGTTTTTTCTGCAATGTCGTTAATGATGTCTGCCTTTGTCATACTTCTATAAACTATTTATAATCAAACAATTAATACACTTCCTATTTTTTCGGGAGGCAAAGATAGTATTTTAATTTTCAAACAAAAATTTTAATCGTATTTTCGAGCTTCTTTTAATAAAATCAAGTTAGACGCCATTCATGAAGCCCTTTTCTTCAGAAATTATCTCCTGGTACCTTAAAAATAAACGTGATCTGCCATGGAGGAACACAAAAGATGCCTATTTGATATGGCTTTCGGAGATTATTCTGCAACAAACCCGTGTTGATCAGGGGACGGCTTATTATCTGAAGTTTGCTGAGCATTTTCCTACGGTGAAGGACCTTGCCAATGCCGACAATGATCTAGTGATGAAACTCTGGCAAGGGTTGGGCTATTATTCCCGCGCTCGCAACCTTCATGCTGCTGCAAAAACAATTCAAACACTTCATAAAGGAACCTTTCCCGATTCATACGAAGATATCCTTGCCTTAAAAGGTGTTGGCGACTATACTGCGGCAGCTGTTGCATCATTCGCTTTTAATAAGCCGCATGCTGTGGTGGATGGAAATGTTTTTCGTGTGCTTTCAAGGATATTCGGAATAGCAACTCCGATTGATAGTTCAGCAGGAAAAAAGGAGTTTTATAAACGTGCCAATGAACTCATTGATAAGAAAAATCCGGCTCTGCATAACCAGGCGATCATGGAGTTTGGTGCGCTGCAGTGCAAGCCTGTTCATCCCGATTGTTCTGTTTGTCCGTTTAATGCGAACTGTTTTGCTTTCACCAAAAATTTAGTTTCTGTGTTACCTGCCAAAGAAAAGAAAACCAAGGTAAGAAACCGGTACTTTAATTATATTGTATTCCATTATAAAGGTACTATTGCCATTAATAAGCGTATCGGAAAGGATATCTGGACCAATCTGCATGATTTTCCCCTGATTGAAACGTCAGAAGCATTAACCGAAGAACAATTGCTTTCCTCGCCTGAATGGAAAAAAATGATTGGAAAGAATAAGTATGTTGTAAAATCGATTTCATCTTCCTATAAACACATACTCAGTCATCAAAAAATTTATGCCCGTTTTATTGAGATCGTTTGCAAAAATCCTTTAAAAAATAATTTACCCAAAGAGCTCCTTATTATCAAGGAAAATGATATTTATAAGTATGCTGTTCCACGATTGGTAGATTTGTATTTGGAAAAGAAAAAATGATTCTGTTATCTAAAATAAATTTAGCTCTATCGGATGGTGTTGTGACCAAAGATACTAAATCTTCAATTATTCTATTTCATTTATAATCCTGCCACATAATTAGCATGTGTTTACCATTGTCATCTAAGTAACAAATTTGTGGCTCACCAGTTTCTTCAAGTTTTTTACTTAACAAATCATATTTGATTTTATTTTCTTTCAGACGATTTATTTTTTCCTGAATTTTATTGATTTTCAAACAGTATTGTCTTTTTCTATTTGATCATCCAAATTGTACATTTCAATTTGGCTACGGTTGCTTGATTTAATATAATCCATTCGCTTATTTTTTATGACAAAGAAAATGCATATCCAGAGTAGTTTTTCTTATATTTATTCAATAATACAAACATAGTTTGTTGAAAAGCTTAGGATTTTTTGATACCGAGTTTTTTCACAGACTGACGTTAGCGGTCATTGTAAAAAAACAGACCTGACCCCCAAACACAAAATTTAACAACTATGAAAAAAACATTTCACACCTTGGCAGTAATTTCAATATTTATTCTTTTTATTTTCACTGGTTCGGTTCGTTTGTATGCACAAAATTTTAGCGGACAAATCTTTGACAACAAAACCAAACAGCCAATACCTTATGTAAATGTTGGTATCCCGAACAAAGGATTTGGAACAGTTTCGGACGATAATGGTAATTTTTCCATTCTTTTGGACGATAAGTACAACAACGACTCTATTAAAATATCAATGATTGGTTACAAACCTATCTCCTTGAAAGTTCAGGATGCCAAGAATCAATATGGAAACATTTCTGCTAAATTCTACATGAACGAAAATAGCTATGAATTAAATGAAGTAGTCATAAGACCAATTAAGTACAAAACAACAATAGTTGGCAATAAAGACCTTGGACAGCCTTGTGTTTCTTTTATTGGAGATACTACTAAATCTAATGAAAATTATGAAGTAGGAACGCTAATCAGCATTAAAAAACAACCAACATTTATAGATAACATTAAATTTGGTGTTTGCCACAATGATTTTGACAGCATAATTATTCGTATTAACATATACACAAAAACAAATGAAAATATTTTAAAGCATCCAATTTATGTTACAGTAAAAAAGGAAGACAAAACTGTAACTATAGACACAAAAAAATATAATATTGAGGTAGAAGATAATTTTATTATTGCATTTGAAGCACTAGAAATTCTTCAATCTAAAAGTGGAAAAGGAAAAACAATCGGAAAGAAATTTTCCTTTAGTGGCGGATATTTTGGAGCGGATATGCTAATGAGAAAAAATATTTATGCTAAATGGGAAAAAGTGCCTGTAGTCGTAGTTGGGTTCAACGCTACAATTACATATGAAGATAATGGTAATTGGTTTACGAATATTTTTAAATAATTAGTTAATTAAAATCAACTTCTACATGGACAAGCACAAATCGACAGAAAAACAACGAACCGCTAACAGTACCTAAAAAAATGCGGGCGGAAGTATAAGTTTTTTGCCTACAAGTTGCCGCTTCGCGAAAGTTTGTTATTTTTATGTAGGCAAAAAAGGAGGCAATATTTCGGCAACTATTAAATATTGTGGGGGTAGAAAACATTTCGGTTTCAAAACCGCACTTCTTCTAGCCCCAAAACGCGCAGCGAAGGACTTGACAACAATTAAACCTTTGACAATTTTGATGTTCTAACATTTAAATTCTAAACGATGAAAATAAATCTGCTGACTACAATTTCATTATTTCTTTTTAGCTTGACAATTTATGCTCAACAGGAAAATCAATTTTGTGGGACAAGAGTGCCAGATGATGCATGGGAAAACGAGTTTCAAAAATTAATTTCGGATTATAAAACTAACCCAAAAAGCCAAAAGCAATCTTCAACAGTTTATACAATTCCCATTATATTTCATGTAATACATAGCGGACAGCCTATTGGAACTTTTCCCAATATTTCCCAAAGTCAAATCAATTCACAAATAACTGTTTTAAATCAAGACTTTAGTGGCAACGGATTTAATTCCTCTAATTATCCTTCAAATGCTTTTGTAAATTGGGTAATCAATCAATCATTACCTACTACTAGTATTGATAGTAACGGTAGGGTTAAAATAGTTGACGTAGGAATTCAATTTTGTTTATCAAAAAAAGATACTAGCGGTAATTTATTGTCCGAACCGGGAATAAATAGAATTAATTACCTGTCTATGAATTTACCAAATCCAAGTAGTTATTCTACTCAAGCCACCATGAAATCTTATCTTGACGATACTCTTAAGCCCCAGACCATTTGGGATGTAACTAAATATCTTAACGTTTGGATTACAGATAAAAACAACGCACTAAACTATACTGGAGTATCATCTGTTCCTCCTTTAAGTGGCTTAATGGGCATACCTAATAATTCGACCGATTCAACCGATGGTATTTGGTGTTTTGCGAAAGTAATTGGTTCTAATAATTTATATCCAAGTGGAATTTATGGTTCCCCGATGGTTGAAGGTAGAACACTTACACATGAAGTTGGACATTATTTGGGCCTAAGACATATTTCGGGTGATGCAGCCTGCGCAACAGACTATTGTAACGACACACCACCAGCAGCAGCACAAAATATTGGCGCACCATCTTATCCATTAAATGTTGGCTCATGTAGCAGCCCGACAAATGCACCGGAAGGAGAAATGTTTATGAATTTTATGGATTATCCTTTGGACCCTTACAAATATATGTTTACTGCTGACCAAACTACAAGAATGCAGACTGCCATGCTAAACAGTCCATACAGGAATCAATTAGGAACTCATGGTTTATGCTCGGCTCCTCTTGGACTAAATATTTTAAATTTAAATGATAATATTTCAATTTATCCAAATCCAGCTAAGACAGAATTAAATATAAATGTTTCCCAAAACGACATAAATGAACTTTCAATAAGCAACCTACTTGGACAAGTTTTAATCATATCACAAAATAAAAACCGTATTGATATTTCGAATTTGCCTAATGGAATTTACATTATTACAATCTCGAGAGGACAATTAAATCAAACTCAAAAATTTATAAAGGAATAATGACAAAAGATAGAACGCCAATGGAATATCGATTAAATGAATAAAAATTCTATTTTTGATTGGACCGAAAAAAAGGGAAGCTTACAACGTTATATGCGATTTTTCGCCCCAAGACAAATTTTCATTACCTACAAATTATTTATTGAAATTAGTTGCACTTGGGCGCACTTGCGGAAAAATGTGGAACGACAAAATCATATATTTCAAGAATTGAAAACAATATTAAGGAAGTTCGAATTTCAACACTTCAGAAAATTGTTGAGCTTGGTTTTGGTGGACACCTTCAACTTTCCATTAGATTGTAACGGAATTACTTACTAAATATAAAACCGCATATAACAGCACCTACAAGCTATGCGGGGTTTTGTGCAAGTTGCAAATGCTTTCACAGCGGTATAAATTTATTTCTAAATATTTGCAATAATCAGTTGTGCTTTTAATTTATATTTGTGGTGGCAGACAGTGAAGTGCTTTCTAATCCAGCACATCGCAAGCCTCACAAACCAGCACACAAGCAAAAGCTCGCAAAAGAGTATGCCTGCCCACCGCACCGACATATCATCACAGACGATAAACTAACCACCACAGATAGAAAACCAACACCTAACAGCACCTACCCAAAAGTGGCGATTCAGTGGTTAAATCAAGCTTTGTGCTTCTTTCAAAATTTGTGCTTGGTTGACAGTGAAGTGCTTCGAAATCGCCACCTTCGCCAAGCCTGAAACCGTTAGGATTTTAAATTTTTATCAAAATAAGTTTTTATGAAATCTTTAATAAAAGCTCCTTTAATTATAATAGAAAGTATAATTAATAAAACACAAGCTGAATAAAGATAAATTTCAATACCAACGGTATTTACTAAGTCGTTGGGTACTTCAATTATTACTGCAAGAATCTCAATAAATAATCCGGCTAATAATAAACCCATACCACAATACTCAGCACTATCATTCAGGTATTCTTGTAATTTGTTCATTTTTGTTTTTGTCATTCGTGTAATTGTTTCTCTTGATTCCATAAGTACACCAAGAGAAATCAATACGGCTCCAATGCCATTTAATGTTATGTTTATATGTTCAAAACCATGTCCTGATATTTCTTTTTCGCCTGATAATAATTGTTTCATTAATGATGAAATTACTGATTTTGTTGTTGTAACTTCTGTTGCATTGCTCTTTATTATTTCATAAATGATATACTTGACACAATACAATTCAAAAATCATAGTGATTACATTTAGTAAAATATAAAACCATCTTCCGATAATTCTTTTCATTAAAAAAGTAAGTATTCTATTATTCATTTGGCTTTTGGATAATATTAAAATTATAAATAACACTTTGTTGTTGTAAAGTTGCAATTTTTACAAGTATATTCCAATAATCCTTGAAAAAATAGGGGTTGACCCTCATGACTTTTATTTTAAGTTGTGTTTTTATTGCAACAAATTACTGCATCGGTGTTGATATTATTTTGTTTTTTTATTGGAAGCACTCGCTTATATTTGATTTTATATTGATCCTTCAATTTGGATATACAACTAAAGCAAGAAGAAATTTTATTAATAATCGAAATGAGTAGATATTTAAAACATTTGTAATGAAAAAAATAACTTTAATTATTTTATCTTGCTTAGTTACTCTTGTTGTTTTTTCTCAGCAACTATCTTTTAAATCTTTTAGTTTGAAAGAAGGTTTGCCTAATACTCAGGTTTTTGATGTAATGCAAGATAGTAAAGGGTATTTGTGGCTTGCAACGTTAAATGGTGCTGCTAAGTTTGATGGGATGCGTTTCCAAAATTTCACTCAAAAAGATGGCTTGTGTAGCAACCGAATCAGAAGAATAGTGGAAGATAGTCAGCATAATATTTGGTTTGCTTCTTACGATCATGGAGTAACAAAATATGATGGAAAAGTATTCGTAAATTTTAATGAATCCCTCGGCTTAATTAATAATCGGGGAACAGGAGTTGTTGAAGACCATGAAGGAAGAATATGGATTACAACCGCCACAGGAATTTCAATTATTGATAAGAGCGGAAAGATACATCGTTTTAGGACAACGCTTAATAAAGATTTGTTTAATTCCATTAGTGGTTCATGTGTTTCAAGAGATGGAAAGATTTGGTTTTCATCCATTAAAAATGGACTTATTGTCATCGATCCGA
Source organism: Bacteroidota bacterium (assembly GCA_947466965.1). Classification (GTDB taxonomy): domain Bacteria; phylum Bacteroidota; class Bacteroidia; order 2-12-FULL-35-15; family 2-12-FULL-35-15; genus 2-12-FULL-35-15. The sequence continues at coordinate 12,848 of CANIFU010000051.1, forward strand.
AAACACAAACGCAAAAAAATATTACTACAGCTGATGGTTTAGGAAATAACACTGCATATTGTGTTTATCAGGACAATGCAGGTGTTATATGGGTTGGGCATTATGGCGGATTTTCAAGTTATGATGGTAAAATAGTGAAGCAATATAAAATTCCCGGAGACGATAATCTGAATCGTGTTAATAGTATTGTTGAAGATGTTGCTGGAAATTTGTGGCTAGCTCTTGATGGCAACGGTTTTGCAGTTTGGAGTAAAAAAAAGTGCACTGTTGTTAATTCAAAAAATGGACTCTCTAGTGATTTTATTGTGAAGATAATTATTGATAGAGAGGGTAATAAGTGGTTAGCTTCTGATGGCTCTGGTTTGATAAAATTCAAAGATTTTTCGTTATCTTTTTATACATCAACTGAAGGATTACCATTAAATGATGTTCAATCAATCCAAAAAGATTCCAAAGGGAAATTGTGGTTTTCATTTTTGAAGGGAGGTATTGGTTGTTTTGAAGATGATAAATTCCTTAATTATTCATCAAAGGATGGATTACTAAGTGATATGGCTTATCATATAACGATTGATCCAGAAAACAATAAATGGATCTCTACTAATAAAGGGTTGAGTTTCTACGATAATAAAGTTTTTAGAAGTATCACTTCTAAAAATGGATTGCTGGACAATTTAACCTATACCTCTTATTACGATAAAGAATCAAAAAAAATATACATAGGGAATGAATCCGGTTTATCAGTATTTGATGGCAAAGTAGTTAATAAAATTAGTTTCCCTAGCAACTTTTCATCTAATAGCAGTATTCGAACAATCATTAAAGATAATAAGGGTGTTTTTTGGATCGGCTCAATAGAAGGTTTAATGACGTTTGATGGAGATTCGATGCGCGCTGTAAATGAATTATTACCTATTGATCATAATAGTTATTTTTCATCTGCAATAGATAAAATGGGAACAGTTTGGATTGCAGGTGTTACAGAGTTGATTTCCATTTCTTATTTAAATAATAAGCGCGTTATTAAAGCTTATAATCTTATGGAAAGATTTGGAATTTATGGAGCTAGTGCTATTCTTATCGATGATGAAACGATGTGGTTAGGAACAGAAAATAAAATTGGAAAACTCAATATAGAGCTGCTGCGAGATCATGATGTTGCAAGTTTTGAACCTGTATTCAGTGAAGAAACTTTACCAAGCGCTGCAATAAATTCAAGTGCAATTGAAAAAGATAATCTTGGAAATATTTGGTTTGGAACAGTTAAGGGAGCATATAAATACAACCCTTCCATCGATAATCGCCTTCTGATTTCTCCCAAAAACTATATTACAGGCATTCGCTTGTTTACAGAAAAATTTGATTACAGCAAGTATAGTGATCGTGTTGATGCGTCAACAAATCTGCCTATTAATCTTGTATTGCCTTACAATCAAAATCATGTAACCTTCGATTTTATAGGAATATATTTTTCTGCCCCAGATAAAGTAAAATATAAATATCGGCTAAAGGGTTTTGAGGAAAAATGGAGCGCAATTTCCACAGATAGACATGTTACTTATTCCTTTTTAGAGCCAAATGAATATACGTTTGAGCTAATTGCGTCTAATGAAAATGGCCTTTGGAATACAATTCCAGTAGCGTTTTCGTTTTCTGTTCGAAGACCTTTTTGGAAATCTTGGTGGATTCCTCAGTTGTTTATTTTGTTTTATTTAATTATTTTGTTTTTATTTTTTTATTACCGGTATAATAAAATAAAACGGCTAAAAGCAAAACAACAATATTTTACACAACAGCTTATCAATTCTCAAGAATCAGAACGCAAACGAATTGCTAAAGAACTTCACGATAGCATTGGTCAGAATTTATTAATTGTTAAAAATAAATTATTATTGAATAATAGAAACAATGAAATTTCATTCGATAGTATTGAGGAAACTGCTAAAATTATTGAAGAATCAATCGAAGAGATTCGTTTTATCTGTAGAAATTTGCACCCTTATCAATTAGAACAATTTGGTTTAATAAAAGCAGTTCAAATAATGATAAAAAAGGTGAGTGAGATCACCTCAATATATATATCTGATGATATAGAAATTGGGATAATCCGTTTTACGGTAGAGCAGGAAATTCAAATATATCGAATATTACAGGAGTCATTGAATAATATCATAAAACATTCTGCTGCTTCCGCCGCAAAAATTTCTATGCATGAATTTGGTGCCTCGCTTAAAATTGTTATTCAGGATAATGGAAAGGGTTTTAACAAAGATGTGCTTTTATTTGAAAATAAAAATTTTGGAATTTTGGGTATTGAAGAGCGGGTCAAAATTTTAGATGGTAGTTTTCAAATAGAATCCGATTCGCTAAATGGCACAAAATACATCATTAATATTCCTATTTAAAATCGATGAATCATACATTAATTATAGCGGATGATCATCCCGTTTTCAGAAAAGGGTTGATAAACATATTAAAATCAGAAAAGTCGTTCCAAGTTATTGGCGAAGCAGCGGATGGTGGCGAAGCTTTAAAAATTATAATGCAACATAACCCGAATGTTGCCATTTTAGATATTGACATGCCTGTTTTAGGTGGGTTGGAGGTTTGTAGGAAAGCATTAAAGTTGAAGTCTCAAACTCGATTTATCATTCTTACCATGTTCAAGGAGGAAGACTTGTTCAATGAGGCGATGAATATTGGTGTTAGCGGATATGTTTTAAAAGATAATGCCGTATCGGATATTATAAATTGTATTTATTCCGTTGCACAAAACGATTTATACATCAGTCCCGATATCAAACAATATCTCACTACAAGAAAAGGAAAGCAGATTATTGACGAAGAAATCAGTAAAAAATTATTAAAAATAACCACTTCAGAATTGCGAATATTGAAACTTGTTTCCGAAAATAAATCATCAAAAGAAATTGCGGCATTGCTTTTTATAAGTCAAAAAACGGTTGAGAATCACCGCTCGAATATTTGTAGGAAAATGGAATTAGAAGGCAATTATGCGCTCATTAAATTTGCTGCTGAATGCAAGAATTCATTGTAGGCCATCTCTACCTATTTTTTTATTAATTTGCTACTTCTTGTTTTATCGAATATGAGGGTCAACACCTATGTTTTATGTCCATAAATAGTATATTTTTACGAAGATTTTAAATTAAAAGTCTATAGTGCATTAAGAATCTTTTTTATGATTAACTACTCCAATACAATATTTGCTAATAGACGAAGTCGTATTCTGTTTCAAATTTCAATTGCCTTTTTGTTTTTCTTTTTATCTATTGGTTCTATTCGTTCAGCGGAGTTTTCAGTGTTTTATTCCCCTGTTAATATCTTTTCTCCAACTGTTGCTTTTGCGGATGATACGCTCTCGTTTTCAGATTCTATCCCTACCCCTAAAAAAGATACAACCTCGTTTTTTTCAAAGGCAAAGGAATATGTTAAAATTTCAGGTGGGCTTGGTTTAGCCGGCGCATTTTATAATTCTTTTGGTGCACCTGCTCAAAGGGATCCATTTTATTGGCAGATTTCAGGAAATTTAGATATCACGATCGGTCAGATCTCTTTGCCTTTTTCAGCTACTTTTAATCAGCAGGAAAGAACATTTACTCAACCCTTTAATCAGTATGGTGTTAGTCCGAAATATAAATGGATAACAGCTCACTTAGGTTATCGGTCCCTGAATTTTTCTGAATATTCACTTAGTGGAAATCAATTTTTGGGAGTCGGCCTTGAATTAGCTCCCGAAAAATTCATTGTGAAAGGTAAAATTGTATACGGTCGTTTTGCAAAAGCAGTTGATGGATATTATACAGATGGTCAGGTGAGTGGATCTCCTAGCTTTGAGCGATGGGGGATGGGAGCTTTAGTTCAAGTTGGAAAGCCAAGAAATAATGTTTCCGTTTATATGTTCAAGGCAAAGGATGAAAAAAATTCAATTACTTCTTTTGCGGATGATGTAACTATCAAACCGGCAGAAAATTTAATCGTAGGTTTTTCCACGATTCAGGATATAAAGAAAAAAATCTCCTTCACATCTGAAATAAATTTTAGCGCATATACGCGTGATATCAGAGTTGCGGAATCGGTTTTGGAGGGATATTCTTTTATAAATAATTTGGGTTCCCTCTTTTATGCCAATTCTACTTCAACTTTTAATAAAGCGATAAAGGGAGAATTGAGTTACACTGAAAAGAAATACAAAGTTGGGCTGAGTTACCGTAGAGTTGATCCTGATTACCAAAGCATGGGCGCTGTTTATTTAAATAATGATTTTGAGGATCTTCAACTACAAACAACTTTCCGTCTTTTGAAAAATAAGTTAAGTGTTAATGTTTCTGGAGGCTTCCAGCGGAATAATCTTAACAATGATAAAACGTCAGAAATGTTAAGACTTATAGCTTCCTTATCCACAACGTATACTATAAATGAGCATTGGACAAGTACACTCACTTTTTCAAATTTTAACACCTCCAGTCACATGGTTGTTGTAAATACCTTGGATACCATGCGATATGCTCAGGTTTCCCAAAATATTTCTGGTCAGATCATGTATAACAAAGTATTTAAAAAGGTGCGTTTTGGAACCGGTTTAAATGGTAATTATCAAAATGCAAAGATTTTTCAAAATGATATATTAAATGTAAACTCTAGTTCCCGACTTATTAATGCAAATTATTCATTCCAATTAGGGATTCTGAAATCAGGCTTAAACATATCTGCTAATATTGGAGCAGCTATGACTGAAGCGGGTTTAAAGGAAATGTCTACAATAGGGCCAACGCTTTCAATCAATAAACGTTTTAAATCTGGTAAAATAACTACATCCCTCTCTGTTTCTACCCTAAAATCATATATGGATAGTGTTCCTTTAGGGTATATTCTTAACCTTAAAAGCAATAATAATTATTCGATTAATCGTCATCATGCTCTTACGAATACGCTTTCATATATTGAAAAATCTTCACCAGGTAAAAAGGTTAAACAATTCATCGCTACTTTAGGATATAACTATGTTTTTTAAAAACAAAATAAAGAATTTAATTCGCTGCATTACTATTGCAGCCTTGCTTTTTTCTTCAACAATAGGAAAGGCTCAAATAATGCCTGTTGCAGCTACTGTCATAATGAACCCGCCCAATTCTCCTTTTTTGTCGGATTATTATGGTTTGGAGTCAAATGCTTTTCAAACATTTCTTACCCTTAACGATTTAAATGAACCTTCCTGGAATGTTCGTCTTATCATAAGAATAGAAGGACAAGGCATTGTTCTTGAAACAAAAAGAACATATGTTCCACTTCAGCCCATTAATCTTCTTTCTGGAGTTCCTTTGATAATTTCTGGAGCCGATTTGGCACCCTATTTAAGTGTAAATAATTTAAATCTACAAGGTATTTCTGCTGCTACATTAAACCAAAATGGAAAGTTACCGGAAGGGGCATATCAGTTTTGTGTAGAAGTTTTAGATTATCAAACGGGTATTCCACTTAGTTTCAGAAGTTGTGGTTCTGCATTTATTTTTTACGAAAATCCGCCCGTATTATTAGCGCCTGCTTGCCAAGTTGCGATTCAGCCAACGGAGCCTCAAAACGTATTCTTTAACTGGCAAATGTCCGGTGGTGCTTCCCCTACAATTACTGCTACGAGTAAGTATAAATTATTTGTGTATGAACTTCAGGACGAGAATGAAAATCCGTATTATGCTGTTCAGAACAACAAAGCACTACTGATTTTTGAATCTGATTTTCAACAGTCCACTTCTCAAACAATTGACTTTGGAATATCTAATTCAGCTCCGCTAATTCCGGGTAAAAGATATATTTATCGAGTCCGTGCCTTGGATGCCGATGAAAAAAATATTTATAAAAATGATGGTTATAGTGAATTCTGCTGGTTCTTTTATGGCTATCCTCAGGACGGAGTTATCGCTTTAAATACCCCTTCTGATGCTCGTATTTTTACAAAAACGGAAAACAAATTGTTTAACTGGGAAACCAGCACAAAAGCTGTCCCAGGGCAGGAGTTTGAGTATGTTTTGGTAATTAAAGAAAAAAATAGTGGTCAGACGAAAGAACAGGCGATGGACAATAACGCAGAGTGGTTCTTAGTGAACAAACCTGCAACCACGTCGATGAGTGGAGGCGATTTTCTTCTTACCAATGCATTAGAATCCGGGAAAAATTATGTTTGGCAAATAAAAGCAATGACCGGAACGCAAAAGGTTGCAGAAAGTCCGATTAGAGAATTTTACGCACCTTCTGAAATTGATCAGTTTTTGGCAGGAAATTTTCCTGTTAAAATTGTAACCTTGTCCTCTGGCTTTACAAAATCGGGGACTACCTATTCGAATGTATCAGGAAAAGGTAGAATCCAATTATCCGCCGATCCAAACGATTTTGTGGATGCCGACTTTTCTGGAATTACTGTGCAAGATATTTCTGGAACAATGTATATGACCGCTGGAAGTTTTCCTATTGACCTATCTGCTCGTGATCGCAAAGAATTGCTTCCAATACTCCCTGAAAATGGTCCCGCTTATTTCTATTATGCAAATGCGATCGTTGATAAAACCGGATTAAAAATGAATGGACGCGTGGAATGGCCTTTCCCACTTGCTACTTCTGCCTCTGAATTGCAAGTTGTAAAAACGAAATCGGCTGTTTTTGTCCTTAATTCGGCTTATGCATTAAATGGTGAAACAACTATGGATGCTGCAAAAGCATATAATTTGTTGGAGCCTCACGACTTGGTGATTAGTTTGGATGCAACAACAAAAATTAGTATTTATGGAGATAAATACAGCTTAAATTTAAATGGAAATATCCTTACAAATGCAGATGTAAAAACCAACAATTCACTTCCGTATGCCATTAAAATTTACCAGCAACCACAGCTATTTTATTTTAATGCTTCCAATTTATTAATTACCAGCACAAATTATCTCAAGCCCATTGCTGGACTTAATATGGGCTTAATGCCAAAGTCAGCAGTAATTGATTTTAGTGATGGCGTTTCTCCTGATAAATTATCTTCAAATCCTGCTTGGAAAGGAATATACTTCCCTGAATTTCAGGTAAGATTGTTTAAAGCTGATTTCGACAATAGCAATCAGATTGTATTGCCTGCAAATATTGATTATTTTGAAGATCTCACTGCCAATGATTTTTGGATATCTAACAAAGGGTTGCAATTTAAATATCAATTCAATAGCGATGAAACGGGTATCTTTTTTAATAAATTCAGAACTGCAATTAATGGAAAAATAAAAATTACCGA
>CANIFU010000052.1 GCA_947466965.1 Bacteroidota bacterium
CCACTCGCCACCAGATATTGCTACCCGTGCTGCCGTTCGACTTGCATGTATTAAGCCTGCCGCTAGCGTTCATCCTGAGCCAGGATCAAACTCTCCATTGTAAGTTTGTTTGATAATGCTCTTCTTCAAAAAAAGAAAAATATAATTTATTTAGGACTTGTTTCTCAATTTACTATTAGAACATAATAATAAAAGGGATACTTACTATTTCTTTATCTTCACAATATTTTCAAAGAACTTATTTATATAATTTTTCTGAACTACTCAGAAATATAAATTCAAGTTTTAAAATAACTCCCGTTTTCTTTCGGGGCGACAAAAGTACTAATACTTTTTTAATCTGCAAAATATTTCGGAAAAATATTTTTTTTTATTTTTCTTACTTTTAAATGAACTGTTCCGTTTCAAAGCGGGCGACAAAAGTAGTCATTATTTTTAATCTGCAAACTTTTTTAAAAGAATTTTTTATTTTTCTTTTTTTTACTCCTCAATGAACAACCGTTTGTTTTAAAGCGGGGTGCAAAAGTAATAAACTTTTTTAATCTGCAAGTCTTTTTTAAAAATATTTTTATTTTTTCGACTCCTAAACAATGAACGGGCGCATCTTTTTATTTAAGCGGGGTGCAAATGTACTTTGATTTTTTTCAGCTGCAAGTGTTTTGATCATTTATTTTTAGTTTTATTTTGAATTGTCTGATTTGCAGGCTGATAAAATTTGAAACTATCTGTTTAAAATCCTTTAATTATGAAATAAGGAGCTATTTCCTATTTAATTCGGCCTTGGGTATACTTAAGAGTATTGTCATACAGTAATCACAGTTATTATTATACCTGTGCAGAGTATCGCTAAATACATTTTATTTCTTTCCTTCAACGTTTACGACTATAACTCATCTTACAGGTGTAATTGCTTTGATGTATTCTGTTAATTGTCCTGTATTTATTACAAATTATAAATCTAATCCGTTTTAGATTGGCATTAATGTGGTTGCGTTATAAGATATATTGTTTGAAAGGGATTAACCTTTTTCACATTGTAGGCTAGATTTATAGTGAAGGTGACAGTGGGATATGATATTGCGGCTTGTGTTTATATAAAGCACATTAACATGTACCAGCAAATCCAAAAGCTAAAATAGCTCTTACAATGTTTTATGCGCGCCGTCGCAAAAGCCTGGATTTCCAGTATGCTTGCAATTACACAAATAAGCGATTTTAGTTTCTTCAGCTACAAAGACTTTCGGAACAAAAGAGGAACCTTTATGAGAACCATCACAAAATGGTTGATTCGTTGATTTGCCGCAAGCACACCATGCGTATGTTTTACCAGCTTCTAATTGAACTGGCAGAGGGGTTTTTCCCGCAATTGTTGGTTTTTCCATTTTTATTTTTTTAAAATTTCATATAAAAGTATGAATTATTTTAAGAATTATGATCAAAAGTTCGAATCACATTAAAATACAATAGGACTATACTTTTTTTCGAAAAAAGTACGAACTCACAAAATTGAAAACAGGAACCTGTAAATGTTATTTATGATATAAGAGATAGAGTGTATAAAAAAAATCAAAAATATTGCTTTGTCCTTCCGAGTGGACTTCACAAGCAAAGTCTCGAACCAGTTACTAAAGGATAATGAAGTGCTTTCTGAATTAAAACGATATATTTAAAGACATTAGATTGATTAGACATTTTTTTTTACATTTATAGAAAATCAATAATAAACAATAAAATCATTTCTTTTTTTTAGGCATATTTTGTATAGCCCATTTTGACATACTATCAATTATTGGAAGTAAAGTACTTCCATAAGGTGTAATTTTGTATTCAACCCTTGGCGGTATTTCCGGATAAATTATTCGGTCAATTATCCCATCTTTTTCTAATTCTCGAAGTTGGTTGGTTAAAGTTTGCTTACTTATTTCTGTTATATTTTTTAGTAAAAGGCTATAACGGTTTCTTTCAGTTCGTATCATATAAATAATACTAGGCTTCCATTTTCCGCCAATTATATTCATACAATACCCAACAGGACAATTGCCCGGTACGAAATCTTTTGTCTTTCTAACTACTGTATTTGCCATTAGTCTATAATTTTAGTCTATACACATAAAGTAGATGTATATAATTTATTTAGGCAAATATAATACTTTTGAATAATATTAATTTTAAAAATATAAAAATGAAACTTTTAGAATCTGTAAAAATAGGTAGCCAAGTACTAAAAAATAGTATGGCGATGGCACCAATGACAAGAAGTCGTGCTAACGTTAATGGAGTTGTTGGAGAATCAACCGTTTTATATTACACCCAAAGAGCAAGTGCTGGACTTATTATTAGTGAAGCAATAAATATTAGTAAACAAGCTACCGGTAGTCCATTAACACCTGGTATCTATAATCAAGAGCAAATTGATGCTTGGAAAAAAGTAACGCACGCTGTTCATGAAAAGGGAGGTGTTAATTACGCTCAACTTTGGCACACGGGTCGTGTTGGGCATTCATTAGTAAAAAATGGAGAGCAACCTGTTGCTCCATCAGCTATTGCTATAAATGGTCAACAGCATTTTACTATGGAAGGAATGAAAGATTATGAAATCCCAAGAGTATTAAGTACAGAAGAAGTTGAAGGTATTGTTCAAGAGTATAAGCAAGCAGCTATAAATGCTATTGAGGCAGGTTTCGATGGTATTGAACTTCATGCAGCATTTGGTTATTTGCCGAATCAATTTTTAGCTGATAGCGCTAATCAAAGAACAGATAAATATGGTAACAGCAATGAAAATCGCAATCGTTTTGTATTAGAAGTAATGCAAGAAATAGTAAGTGCTATTGGTGTTGAAAAAGCCGCTATACGATTATCTCCAACAAGTACTTACAATAATATAATTCACAATAACCCGATTGAGCAATTTACATTACTACTAAACGAACTAAACAAAATGTCATTGGCTTATGTACATATTATGAATGTACCTTTCCCTGCCGATAAATTTCCGCAATATCCTAAAGATTCGGTCGAAACGTTTGGGAATTTATCGAAACATACAGTTATTGCAAATTGTGGATATGGTCGTGAGTCTGGCGAAGCCGAATTAGAAAAAGGCATTGCAAAATTGGTTTCTTATGGAACTTTATTTTTGGCTAATCCTGATTTACCAAAACGTTTTGAATTGAATTCTGAATTAAATCAACCTGATAGAGCTACCATGTATGGTGGACAAGATAAGGGCTACATTGATTATCCATTTTTAAACAACTAAAACTTTTATACAATGAACAGAATATTAGTAATCTTGACAATCAATACTGAAAACCTACCGGAAAATTTTCAAGAAATAATAAAACATGAACGTGAAGTAGTTTCTCAATGGAAAGAATCTGGATTTTTAGACCAATTATTTTTGAGACAAACCAAAAATGGTGCGGTACTTATTTTTAAAGATATTGATGAAGCAAAAGTGAATGAATTGATGCTAACACTTCCTCTTTATCAATTAAAAAAATCTATGGAAATATTCCCTTTAATAAAGGATACGGAGTTTTAAATTAAAATTAAAGTAACTTTTCAAAAACAATAAAGTGTAGAAAAAATCATTTTTCTACACTTTATTTTGGTGAAATCTAAAGACTTATTATCGAACTCTTTTTGGCTGGATTTGAAACAGTTAGCAATTTTATTTAAGCGAATTAATAATGAAATTAATTACGGTTAAGTTCGACTTACCCCAGATAACAGAATTTTTCATGCAAATTATGAGAAGTCAGGTTTTTATTTTCCACTAACCCTCTAGATAAATAAGGAATTTAGCTTTGCTAACAAAACAACTTCAGAGACAAAAATCAACTATCGGGTGATACAATCATGCGATTGAGTGATTATGTTTTTTGAAAGGCAACATGCTTTTTACTTTTGTTTTTTTTTTAACAAAAAAATAGAAGACATGAAATGAGCTCACGTCCAAAAGAACCGAAAGATGGCAAACCATAATTGGAGTTCTGGAAATTGCTCTCGGATTTAGAAAGAAATAATTTACTTAACACAACATAAAAACATGAAAAAATATTTGCTTCTCACTTTTCTCTTTCTAATACAATTATCATTTGCGCAAAATAATAAGCAAAACATACGAGGAGTTATTATTGATAAGCATTCTCAAACAACACTGCCAGGAGTTGTTGTTCAGATAATCTATGGAAATGAGAATAAATCAACCACCACTGATATAAATGGGAACTATGTTTTAACAGACCTTTCGCCTGATAGGTATGAAATAAAAGTGTTGTTCATTGGTTACAAAGTGTTAGTTATTCCCAATGTAATTGTAACATCGGGCAAAGAAACTATTCTGGATATTGGACTCGAAGAAACTGTTGTTAAATTAAATGAGATTGAAATAAATGGTAATCAAAAAGATAAAACAATTAACAATTTAACTTCTATCAGTGCGCGCACATTTTCAATGGAGGAGGTGAATCGTTATGCCGGAGGGCGAATCGACCCTGCGCGATTAGCAGCTAATTTTGCTGGAGTTAGTGCACCAGATGATTCAAGAAATGATATTGTAATTAGAGGCAATTCTCCTGTAGGAGTTTTGTGGCGAATTAATGGAATGAATGTTACCAATCCTAATCATTTTGCAACGGTAGGTACAACTGGTGGAGCTGTAAGTGCACTAAATACTAATTTATTGAAAAGTTCAGATTTTTTAACGTCAGCCTTTCCTGCTGAATATGGCAATGCCACCGCAGGGGTTTTTGATTTGGGATTTAGAAATGGCAATTCTCAAAAAAGAGAAACAACATTGCAACTTGGTGTTATTACAGGTTTAGAAGCAATAACAGAAGGACCAATAAACAAAGCAAACGGAGCGTCCTATTTAGTGGGTTATCGTTATGCAATAGCGGGCGTTGCACAAGCTATTGGCATCAATATTGGCACAACCTCCACACCATCTTTTCAGGATCTATCATTCAATATAAACAGCGGAAATACCAAATTGGGTAAATTTACTTTGTTTGGAATTTTGGCAACAAGTAAAATTGAAATAACAGGTGGAAATTCAGGATCAATGTATGGAGGAAGAGACGGACATGATCTAAGCAGTAAAATTGGAATTATTGGCATTAACCACTTTAAAAAAGTAAACACTAAATCTTATTTTATTTCCACCATTGGATTAAACTATTCAAAAACGGATCAAATTGATTATAGTTTTGATCGGCCAACGAATACTAACTTCACAAAACAAGAAAATAATGTTACCAAAACAGGAAATAATTTTGCAACAAGTTTCAATTCAAAAATAAACTCAAGATTATTTGTGAAGATTGGAATTCAGGATGAATTGATCGGTTTGAATTTGTATTACAGAACAAAAGAAAGAAGTATAGATAATTGGAAACAAATTTGGGATTATAACAGTTATACTAGTTTAGCACAAGCATACATACATGCAAAATATAGTTTCAGCGAAAAACTCACATTTAATGCAGGTGTACATTCCCAATTATTTTTCTTAAACAATTCTATCTCTGTTGAACCACGTTTAGGTTTGAAATACGAAATCAATAATAAAAACAGCTTTAGTTTGGGTTATGGACTCCATTCGCAGATGCAACCCATAAATGTTTATTTTTTACAAACTCAGCTGATTGATGGTTCTTATGTTTACAATAATAAGAATCTGGATTTCACCAAAAGCCATCATTTTGTTTTAGGGTATGATTTGCAACCATTTGATGACTGGCGTTTAAAAGCAGAAGTATATTATCAATCTATTTACAATGTGCCCGTAAATACTTTTTCAAGTTCTTATTCAATGCTTAATACAGGTGCCGGTTTTAAAACAGATTTAGAAGATAGCTTAACAAACAAAGGGACCGGAATAAACTATGGGATAGAATTAACTATCGAGAAATTCTTTAGCAAAGGGTATTATACGCTGTTCACATCATCTCTATATAATTCAAAATATAAAGGAAGCGATGGAATAGAAAGAAATACAGCATTTAATGGACGTTACGTGTTTAATTTACTCGGGGGGAAAGAATGGAAAGTTGGCAGCGATAAAAGAAATAGAATCAGTTCCGATATAAAAATTACAAATGCAGGCGGTCGAGCATACACGCCAATAGATTTAAGTGCATCAGAGGCAATTGGTCAAGGTGTTTATTCTACCGATGTTTTTTCTGATTACTATGCAACTTATTTCAGATTAGATTTTAAAATTGGAATAACTCTTAACAGTCCTTCTAAGAAAATTTCACAATCATTTTCATTAGATTTACAAAACATAACAAATAATAAAAATGTATTTTCTCAAGAGTACGATGACAGAAGCCGGTCTATAAACACTACTTATCAGCTGGGCTTTTTCCCGAATTTTATTTATAAAATACAATTTTAAAATAGCTTTCATCATGTTAAAAATCAAAAGAATATTTATTATCTCGTATTTTTTTATCTGGGCGCTCGTCTTTTTGAGCCCCTATTTAAGAAATATGCAGGATATAAATGATCAAAGTATGCATAGAATGATAGGTGACTGGACCAACCTCTTTTTATTCTTCATCTTGTTCTTAATAAATCTGTATTTTCTGGTGCCTAAACTTCTTTTCAATAATAAAAAGTCGCAATATGCAATAATACTCTCCTTTACAATATTGTTAGTTACAATAATTGATTTCATTCTACATAATCCGCTCATTGTGCCTAACATAACTATTATTGGAATGCACCATGATAATCTCCATCCTGAATCGGCTTTTGCTCAAGGTTCAGTTCTTGGAAACATTTTCAATAATTTGATTATGGCAATTCTTATTATTGGATCGAGCACAGCCATTGAACTTGTGTATAAATGGTCAGATGAAGAAAAACGGAGAAAAGAGGTAGAAAAAGAACAACTAAGGACAAATCTTTCTTTATTAAGACAGCAGGTGAGCCCGCATTTTTTTATGAATACGCTGAATAATATTCACTCACTTATTGAAATAAATTCAGAAAAGGCTCAGGAAGCTATTGAGCGACTCTCAACACTTATGCGGTATTTGCTATATGATTCAGCACAAAATACCATCGAATTGAAAAAGGAAATCGAATTTATTAACAGCTTTATTTTGCTTATGCAGCTTAGACATTCTGATGAGGTAGAAGTTAAAATGTTAATTCCTAAACAAATTCCCAATGTAAAAATTCCTCCTATGCTTTTTATATCTTTGCTTGAAAATTCATTTAAACACGGTGTTTCATACCCAATGAAGTCGTACATCCATTTTAAACTTCAAGTGGATGAAAGATCTCTGAATTGTACTATTAAGAATAGCAAACATATAAATGCGAATAAATACGAAGGCGAATATTCTGGAATGGGTCTCGAAAATATTAAAGACAGCCTGAAATTATTATATGGGGAAGCTTTCTTGTTGAACATCCTGGATAAAGAAAGTGAATTTGAAGTGAACCTTAAAATTCCATTATGAAGATAAAATGCATTGCCCTTGATGATGAGCCATTAGCAGTAAAAAAGATATCGAGTTATATTGAGAAAATCCCCTTCCTTGAATTAGTAGCCGAATGCAGAAGTGCTTTTGAGGCAATGAGTTTTATGAAGGATAACAACATCCAACTCCTTTTTATCGACATTAATATGCCTGATCTGAGCGGAATGGAATTTGTAAAATCATTGACTGACAAACCTTATGTCGTTTTCACAACTGCTTATAGTGAATATGCTCAGGAAGGTTTTCAGGTAGACGCAGTAGATTATTTATTAAAACCCATCACCTTCGCAAATTTTCTAAAAGCGGCCAACAAGGTGAAAAACCTTATTGAACTTACAGCAAACAAACAAAAAGAAACTACAGAAGCTACTTCTGAGCATTTATTTGTCAAGTCAGAATACAAACTAGTCCGCATCGAACTGGATGAAATAAAATATATTGAAAGCCAGCATGAGTATATTAAAATACATTCAATCAACGGGAAACCATTAATGACACAATTGAGTCTGAAGGCATTCGAAGAACAATTACCCCCTGATCGGTTCATGAGAGTTCATCGTTCTTACATTGTTAATCTGAAAAGGATTTCGGTAATTGAGCGAAACCGAATCGTTTTTGATGGCAATGTATTTATTCCGATAAGTGAACAATACAAGGAAAAATTCCAACAGTATATTGACAAGTATTTTGTTTAAAGGTTAATGAAAAACTTCCATATTCTTAAATGTGCTATCTAATTATTGAAATAGATTTTTAAACAAATAAAAATCGTTTAAAATTTCGATAAATCCAACCTATAGGGTTTAGAATATAAATAAAAAAGCCTTGATTTACAAGGGCTTTAGAGTTTGGGGACTCCACTGACATGTTTTTGAACTTTTTTATTAAAGATTTGGAAGTTTTGATTTCTTTAAGGATTGATTTAAAAAAGATTAAATCCTGACCCCAATCAGAGTAATATCATCCACCTGTTCAATATATCCCTTCCAATTATTCAAAGTATCTGAAAGTTTTTGTTTTTGAATTTCCATTGGTTTGTTTGAAATTGAGATCAATAATTCCTTCAATTGTTTGTACATGAATTTTTTTCCTTTCGGACCGCCGAACTGATCAGGCATGCCATCCGTTAAAGCGTAAACAACATCGCCTTTTTGTAAACTTACTTCGTGCTGTGTAAATGATATCGAATCTTTATCATGTTTACCAATCGGCATTTTATCCGGAGCAAATTCCAATAGTTGATTTCCTCTGGCAATCCAAATGGGATTATTTGCGGCAGAATAGGTGAGTGTATTATTTTTAAAATCGAAACAAATCAAGCTTGCATCCATTCCATCTTTACCTCCTTCACTGCTACCATCTTTTTTTAGGCGTTCAATAATTGTTTTACGTGTTGAATTCAGAATATCTGATGGTTCAACTAATCCATCTTTTACAGACGATTCTATACTTGTAATATTTAATAAACTCATAATAGCTCCAGGCACACCGTGTCCTGTGCTATCTGCAGTTATTAAAGCAAAATCCCCATTACTTAATTTATTGGCCCAATAAAAATCTCCACTTACAACATCCTTTGGCTGAAAGAAAATAAAATGATCCTTTAAATTTTCATCTAATAATTCAGTTGTTGCTAAAAAACTTCGTTGTATCCTTTCTGCATAATTAATACTATCGGTAATTTCTTTGTGTTTTTCTTCTATTAAGTCTTTCTGTTCTGAAATCTCTGCCGTGCGTTCAACAACAGTTTTTTCTAAAATTTCTTTTTCTGTAACTAATTTTTTCTCTCGTCTTTTTATATAATAACTGATAGAAACTATAACCGATAAAAATAAAAACGTTCGAAACCACCAAGTTTTCCACCAAGGCGGGCGAATTGTAAATTTGTAATTAAACTCTTTGCTCCAATATCCTTCACTATTCATTGCCTTTACTTTAAAAGTATAATTGCCATCCGGTATATTACCATAAGGTGCTTCTGTGCGTTTTGTGATGGCACTCCAGTTTTCATCTATGCCTTCTAATTTATATTGGTATTTTACTTTTTTAGGTTGTTTTTGAGTAATTCCAATAAAATTAAACGTGAGATAATTATTATTATAAGCCAAACTTAAATTTTCAGGCAAGCTATACCATTGTGAAATACCATCAAACTCATAATTACTTAAAGTAACACCATTACCCAAAACAATTGATTTGTAAAAAGATTTTTTCAGGTCTATCCATGAAACATTCTCGTTGAACAAGTTCAAGTTTGTCAATTGAATATTTGGAGCAATCGAATCTTTTCTATCACCATCTGGATGAAACACGGTTAATCTGTCGTTTGCCCCTATCCATATATTGCCATTCTCATCTTCACAAATTGCCTGACCATTGCAACCATTACCTAAAAAACCATCTTCAAACTTATAGTTCTTAAAAATCGGTTCACTGTAATCAGAATAATTTTTTTTAATTTTTTTGGTGATCATATTTTGTTTGGCCTTTGTAATTTCATTCAAGCCAGACGTTGTTCCCAACCATAAATTTCCATTCATATCTTTGAGCATGCTGGTGACATAATTATCGCTAAGGCCGTCCTTTTCAGTTAATGTGGTAAAATATGACCCATCAAATTTTGTGACACCACCTCCTCCTGTTCCAAACCACATATTGCCAAAATCGTCTTCTAAAAGTGCCCAAATATCATCATTTGACAAACCTTCCTTAATTGAAAGGTGAATAAATTTATGGCCATCAAATTTACAAACACCACCACCATAAGTACCGATCCATATGTTTCCAGATTTGTCTTCCATTAAACTCAAAATAATATTACTTGAAAGACCTTCTTCCATTCTATAATTTACAACAGATTTCCCATCATATTTCGAAAGTCCGTCTGAAGTACCCATCCATATATTTCCAAAACGATCTACCAAGATGCACCTAATAGCATTATTACATAATCCTTTGCTTTCATCAAAATGGGTAAAAGTTTTTCCATCAAACTTTAATAAACCACCACCATTAGTTCCCATACAAATATTTCCTTTACGATCTTCCGCTAAGCAAATTATATCGTTATAATTACTCAATTCTGAAATTGTGAAATGGGTAATAGATTTTCCATCGAATTTGGTAACACCCTCATTTCTAGAAGCGAACCAGAGATCTCCTTTATTGTCTTTAATAATATTCTTTACAAGATTCTTTGGAAACCCTTCTCGCTCTTTTAAATGTGTAAAAATTTTACCGTCATATTTGGAGAGTCCACCACCTGAAGTTCCAAACCAAATATTTCCAGAGCGATCCTGCAAAATATTTCGGACTACATTACTTGATAACCCTTCGCTTTCATCATAATGATTTAAAAAATATTTTGTTTGTTTTCCTTCACTAAGGGCTGAAAATTTCCATGCACCAAAAAATTCAGAACCAAACCATATTTGCCCATTTTCATCTTCCATGATCGAGCGGATACAATCCAAAGCAATTTTTTCATTCTCATTAAATTGAATAAAATTTGTTCCATCATATTTTGAAACACCATTGCCATTAAAGCCAAACCAAATATTACCTTTTTTATCTTCTAGCATGCATTCAATATAGTTAGAACAGAGACCTTCTTTCTTTGTAAAATGTTTAAAGGTTTTCACAAATTTTCCATTCACTTTAAGCAAATCTTTCTGATTTTGCAGTCCTAATTTATCGCCACTCTCAATTGCATCAATTCTATTCCCATCATATTTAGAAACGCCTCCGTATGAAGTTCCAAACCAAATATTTCCTTTTCTATCCTCAATGATGCTATTTACAAAATTATTGCATAGGCCTTCCTTCTCAGAATAAGTGCTGAAGCATTTCACAAATTTTCCATTATTTTTTTTGAGACCGAACGGATTTGCATTTTTGTCTTCTTGATTTATCGCATCAATCCTGTTTCCATCATATTTGGAAACTCCTCCTCCTCCAGTACCAAACCAAAGATTCCCATAATGATCTTCCATAATACTAAACACATCATTATTACATAAACCTTCTTTTACGGAATATCTAGTAAATTTTTTACCATCATATTTTGTAACTCCACCTTGATATGCGCCAAACCAAAGGTTTCCTAAATGATCCTCCAGCATACACAAGACCTCATTATTACCCAATCCTTCCTTTTCTGTATAAGTTGTGAAGCACTTACCATCGTATTTAGTAACGCCTTTTCCTCCTGTTCCCAACCATATATTCCCAACTTTATCTTGTAGCAAACAATTTATAATACTGCTTTTTATCCCTTGCAACTTACTGAATGAACTAAAATTTTGCGGGTTTTGATCTTTGGCGTAAGCATCTTTGACAACAACAATTTCAGGTATATCTGCAAAAAAAGGACTATCAATCGCAGGAATCATTATGGGAAGTAGGAAAGTGTCTTTTCCTTCGATACTAATTCGGGGTGTTCCTGCCAAAATAATTTTAAGTTTATTCACAAAACTTATATTTGCATTTGCAAGCACTGTTGTTGTTTTGAAGATAGATGTTTTCAAAAGTTCATTTTCATCAACTAAAATATCTTTTGGAAAAGCTCTACTGTCTTTAGGAACAACATTGGTTTGAATATTTTTAGATGGAGAGGCGTTTGGTGGTTCTTCGAGTTTCTGATTACAAGCAAAAAAGAAAACGCTAAAAACGAATGGGATTAGCAGGAATGATTTTTTCATAAGAAATAAATATAGAGATTTTATTTCATAAGAATGAAAAATTAAACAAATGATCTTGAAATTGAAATTTCAAAAGGGCCAAAGCTTTGCTCATCAAAAAAAGTTCGAACTCTTATAAAAAAAGCAGAGTCTCTCGAATCACTATTATTTAGAATGGTTTTAGAGGGAATAAAAAGGGACAAACTCAAAAAAATGGTTTGTCCCTTGGAGTGGAGTCGGAGGGATTCGAACTTAATTCATAAAACTCTTTAAAATCAATATAATTAAAAGAACAAATATGTTTTGGTGAAACATTAGTGAAACAATCATATAAATATTAATGCTATTCATTCACTTAATGAAGATAAGGAATATCCAGTCTAGGAGCCTTACAAATCCAACATTCCAGTGTATTGCTGCTTTTATTTTGATGGTTATTGATACATACCCAATCATCGTAAACACTTTCACGAATTCTTAAATCTTTGGCTCTCTCATTAATTATTTCAAGTTTTTCAGAATATTCGTCTTCAGAAAGAACACCGGAGCTTTTTAACGAATCTAAATTTTGTTTAAAAATCAACAAATCATTCTTCTCTTTTAATATTTCTTCCATGTTACTTTTATTCCATTCTATTCTGTCTTTCTCCCTTTTAATTTCTTCGTTTCTTTCCCTTATTTTCAAATCAATTAATTCAAGTTTAGCCTCTAATTCTACTTTTGTAAACACACCCGCATTAAACAACTCATTTACTTTTTTCTTTTCATTTTCAAAATCATTATCTACTTTTTTAGCATCTGTTCCTTTATAAGATAAATCAATTTTATTGAAATTGTCTTTATTAATATTTTCATTTTTACCAACTATTGATGGTGCATTCAAATTTATGTTTCCTCTATTGGTGTCATTAACTCCACTTTTAGAAAACACGCTAGTGTCTTTGAACACGTCTCCTTCGCCCTCATTTTTTTGCTTTTTCCAAATTGCGCCTATACTAATCATAGCAATACTAAATAATCCTATACTAACAAGAATTCTTCCAGGGAAATATGGTAGTGCACCTAGACATAAAAATCCAGCTATAAACAAAACAATTGAGATACCTACTTTTGCAACAATATTCATACTTTATATTCCTTCTCTTTTCCTTTAAAATAATTAACAAGATTTATAAAACTCAACTGAATTTAATTTAATTATTCATAAAATTCAGCAATTAAATATGTTTCAATTTGCTTTTTGAAAGCAGACCTTGAACTGTGATGAAAAATTCCACTTATTAAACCGCCAAAAAACGTTCTAGCGAAAAAATTAGGCACATAAGTTAGACAAAGTACTCCTTCATTATAAAACGAAACTCTAATTCCCACAAATGCATCTTTGTCAATATCTAACCATTTTTATTGGAATCGATAATATTTGTGCGAAGGGTAACCGAAATGTTAGTTGCGAGAACATTTCTTAATTTTTCGGCTGCTGATTCTATTGTGAAATTGCTTTTAATTTTCATATAGCCTTTTTTTACTTTAAGAAATATTAGTTCATTTCAAATATATATCAAAAGAACAGCATTAACAACAACCTTCTATAAAAAAGTCAACGGTTGCGGAATATTTTTAATACTTAGACTATCAAATATTAAATAATTCCAATTGATTTGCTATATTTAATAGCCAAAATGCATCTTAAATCCCTAATATCCTCAATTAACTCTTGGAACGATTTCAAATCACTCCTTGAAACCAAAACCAAACTTGAAAAAGGGAAGGCATTTGAGGAATTAACCAAATACTATTAACATGAAAGAATACTTTTATTTAGTTGGAAAAGATAGAAACGGACCATTGACGATTGAGGAGATTGTAAAGAAAAACCTATCAGATGAAACATTCATTTGGACTGAAGGAATGGACAACTGGAAAAAATTGAAAGACATCCCTGAATTATTAAATAAATTCAATTTTAAAATACCACCATCTATACCTGAGGAAGTATTGGAGGAATTTGACGATTCCCCAATAAAATATAATCGTTTAGAGCCAATAGAAAGAAAGAAAATCAAAATAAATTCAACTACCATATTTATTTTGTGGTCTTCGTTTCACCTATTTGCCTTACTGATGTCTTATACTCGAATTGACTTTTTTAATCATTCAGGAGAACCTAAAATTGACAAATTTTGGCCATTTGTAAGTTTCTCAGATTATTACTGTATTGAAAACCATGGTTTTTTGTGTTTTTGCAAGAATGATCAAAAGCAATATGAGTTTCATGGTGTTTTTGTTGATTATGATTGGACAGAATTTGCTTTTTATATAGGTTTAGGTATTATACTTTTTTTGCTTTTAAAAACTTATAAGAATGCTAATAAATAGATAAAAAATAAATGTACCTAAAAAAGCTCATATCCTCAATCAACTCCTGGAACGATTTTAAAAACGTTCTAGAAACCAAAACCAAACTTGAAAAAGGGAAGGCATTTGAAGAATTAACCAAATACTACCTAGAATACAATCCAATATATAAAACCAAGCTGAAAAATGTTTGGCTTCAAAAGGAAGTTCCTTTATCCGTTTTAAAGAAATTAAATCTTCCGACAAACGATCAAGGAATAGACTTGATTGCAGAAACAATAGAAGGGAAATATTGGGCAATTCAATGTAAATACCTTCAAGATGAAGAACAACGATTATCTCATAGGGCAATTTCAACCTTTGTTTCTTTAAGTACTGGAATAGCTGAAAATATTACCTATTGTTTGGTTTGCACTACAGTAGACGAATATGCCAAAATTTATGAAGGAAAAGAAAATATTGGCTTTTGTAATTCAGATGAATGGAGAAAACTAGATAAGATATTTTTTGATTGGGTTCGAAATAAGCTTTCAGGGAAAGAGAAAAAGCTGATTGCCTACAAACCCAAACCACATCAAGTCAAAGCCTTAAAAGAAGCTACAAACTACTTTATTAAGGGAAAGAATAATAGAGGGAAGTTGGTATTTCCTTGTGGAGCTGGTAAAAGCTTAACTGGTTATTGGATTACTCGTGAGTTAAAATCTAAAAGCATTATCGTTGCTGTTCCTTCACTTTCATTGGTTAAACAAACCTTAGAAGTCTACTTAAGAGAATCTGTTGCTAATAATGATACAATTGCTTGGCTTTGCGTCTGTAGTGATGAAGGGATTGGTAAAAATGATGATGTTGTAATTCATACCAATGAAATTGGAGTCCCTTGTGTAACCAATAAGACTGTTATTGCAAAGTGGTTAAGTGATAATTCCAAAAAGAAGACTATCATATTTACTACCTATCAATCAGGTAAAACAATTGCCGAAGCTTGTAAGATTGCCAACCATAGTTTCGATTTAGGAATTATGGATGAGGCTCATAAAACCGTTGGGCAACAAGATAAATTATTTAGTCACTTATTGTTTGAGAAGAATATAAAAATTCAGAAACGGATTTTTATGACAGCTACTGAAAGAAGATACGCTGGCTCTTCTGATGAAGTTTTGAGTATGGATGATATAAATGTTTATGGCGAAACATTTACTCAAATGTCCTTTAAAGAAGCCATTGATATTGGAATACTTTCAGATTATAAAATAATAACACTCTTTATTTCTAATTCAGAAGTAAGAAAATTAATTGAGCAAAATGCATTTGTAAAACCAGTAGGAAAAGAATGGGATAAGGAAACAGAAGCTAGAACGTTAGCATCTTTGATAGCTTTGCGAAAAGCAATGACAGAATACCCCATTCATCATGCAGTTACATTTCATTCCAGTATAAAAAAGGCAGAAGCCTTTGAGCAAAGCCAAGCAGTATTTAGTAAAGCATATCCAAAATTTGCTAAAGTAAAATCCTTTCATGTATCTGGAGCAATGCCGACTTCTGTTAGAGGCAAAATAGTAGATGAATTTGCTCAAACAGATAAGGGAATAATTACAAATGCCAAATGTTTAACTGAAGGCGTTGATGTTCCTAATATTGATTGTGTTCTATTTGCTGATCCTAGAAAAAGCACAGTAGATATAGTTCAAGCAGTAGGTAGAGCACTAAGAAAAAAGGAAGGGAAAGACTTTGGATATGTAATACTTCCAGTTTTTACAGAATCAAATAACATAGATGAAATTGTTGACAGTGATGAATTCAAAGAGATCTTAACTACTCTAAGAGCTTTGGCTTCCAATGATGAACGTATCATTGAATACTTTAGAGATATAAGCAAAGGCAAAAAAGGAAATAGAAAAGATTCATTAATTCAGTTTGAAATTGATGAAGCAATAGCTGAAACAATTAATGAGAAGAAATTGATTGAATCAATAGAATTAAAGAGCTGGGAGAGATTAGCAAGATTAAGTTGGATGCCTTTTGTGGAAGCAAGGAATTTTGTTCATGATTTGAAATTAAATTCAAGAGAAGATTGGGAGCGTTATTGTAAATCGCCAAAAAGACCTTTAGATATTCCTACAAATCCCAATGTCATTTATAAGTATAATGGTTGGAAAAGTAATGGAGATTGGTTAGGAACGAATTATGTAGCTAATCAATTGCGAGAATATTCTAGCTATGAAGATGCGAAAAGATATGCCCAATCTTTAAACTTTAGATCTCAAAAAGAATGGTTTAATCACTGTAAGACTTCTAAAGTGCCAATGGGAATACCACAATCAGTTACTGATGTATATAAAAACAATGGGTGGATTAGTTGGGGCGATTTTTTAGGAAGTGGCAATATTGCGACTTACAACAGAAAATATTTGACCTATGAAAAAGCAAAATCATTTGTCAAAGAATTGGGGTTTAAATCTGAAAAATATTGGCGTGAATATTTGAAATCTGGCAAAAAGCCAGAAAATATTCCATCTCAACCAGCAAAAGTTTATAAAGATAATGGCTGGAGAGGTATGGGAGATTTTTTTGGGACTGGATCAATTGCTGCCAAAGACAGAAACTACTGCTCTTTTGAGGAAGCTAAAGCTTTTGCTCAACAATTAAAAATTAAGTCTTGGAAAGAATGGCAAATCTTTAGTAAATCTGGTAAAAGGCCAGAAAACATTCCAAGTAGTCCCGAAAGAGTTTATTTAAAATTAGGATGGAATAGTTGGGGGGATTTTTTAGGAACAGGAACAACTCCTGCAAAAGATAAAAAATTCAAGTCGTTTGTTGACGCGAAAATATTTTGTCAACGATTAAAATTAAAAAGTGTCAACGAATGGCGTATTTATTGCAAATCGGGATTAAAGCCACTTGATATTCCATCTGCACCAAACCATAATTACAAGTCGCAATGGAAAGGCTGGGCAGATTTTCTAGGGAAGTAGTCAGTAAATATCACATTTCAATTAGGCATAAATTGGCGAGTCTTAAAATAATTGAAAAACAATATGAATCAGCAGTCAGCTTCCTCGTTATATCGTTCTATCCGCTTTTTTAACATTGTTTCAGTTATAGGGAATGTGTGTTTAACAACTAAAACATCCTCAATATCATCATAAGCATGCTCTCTATCATAATTTCTTTCTTCCTCAGCAACCATATCTCCCCAAATATCTTCATCATCAATTTCAATTTCATGCATATTCCCATCTACATCTAAATAAAACCCAGCGTCTTCTAATGTTTCCGATACCGGCTCATTATCGAAGGACAATTCATTTTCTTCATTTTTTGCATTGGCAACACTTTCCATCTCCTTATCATAAGTCTTTTTTTCATATTCAGTACAAATTTCAATACAAACCCTTTTACCTACCAAACTCTCCAGATAAGAAGTCGGTCCATACATATCGGGATATTCTCTCATCATTATGTCAAAACCATTTATACTTAAATTAATTGGCTCACCAACATCAGAAAATAGTTGCATCAAAGGTTTATTTATTTTTTCAGCAAATTTGATACTTTTAATACGCTCTTTTGTTTTACGATTAACCCTATAATACCCATCAAAAAATTCTGGTTCATTTTTAAAATCATATAACTCGTGGAATGAACTATCTATTTCCAACTGCGGAATTAAATCATAGAAACGTTCACCAACAAAATGCACTTTTCCTGTTTTTTTGTTTTTTACAAACAAGTTTTTGTTGTCACCTTCGTAATCGGTAAATTTCCGAATTTCCTTCTCCTCGTCCACTATATATGGTACTAAATCTAAATGTTCGTTTGCAAAATCATCAGTACCCTGCGTTTTCAAATACCAATCGAGGAAGTATTTTCTAGAAAATGCAGTTTCAATGCACTCAGCAGGATCAACATCTTCAATAAAATAGGCGCTTTTAAATATTCCACTATTATTAATATCGAGGCTACTAAAGGTTACTAATGCAATTCCTGCTTGACCAACGCAAATTTTAAAATTAAATATTCGAAATTCAACCTCAACAATTTCAACATAGTGAATTCCTCTACCCAATCCTTTGACATAATTATTTACAATTTCCTTTTCCATTCTTAAATATATTATAGTATCAAATTTAATAAATAAAAATTAAGAGGCTTCTATTCCTTGAAAACTGCTATTATGTAAACTAAGACTTTATTTTTTTTGACCTTTTCCTTTTTAAACTCCTACATCCATTAGAACAGCATGTTCCATCAATTTTCTTAGCCCAAAACAGATCATTACATATTTCACATTCTTTTTGATACTCAATATGATCATTATAGGATCTTCTTGTTTTTAGTATTTTTTGTTCCATTTTTATATTTATTACATATTTATTACTGATATTTTGTCCTCAAAATCGAAGATTAATATATTTATTACACATTTATTTGGCATTTATTACGATTAATTAGGGTATTTATAAAGATTCTTTATGGTATGCTATATAATAATCTGCAATATCCCACCCTTCTATCTTCTGTTTTTCACTAGAAATCCTTTCTAAATAGTCACAAACGGAAATATTTGCTATGGTTTTGTATTCAAGCGCTTTTTTGCTCCAAAGTTCAAAATAACTTTCTTTTGTATCTGGTTTGGTGAGATCAGGAAACAAAATAACTGCCCTTCCTTTGAGCACTTTAAACTTTTCTTCATTTAATCCTTCTTTACCACTTGTACTTAACCAAATATATTGAGGTAAAAAATGGCTCATTATAACGGCAGTATTTAGAATAGTTTCATAGGAAATAAAAAAAGGGACAAAACAAAAATATTGCTTTGTCCCTTCTATGGAGTCGGAGGGATTATTCGCTTCGCTCATGATCCCTCTCATCCCATCGTCAACATCAAATGAATTCTTCTTTCAGAGGAATGTTTTTTATTTTCCTGAGAATCTGTGAAAGCAAAGCTTTCCATATTCTCCTTAAAATAAAAAGTCCCGCTAAAAAGCGGGACTTCATTTAATGCATTCTGTGGACTTCACAGACAGAATCTCGAACCAGTTACTAAAAGACATAGAAATATTATCGAGTTTAAAACGTTACATTTCAAGCCATTAGAAGGATTAGACATTTTGTAGGTAAATTCCATTTGGCAAATA
>CANIFU010000053.1 GCA_947466965.1 Bacteroidota bacterium
TTGTATTTATTTTTAATTGTTTCATCACATTAACAATTTTAAAAAATATAATTTGTGATTTAACACTGATTACTCAGATTTTCACGGATAAATTTCTGTTATTATTCTGTACTGTGTTGTATTTATTTTTAATTGTTTCATCACATTAACAATTTTAAAAAATATAATTTGTGATTTAACACTGATTACTCAGATTTTCACGGATAAATTTCTGTTATTATTCTGTACTGTGTGTTGTATTTATTTTTAATTGTTTCATCACATTAACAATTTTCAAAAATATAATTTGTGATTTAACACTGATTACTCAGATTTTCAGGGATAAATTTCTGTTATTATTCTGTACTGTGTGTTGTATTTATTTTTAATTGTTTCATCACATTAACAATTTTAAAAAATATAATTTGTGAAAATCCGTGTAATCTGTGGTGCACTCTATAATATTAAATTCTGTTTTGATTTGAGTGCATTTACATCCACTCTAAAAGCTGTCTGCACTATATTGCTTTCTTTTATTTGCTTAACAATTTCCATTACTTTTTCGTCCTCCAGTTCACCACGGATAATAAAAAAGTAGTCTATTTGTTTTTGTTCTGGAATCAACAATCCCTTTTCACTTCTATTGGCGACAATAAAATATTCCATGAACTCATCCGGTTGTTCGAAACAAAATAAAGAGAAATGAGACAGCTCATCCTGCTTTTTATCTTTTATTTCTAAGGGCTCGGTTTTGATCAGGTTTAATCCTAATTTATTATTTATTGCCCAACAGATACGATAATCCTTTTCGTGCGAAGAAATTCCTATCAACACAAAATCATAATCATATTCTATTTCAAGGGTATGTTTTCCCAAAACTATACAGTTAAACTATTGTAAATTTATAAATCTATAATGAAGATTGCTTGTAAACGGGATTATTTTTATGTTGTTAAATTATTAATCAATAAAAACTATATCCCTAATACGGTGCAAGCTAATTCTGAAACCAGCTGTTCTGCGCGTTTTTTTGAATAATGCTGAGCTTTACCGACCGCTTCCTCAGCTAACAATAGTTGAATACAATATTGCTTATCATCAGCAGTTGCCGCATCGGAAAGTGTTTCAAACCTAAACTCTTTTTTTTCTTTTTGAGCCCATTCAATAAATTTACTTTTAAAATCCACTTCTTTCGTTTCCATCTCATCCATATCAATGTGAACATTCACAATTCGTGTAAGAATAAACTGTTGCGCAAATTTATATCCTTTATCTAAATATATGGCTCCAATCAATGCTTCGTATGCATCTCCGTTAATTGAACTTGGTTTATGTCCGAGACGGTCGTTGCTTACTTCAATAAAATTATTGAGTCCTAATTTGATGGCGAGCTGGTTGTGTTTTTGTCTACTAACCATTTTGGAACGCATTTTAGTTAAGAAGCCTTCGTCTTTAAATGGAAATTTTTTAAACAAGTAATCGGCTACAACAGTTCCAATAACAGAATCGCCAAGAAACTCTAAGCGCTCGTTACTATCTTTTATACCTTTTTTAATAAACTGCGCAACGGAGCTATGACGAAATGCTAATTTATATAAGGAAATATTAGTTGGATAAAATCCAAGAATATTGTGAAGTGATTCGTGTAATTTTTTATCGGGTGAAAAATAAACCCTTATAGATCTTGAGTATATTGGCAAGAGATAATTAAGCTGTGTATTTTTTAACAATTACGGAAGCGTTGTGTCCGCCAAATCCGAAAGTATTGCTTAAAGCAGCTCGAACAATGCGTTTTTGAGCCTTATTGAATGTAAGATTTAACTTATTATCCAAAGCAGGGTCATCATTAAAATGATTAATAGTAGGAGGAATGATATCGTTTTGGCAAGCCAATATACATGCAATTGCTTCAATTGCACCAGCAGCACCTAGCAAGTGCCCTGTCATTGATTTGGTTGAACTGATGTTTAATTTATAGGCATGTTCACCAAAAACACCAAGGATTGCTTTTGTTTCGGCAACATCACCTAGCGGGGTTGAGGTTCCATGAACATTCACATAATCAATGTCTTCTGGAGTCATTTCAGCATCTTCCAATGCATTACGCATAACTCTCAACGCTCCTAATCCTTCGGGGTGAGGAGCTGTGATATGATTTGCGTCAGCGGTCATTCCACCACCAACAACTTCAGCATAAATTTTTGCGCCACGCTTTAAAGCATGATCTAAATCTTCCAGGATCAAACATCCGGCTCCTTCACCCAGAACAAATCCGTCGCGATCAACATCAAAAGGACGAGATGCGGTTTCAGGAGAATCGTTACGTGTTGAAAGTGCGTGCATTGCGTTAAATCCACCAATACCAGCTTCACACACGGCAGCTTCAGAACCACCTGTTACAATAATATCCGCTTTCCCTAACTTAATGTAAGTAGCTGCATCAATTAAAGCGTTGGTAGAAGAAGCGCAAGCAGAAACAGTTGTAAAGTTTGGTCCTCGCATTCCAAATCGAATAGAAATGTGTCCAGAACAAATATCTGCGATCATTTTAGGAATAAAGAAAGGGTTGAAACGTGGAGTTCCATCACCTTTTGCATAACCAAAACATTCATCCTGAAAAGTTTGTAATCCACCGATACCTGAACCCCAAATTACGCCAGCTCTATCCGGATCAAATGCGTTTTCTCCATCTAAACCAGCATCTTTAACCGCCTGAATAGCGGCGCATAAACCATACTGGGAAAACGGATCTAGTTTGCGGGCTTCTTTACGGTCGAGGTATTCTTCAGGATTAAATCCTTTTACTTCACAAGCAAATTGAGTTTTAAATTTTGAAGCATCAAAACGAGTAATAGGAGCAGCTCCGCTAACACCATTGAGAAGATTGCTCCAATAATCTGAAACATTATTACCAAGGGGTGTGATAGCACCAAGACCTGTTACTACTACTCGTCTAGACTTCATTAAATAAATCTTTTTTGAGAATTACTTTGCGTTTGCTTCAATATAAGAAATTGCATCACCTACTGTACCAATCTTTTCAGCTTGATCATCAGGGATAGCGATGTTGAACTCCTTTTCAAATTCCATGATTAATTCAACAGTATCCAAAGAATCTGCTCCTAAATCATTTGTAAAGCTCGCTGCTGGTGTTACTTCTTTTTCGTCAACACCTAATTTATCAACGATGATAGCTTTTACTTTTGTTGCAATGTCTGACATTTTTTTAAATGTTTTGGGGTTAATTTGGGTGCAAAGATAGTGTTATATGCATAATTACAAAAAAATATACCACTTATTCACAAAAAACATCTTTCCAGGGTTCTGATTCTCTCTTAAAATCAATTACTTGCATGGTTTTTTGACGTTACTCACTATTAAATTATCGAAATTGGGTGTCTTACATTTGGCAGAGAAAAAATAATTAGTAAAAAACCACAAACGCATTATATTTAATAGGATACAGGACTCCTTCAACATGTTCCGTTAGCAAAAACATAACTTTTGTAAGGAGTTCTTCATTTATAAAATCATTTTAGTTAATTATTTTAAAAGGTGAAAAGTTGATGTAACAAATGAAATACAATAAATTTTTAAACGGAATATGATTTTATTAAATAACAACTAGGTTTTGTAAAAACACTACTTTTGTGCAATGAATAAAAATGTTGTCATTTTTGCTTCGGGCGAGGGAAGTAATGCTCAAAAAATTATTGATTACTTTCAGCATTCTAATTATGTGACCATTTCACTTATTGCTTCCAATAAAGCAAACGCGAATGTTTTAACAAGAGCAAAAAATAATAATATACCAACCTTTGTGCTTGACAGAGAATTGTTTTATAAGGGAAATGAAATCGTTGAATACCTAAAAAGTATAAAAACAGACCTTATTGTTCTTGCTGGATTCTTATGGATGATTCCAGAAAATCTGATAAAAGCATTTCCAGATAAAATAATAAACATTCACCCTTCTTTGTTACCAAAATTCGGAGGGAAAGGAATGTATGGAATGAATGTGCATAAAGCCGTTCTTGCAGCGAATGAAAATCAAAGCGGCATCACTATTCATCTAGTAAATGAATACTATGACCAAGGAAAAATAATCGCCCAACACTCCTGTGCTATTAATGAACATGAAACTGTGGCATCGTTATCTGAAAAAGTACAACTGATGGAACACGAATATTTTCCGAAAGCGATTGAACATTTTTTAGCAGCTAAATAATTCAAACGTTAGGAATCAGATGCAAGGATTAGTCTCAGATATATTTAATTTAATTTTACTAATTAACTTCACATAATGCACTTCGATTTTAAACAAATTGCCACCATCAGCATGATTTTGTTTGCTGTAATTGATGTTATAGGATCATTGCCTGTTCTATTGGATCTAAAGGGAAAACACGGGAAAATTCAATCCGAAAAGGCAACACTTGTTTCCGGAATTATCATGATTGTTTTTTTATTCATCGGTGAACAAATTTTAAATTTGATTGGTATAGATGTCAGCTCATTTGCAATAGCCGGATCACTTATCATTTTCTTTTTAGCGTTGGAAATGATTCTTGGTGTAAAATTTTACAAGGAAGAAACTGCAGCCACAGCATCGGTCGTTCCTATCGCCTTTCCATTAATTGCAGGAACAGGAACCCTTACAACATTACTATCGCTTCGTGCAGAATATTTTATAGAAAATATAATTATAGCAATCCTAGTCAATTTGATTTTTGTTTATGCCGTGCTTAAAAACACCTATCGACTTGAAAAAATATTGGGAGTAGGTGGCATCAATATTCTTCGAAAAGTTTTTGGCGTAATTCTATTAGCCATTGCTGTAAAGTTGTTCAGAACACATGCAGGAATTTAAACTAGCAAGCAACAAATGATAAAAATTTATACAGATGGTGCATCTCGCGGGAATCCCGGACCGGGGGGATTTGGTGTTGTGATGTTATATGGTGCATTGCGAAAAGAAATTGCTGAAGGCTTTCGGTTGACTACAAACAACCGCATGGAATTACTGAGTGTGATTGTTGCATTAGAATCCTTAAAAAAAGAGGGCACAGCAGTTACCATTTATTCTGACTCAAAATATGTTGTAGATTCGGTTGAACTCAAATGGGTATTCGGCTGGGAAAAAAAACATTTTAAAGACAAAAAGAACGAAGATCTTTGGAAGCGTTTTTTAAAAATCTACAGAAAACACGAGGTTAAATTTTTATGGGTAAAAGGACATGCATCCAACAAGGAAAACAATCGATGCGATGAATTAGCTGTTGAGGCTGCTATGGGGTCCGACCTTCAGATTGACCATTGGTATGAAGTTGAACACAAAAAAGATAATGGTAAACTTTTATAAGAAATTGTTATTCTATTGACAATTAAAATTACAAACTACCCGTTCTTCCACCATCCACAGGAACATTTATTCCGGTAATGTATGAAGCAGCAGGGGAAGCTAAAAATGCAACCGCATTTGCAATCTCAGAAGGGTCGGCAAAACGACCTAATGGAATTTCACTTTCCATTTCATTTTTAATTTCATTCAAGGATTCGCCGGTGTTCTTGGATTTATTTTCAATGATTGCGTTTAAGCGGCCAGTAAGTGTTGCTCCAGGCAATACGTTATTAACGGTTACACCGTAGGAAGCCACTTCATTTGCCAATGTTTTGCTCCAATTAGCAACAGCGGCCCGAATGGTATTTGATACACCTAAATTTTTCAATGGCACTTTCACAGATGTGCTTATAATGTTTATTACACGACCATATTGCGCCCTTTTCATTCCTTCCAATAAGGCCTGAACGAAGATGTGATTACAAACCAGATGGTTATTGAAGGCTTGTAGAAACTCGTCTACCTTTGCATTCTGAATTAGCCCGCTTGGAGGTCCACCGGTATTATTAACAAGTATATGAATATCGCCATGCGTAATGATGTAACTATCCAGCTTTTCTTTGAGCTGATTTGACTGTTGAAAATCAACACAAAGAAAATCATGCTTTTGCCCTTTCGAGGCATCCAGTTCTTTTAATGTTGCTCTTAAGGATTCCTCATTACGGGCCACTAAAACTATATTGGCTCCTAATGAAGCTAATTCAATTGCCGTTGCTTTTCCTATTCCTTGAGTGCTACCGCACACCATCGCAGTTTTTCCTGATAAATCTAAATTCATAGGGTAAAATTAGTAATTTTTTAATTGGTATTTCTTAAACATACGATACGGGCAATACGCAAGGTTCAAAAAGGTTTTCCATGCGTTGATTTTACAACAATGTTTCTCAAAAACGGAAATGTTTTTAATATTGAAATAGCAAAATTTGTTCGTGTTGTGTTTTTTAAAAGCTGTTGTAAAAATGCTGAAAACTGAATTCTTTTTTTAAATTCTTGTTCCCAAAATAGTTGGTATTTTTTTTCCAGATGTGCGCGTGATATTTTTTTATCAAAATATTCTATAAGCTCTGTATTCAGAAAAGAAGAGCTCCGTAACGCCATACTCATTCCGTTTCCACTCAATGGAGCAATATTTCCTGCAGCATCTCCAAGCATCAGGATATTGTTTTCAACGGCCCCCTTGTAACCTATTTTTATTTGGGAGATGGCTAAAGGCGCGTCGAATAAAAAATTAGCCTTTGAAAAATATGCTTTCAGTAGTGGGTTTTTAAAAAGAACTGCTTCTTCCATTTTTTTTATTACACCATTGTATTTTTTTAAATTTTCCGAATCCGTTAAATAACACATACAGGACTTCTCTTCCTCTATTCTGGAAATCCCGCAATAACCACCTTCAAAATTATGGAGTTCGATTAAATCAGCGGGGAAGTCCATCTTTATATGGTATTTAATTCCCACATAATTTTTAACGTGAGCAGCCGATGAAATACCGCGCAATTTTTTATCAAGATTACTTTTTTTGCCCCATGCAGCAACACATATTTCGGAAGTGAAATTTCCTTTTGAGGTTTCAACAAAAAAGCTTTTCCCATCAAATTTCACATCGCTCACGCTACAACCTTCAAGTAATAAAACACCTTTTTGTTTTGCTAATGCTGCCAATTTAAAATCCAAGAGGTGCCTACTAATTCCAAAACCTCCGAGGTCTAATTTGTGTTTCAACAATTTTCCGGCTGGTGATGAAACCTGCAGTCTATTTATTTCTGGTAGATTTAAAGTAGCTAAATTTAATCCAATCCGTTCTAAAAAAGCATACGATTCCATCGAAATATATTCACCGC
Source organism: Bacteroidota bacterium (assembly GCA_947466965.1). Lineage (GTDB taxonomy): Bacteria > Bacteroidota > Bacteroidia > 2-12-FULL-35-15 > 2-12-FULL-35-15 > 2-12-FULL-35-15. The sequence goes on from CANIFU010000053.1 coordinate 7,219, forward strand.
AAACTTTATGAAAAGGGTAATTATTTTTTTCAAATAATACACAGGAATATCCAGCATCGGCTAATTGAATTGCTAAGCTTAAACCGGCTAACCCTCCCCCAATAATGGAGACCTGAAATGTATTTTTCTTATCCAATTTATATTTACTATTTTTCCTAAATGCTCAAAATAACAAGTTAGAAATTAGTTCAGACTTTTAAAAAACGCCCTTCAGAATGGGTGACAATCAAATACCTGAATGCCCATTTCCAATTGACTGAATAATTATTGACAGCCGCATTATCCAAAAGTGCACACAACTCTTCTTTTCTAAACGCTCTCAACACCGAAAGTGGTGCATCATTCTTTACCAATAAGGATCCATTTAACAAGCGTGTTAAAAATTTAATGCTGTAATATGCAAACCAATGCCGCTGCAAATCATTGATTACAAAACCAGTTGTTGCATACGTTTTTAGGTATTGAAACAACTCTATGAGTTGATCATCATGTAAATGATGGCAAAACAAGGAACAATGAACAATATCAACAATGGTATTCGATTTTAAAAAATCACGGTAATCACTCACGACACCGCTTATGTTTGAAAATTTGCGGCAATACGCTTTCATAAAAAGTATTGCATCTGCATTGATATCCACACCTATTAATTCAACATTAAAATTATTTTTTTTTGCCCACAAAGCAATTTGTTTCATCGCATCACCTCCACCACAACCAACATCCACAATCCTATAGGTTTTGTTTTTATCAGTAACTAATTTTTGTATTCCCGCAAGAGTAATAGCGTGTCCACCGAGTAGCCTGTTCACCATATCTAATTCACGGAGATTTTTAAAAAGCAATTCTTGGGGGATGTTTGGATCATCCAGCAATTCAAGTTCAGAGGAGCGATGAGAAAACTTAGTCATAAATAAAAAGTGCGGTTTCAATACTTAATCCAGGACCAAATCCGATTGAAAAAATGGATTCATCCTTCTTCAAAATTTCCATCAATTCATTCAACACAAACAAGATGGTTGGGGAAGACATATTGCCGTATTCATCCAATATTTTATAGGAAGCAGCTGTATCGGCATCACTTAATTGCAAGTTGTTTTTTATAACATCAACAATGCGTTTCCCTCCCGGATGTATTGCCCACCTTGAAATTGATTCGGGGTTGACCTTAAACTTTTTCGAAGCATTTATTAAAATATTTTTCACTTCTTCCGCTATTACCTCTGGAATTTTAGCATCCAGAATCATTTCAAAATTAACGGGAGTAATATTCCAACCCATTAAGTCTTTCCCCTTATTAAGAATCAAAGAATAAAATCCGTTTAGAGTCAATCCATTTCTTTGAGCATCAGCCGAAGTAACAATTACGGCGGCGGCACCATCACCAAAAATCGTATTCGATAATAAATGATCATGGTCGTTTTTAGGTTGAAAATGCAGCGTACATAATTCCACACAAACAATTAACACCTTTGCGTTTGTTTCCGACTTGGTAATCATGTCTGCAATTTTTAATGCATGAAAAGCGGCATTACATCCAAGAAAATTTACAGAAGTATGAAAAATATCATTCGGCAATTTTAATTGTTCAATTAATACAGCATCTAAACCCGGGGCATATAAACCTGTACAGGAAACAGTAATTAAATGTGTTATACCGAATTGATCACTGCTTGTATTTATTTTTAAAAAAGCGTTTTCAATTGCATCCATTGCTAAGGGAATTGCTTTTTCTTTAAAAACGTTTAATCTCTCTTCTACATTGACATCCGAGTGCGTTTCGTTGAATAGAACGTGCTGCTGATTTCTTTTGTCAAAATCAGGTAACACAGAGAAACGCGAACGGATACCGCTATTATTAAAGAGTACGCTTAATTTACGAGAAACTATATCATTCCCGTAAGCAGCTTGCATAAATTCCAAGATGACAGGTTGATCTGTTCGATGCATTGGCACTGCGGTTCCTATAGAAATAATTTTGCTCATACTTTATTATTTTTCCTCTTATCAGATAAGCATTTTCAAATGCTAAAACCAATTAAAAGAACGATTCAATATTAAAATTACAAAATAAGTATTCATGCAAGCGGATGCGATTAAATTCATGCGCATTGTGTTTTCAAAATTTGCATGAATGCTATCCTTTCTTACTTTATTAAACCACAGAAGCAATCTAATAACAACAGGAAGCATAAGCGAAAAAAAAATGATTATTGCAATTATCTGATCTTTTTTATTGAAGTAATAGTAAAGTAATGCACTTGCAAATCCGAACATCAAAGAGGAAAAAACAAACGTTCCTAAATATCCCAATTTATAACTGATAGTAATTACCCCGTCTTTTTTGTCTGACTGATGCTGGTATATCTGCGTAAGTGGATAAACACTACCGATAAATAAACTCGAAACAATCATACAAATCAACTTATTTTCAGTAAAAAAAACGGCATAATAAAAATCTGTCAACGCCGAAGAAACCATCAGATATGTAAACGCTCCTTGAAAAAGAAATACTGTTAAAAATCCTATAATGGGATGCTTTTTCAAACGAAGCTTGCGATAACTGTAGGCCCGTGATATCAATACGTATAACAATACGAAGAGAGAAAAGTTGACCGACACATAAAGCGCGCAACTAACACCTACAAGATCCAAAAGTAGGGTAACAAAGAATAAATTTTTTGAAACTGTTGGTGGATATTTCAAGCCTCCGATACTTGTTTCATCTTTATCCTGATAACTATTGTATCCATTACTGGAAGGATAAATGAGAAGGTGTAAAATTAAAAATGCAATAATCGTATTCTTGAAGTCTATCATCTCGGCCTGACTTAAAGCAAATAAAAAAACGGGCATTAGATGAAAAGAAAAAGGCAGGCGCAAATGCTTCACAGTGCTTTTATCAAACCAGGATATGAAATTTAAACTTCCCATAGATGAACAAAACTAAAAGAATAAAATTTTAGCGATAGTGATAATATGCAGTGCATGCAAAACAAATTAAAGCAATAACAACAAAAAGATAAAAGGAATATTGATAAACCTTGAACCGCTACTAACCGAATAACAAACTAAACACCTCTTCAATTTTACCAACCATTGTAATTTTGATACGATGGGCTTTCAGATCTAATCCTTTTTTATTGTATTTGGAAATAAAAATGTGTTCGAATCCCAACTTTTCTGCTTCAGAAATGCGTTGATCAATTCTGTTCACTGGGCGAATTTCGCCGCTAAGTCCAACTTCACCGGCAAAACAAACTTTCGGTGAAATGGGCATATCTTCATTGCTGGAAAGAACTGCACAAACCAATGCAAGATCAATTCCCGGATCTTCCACTTTTATACCACCTGCAATGTTTAAGAAAACATCCTTCACACCTAATCTAAACCCGCAACGTTTTTCTAAAACAGCCAACAACATCGACAATCTTCTTAAATCAAAGCCTGTAGAGGAGCGTTGAGGGGTCCCATAGGCAGCGCTGCTAACCAACGCTTGCGTCTCAATTAACATTGGCCGCATCCCTTCCATCGTTGCAGCAATGGCTACTCCGCTTACCAACTCTTCGCGGGCAGTAATTAATATTTCAGAAGGATTACTAACTTCACGCAATCCACTTCCCTGCATTTCATAAATCCCTAATTCATTTGTTGAACCAAAACGATTTTTTGCTGTACGCAACAAACGATAAACGTGATTTCTATCCCCTTCAAATTGAAGAACCGTATCAACCATGTGTTCCAATACTTTCGGTCCGGCCAAGCTTCCATCTTTGGTAATATGTCCGATTAAAAAAACTGGAGTACCGCTTTCTTTGGCATAACGCAATAACTCGGATGTGCATTCACGAATTTGGGAAACACTACCGGGTGACGACTCTATGTGAGCTGAATGCAATGTTTGTATAGAATCTATTATTACAAAATTGGGTTCCAGTTGTTCAATTTGCTTAAAAATATTTTGAGTAGCCGTTTCCGTTAAAATATAACAATTGGGGTTTTGCATTCCGATTCGTTCGGCTCGCATGCGAATTTGCTGCTCACTTTCTTCACCAGAAACATAAAGCACTTTCAAGTTCTTCATATTGATTGCCACTTGAAGCATCAATGTAGATTTACCGATTCCGGGTTCGCCACCAAAAAGAGTTAATGAGCCTGGAACCAAACCACCACCAAGAACGCGGGAAAGTTCTTTATCATAAAGTTCAATGCGGTGATGTTGTTCTAAATTTATTTCAGTAACCAATTGTGGTTTAGAAGCACGTTGGGCACTTGTACTGGCAATACCAGGTGTTTTAGCATCATCGCCTTTTGAAACAACCTCTTCAACATATGTATTCCATTCATTGCAAGAAGGACATTTACCAATCCATTTTGCAGATTGAGTTCCACAATTTTGACAAAAAAAAGATGTTTTCGTTTTAGCCATAACTCACACCGCATTGCTCCTTAATAAAAAATCAGAAGATTACGTTTTTATTAATTTGATTTGATTTTTTGTTCTATCAGTGAAGTAGAAAATCCTTCTAAAAAAGCAATTGTTTTTACTTCGCCACCAGCTGCTTTCACAACATCTGAACCTACAATATATTTTTTATTTTCCTTATCTGATTCTGTTACATCATAATCAGCGCCTTTTACCAGCACATCAGGCTTCACGAATGAAATCAGATCCAAAGGAGTATCTTCATCAAAAATAATCACACCACTAACAAAGTGTAAAGATGCAAGAATAAGAGCACGTGTTTGTTCATCTTGTAAAGGGCGTGAAGTACTTTTCCCCAAACGCTTTATTGATTCATCACTATTGATACCGACAACAAGTTGACCACCTAAGTCACTCGCTTTTGCAAGATAATCAATGTGTCCACGATGAATAATATCAAAGCAACCATTCGTAAAAACAATTTTATCGCCTTTAAATTTCCATACAATCAAGGGTTTTAATACTGTTTCTTTTGTAAATATTTTTTCCTGAATAACTTCAAGTGCAGGACGTTTATGTGTGAATGGTACCATTTTATATATTTTATAGAAGATGTGTGATGATCAATTAAACTTTATTTTTCCGTCTTTATTTCTTTATTAAGAGCAGCCAAAAGTATGAATGAAATGAGTCCGACCGACATTATGAGTGCAAATTGGGACGTCCAGACCGCCCATGCAAATGCAAATGCAACAGGTTTGCCAATTAGATAAACAGTTGTAAGAATTTGAATAACGATAAGTTGATAGGCACCTGTGCCTCCGGGAACAGCAATTACGCCTAAACTGCCAAATACAACAATAACAACTGCAACCATCACAGAAAGATGTGCTGTTTCTTCAAAAGCAAAAAAGCAAACATATACTTGCAAAACGTACATGATCCAGATAAGAATTGTATGAAGGATAAACCAAACAGGTTTGTTTACATTTTTAATACTTAACAAACCATCCCACAATCCTTTGATAAATCCTTTTGCCTTGGCGGAAATAAGAGATTGTATTTTTTTACGGAAATAGAAAAAGGCAGCAGCACAGATTAGAAGGCATATTATGGCAACTATAACAAAGGTTTGCTTTTGCATCAATGCATGAAATTTCTCGGAGACTGTGTTAAAAATCAAATCGTTGGCAATACCGGAAATGCGTCCGAATTCGAGGCTTAATGCGGCAAAAAAGATCAGAACCAAGCAAACAACATCCAAGGCTCTTTCAGAAAGGACTGTTCCAAAACCAACAGTAAATGGTACCTTTTCGTATTTTGTCATTAGTCCGCAACGGGAAACTTCACCTAAGCGGGGCAAGGCAAAATTGGCAAGATAGCCAACCATTACAGAGAAAAAAGTATTTGAAGTTTTAGGTTTATATCCTAAGGGATCCAATAGGATTTTCCATCGCAAAGATCTGAAATAGTGACTTAAACCACTGATGATGATAGAAACAAAAATCCAAAAATAATTAGCATTCGCTAAAGATGTTTTAATATTAGAGAATTCTTCATCGGTAGTATTTCTCAAAGCCAACCATATTAGTGCAACTCCTAATCCTAAAAAAAAAAGGAATTTTAATATGGTAAGTAGTTTACTTTTCAAAGTGCTATCTTAAAGAATTAGTTTTAGTATCCGGAAAAACAACAGTAGGCTTATGGGTTTTCGCTTCTTCAAATTCCATAGAAGCATAAGAAACGATAATTATTTCGTGTCCTACCTTCACTTTCATGGAAGCAGGACCATTCAAACAAATAACACCTGAGCCACGCTCCCCTTTTATGACATATGTGGTAAAGCGCTCACCGTTATTATAATTAAAGATATCTACTTTTTCATTTTCGATGAAATTAGCGGCATCCATTAAATTTTCATCTATCGTTACAGAACCGATATAATCGAGGTCGGCCTGCGTAACAGTAACCCGATGTATTTTTGATTTTAAAACTTCTATTTGCATAACGGGAGCAAAACTAAATAAATAAATTTAATTGATGGGTAGCTTTTTAGACGGAAGGGTGATTTATTTAATATAAAACAACATTATCGATTAAACGAACTGCGCCAATTTTAACAGCAATACAAACAACAGCACTTTTAGACGAATGAATGTCTTTGATAGGTTGCAACGAGAAAGCATCTGCAATTTCAATATACTCTAATGACATGAAAGGCTGCGACCGGATGAAATCTTCACCATTCTTTAAAAGAACCGAAAAGGGTTCAGCCAGACAGCGGGCTTTGATTTTAAAAAGAGTTTTAGAGATTACAGCCGCCAAGGCTCTTTCTTCTTTTGTAAGTCGCTCATTCCTAGAGCTCATAGCCAATCCATTGGGTTCACGCACAATATCGCAGGCAATAATCTCGATGGGCATTGCCAATTGCTTCACCATGCTTCTGATAATCGCCAATTGTTGAAAATCCTTTTGCCCGAAATATGCTTTATGGGGCGCAACACAGCGGAATAATTTGCTAACGACCTGAGCAACACCATTAAAATGACCAGGACGTTGGGCACCTTCCATCACTTTTTCGAGCGTGCCAAAATCAACCATTTTACCTGCTGTCCAGCTTCTATCTTCTATTTTTTGTTTTTTTAGTTCCAATTCCTCTTCCGAATACATTTCGCGCACTTCGGGAGCAAATACAATGTTGCATTTCGCTTGCTCAAGCAACTGGCAATCAGCAGTTAATGTTCTCGGATATTTTTCTAGGTCGGAGAGATCATTAAATTGGGTAGGGTTTACAAAAACACTACAGATTATAACATCGCAATCACGCTTTGCACGATTTATAAGTGATATATGGCCCTTATGGAGCGCACCCATAGTGGGAACAAAACCAATCGTTTTTTTTTGCTCACGAATACTATTGAGGTGATTTTTAAGTTGTTCTATCGAATTTATGATTAGCATCGGGCAAAACACTCGTTAAAGTAAGTAAAATTAGTTTAAACAAGCCTGTTTCAGCGTAAAAGTAGCCAAATCTAATATTAATACTTTGAAATTACGGAAATTTTTACTTACTTTTGTATACTTTTTTAAAAACCTAACCTTAATTCGATCTTATGAAGAAGAAAGCTAGAGTTCTTTTTGTATCACAAGAAGTTACCCCCTATTTAGATGAAACACCAATGAGTGTTATCGGACGGAAATTACCACAAGGAATTCAGGAACGAGGCAAAGAAATCAGATTATTCATGCCAAAATTCGGAATCATCAATGAGCGAAGAAATCAGTTACACGAAGTAATTCGTTTATCGGGAATGAATTTGATTATCGACAACAACGATCACCCATTAATTATTAAGGTTGCTTCTATTCAGGCAGCTCGAATGCAAGTCTATTTTATTGATAATCAAGAATATTTTGAACGTAAACATATTTTAACCGACAAAAAAGGCGATCACTTTGCTGACAATGATGAGCGTGCCATCTTCTTTTGCAGAGGCGTTATTGAAACTGTTAAAAAATTAGGATGGTCACCAGATATCGTGCATCTTCATGGGTGGATGACCAGTTTAACTGCCTTATATCTTAAAAAATCATTCAAAGACAATCCTTTGTTTGCTGAAACAAAAATTGTTTATTCGATTTATGACGATGAGTTTATCGGACCATTAAACAAAGATTTCGCTAAGAAAGTACTTCACGAAGGAATTGAAAAAACAGATGTAGAACACTATAAAAATCCTACCTTTGTAAACGTAAGTAAAGCGGCTATCGACTTATCAGATGGTATCATTAAAGGAAGTGCAAAAATTAATTCGGATGTAGAAAAATACATCAAAAAATCGGGGAAACCATTTTTGGATTTTGTTACCGGTGACAATAACGAATACATTGACGCATATTCCGAATTTTACGATGCTGTGTTGGAAGAAGTAGTAGAAATGGTTGACTAAAAATAATTTATGAATAAACATAACAACAGCATACCTAAAATTTTGTCCCAACTATTCGGGACAAAATTTTTTTTTATACTTTCTTTAGGTGTTAGTATTTTCTTCACTTCCTGCAATGAATCCAGTGTTGTCGGATTAGACGTTCAACCCGAAAACGACTTACTAAATGTGAGTTTTGAGGATACAACTTCTATTTATACCCGAACAGTAAAAGGCGATTCACTGATTACAGATGAAACACTTATTTCGAATGGGAATGGATTAATCGGCAAATACGCAGATCCCGTTTTTGGATCAGCAACAGCATCTATCTATACGCAACTTCGATTACCTACTAATATCGTAGCCGGATCTTTCGGTACTGCTCCGGTTTGTGACTCTATTATTCTTTCACTCGTTTACGAAGGTACAGCCTACGGAAAAAAAGATAAAAAAGAGCAGAAATTAAATGTTTTTCAATTATCTGAAAGCATGAGTACTTCTCTTACATACTATTCGAATTCAACGTTATCAAAAAACACAACCGACTTAACGGCTGCAGACGGTTACATTTTTAAACCACGAACAGGTAGCAGCACTTCAGATAGTGTAACCGTTTTAGGAGTAAAATTAAAACCACAATTGAGAGCTCCGCTTGATAATACATTCGGACAATTACTTTTAAATAATCAAGGAACAGGCAACATTGCTACAAATACCGATTTCCAAAATTTCTTTAAAGGGATGTATATTACAACAGAAAACACAAGTACATTACCTGGAGAAGGAAACATTCTTCATTTTAAATTTGGTGAATCTAAAATCACACTTTACTATCACAACAGCACAACTGATTCGTTAAAATACGACTTTAGTTTAGGAAGTGTTGCACGTTTTAATCATTTTGAACACGATTTTACCGGAGCAAATACAGATCTTACAAATCAATTTAGCACGCCTTCTCAAACTCAAAACAACACTGTTTATGTACAGTCGATGGCTGGAGCAAAAACTAAAATTGAATTTCCTTATCTTATGAATTGGATAAAAGAAGGGATGATTGGAGTAAACAAAGCTGAGCTTGTTATTAGTGTTGACACAACAGTATCAACCTATATGCTCGACACCTTTGCTGCGCCAGCGGCATTGATCCTTTTTGGAATCAATGATGATGGAACAACCTATGCTATTCCGGATGCTTTTGAAGGGGCCACGTATTTTGGTGGGACATTAAATGCAGGAACAGTTCAATACCGCTTCAACATTGCTCGTTACATACAACAAATATTGGATGGCGACAGAAACAACAATGGCTTATACATTTTAGCATCAAACGGAGCGGTGTTCGGTAACAGAGCTGTAATAAGTGGAGGCCCATCAACAAGTGCCAGACCAATGAAATTAAACATAACCTTTACAAAACTTCATTAACAGATGTGTGGAATTGTTGCATATATCGGAAATAAACAAGCGTATCCTTTTTTAATAAAAGGATTACAACGACTTGAGTACAGAGGCTATGACAGTGCCGGTGTAGCGATGATTGATAATGGCCAACTGAATGTATACAAATGTAAAGGCAAGGTTGTTGACCTGCATAGTTTTATAGGAGAAAGCAATAAAGGTGGAACCATTGGTATTGGGCATACTCGCTGGGCAACACACGGTGTGCCAAACGACGTAAATGCACATCCGCATTATTCGGCTTCAAAGAACATGGTGATGATCCACAATGGAATCATCGAGAACTATGGTCCGCTGAAGGAAGAATTAAAAAAACGTGGACATGTTTTTCTATCTGATACCGATACAGAAGTATTAATACATCTGATTGAAGACATTAAAGAAAAAGAAAATGTACGCTTGGGGGAAGCCGTGCGAATTGCTTTAAATCAAGTTGTTGGTGCATATGCTATTGTCATTCTTTCGAAGGACAATCCGGATGAACTATTCGCTGCTAAAAAAGGCAGTCCAATGGTGATTGGAATCGGAGAGGATGAATTTTACATTGCATCGGATGCAACACCAATTGTTGAGTACACAAAAAATGTTGTTTATTTGGAAGATGAGGAAATTGCATTTATTGAACGGGACAAAGAATTAAAAATAAAAACGATTAAGAACAAAGTGAAAACTCCTTATGTTCAAGAATTGGAGTTGAAGCTAGAAGCCTTGGAAAAGGGGGGTTACGATCACTTTATGTTAAAAGAGATCTACGAACAACCCCGTTCAATCAAAGATAGTATGCGTGGAAGATTGAGCTCCGAAAAAGGAGTTGTGAACCTTGGTGGCATTACTGAATATGAGCAAAAATTTTTAAATGCGAAACGCATCATCATCATTGCATGCGGTACTTCTTGGCATGCAGGGTTGGTTGCTGAATATTTATTCGAAGACTTGGCACGCATTCCCGTAGAAGTAGAATATGCTTCCGAATTCCGTTACCGCAATCCTATTGTTTATGAAGATGACGTTGTAATTGCCATTTCACAATCCGGAGAAACAGCGGATACCTTGGCGGCAATTGAATTGGCAAAATCCAAAGGAGCAACCATCATTGGTGTTTGCAATGTAGTGGGTTCATCCATTGCACGAGCAACGCATGCTGGATCGTATACGCATGCCGGACCAGAAATTGGTGTTGCATCCACAAAAGCATTTACAGCTCAAGTAACTGTGCTTACATTAATGGCATTAAGAATTGCATATCTCAAGGGTAATATTTCTAATTCACGTTTTCATGCCTTGATTAGTGAATTAGAAGCCGTTCCTGCAAAAATCGAACGTGTATTACAAACGAATGATAAAATAAAATACATTGCCGATATTTATAAAAATGTGAGCAATGCCTTATACCTTGGTCGCGGATACAGCTTCCCTGTTGCTTTGGAAGGGGCATTAAAACTAAAAGAGATATCTTATATTCATGCAGAAGGATATCCTGCTGCAGAAATGAAACATGGTCCAATCGCCTTAATCGATGAAGAGATGCCTGTTTTTGTTATTGCAACAAAAGGAACTTCATACGAAAAAGTAGTAAGCAACATTCAGGAAGTAAAAGCACGTAAAGGAAAAATTATTGCCATTGTAACAGAAGGCGATACGCAAGTGAAAGAGATGGCGGACTTCACTATTGAAATTCCGGAGACGGATGAAATATTGGTTCCACTGATTTCAGTTGTTCCTTTGCAACTATTATCTTATCACATTGCCGTTATGCGCGGTTGCAATGTGGATCAACCACGTAACTTGGCGAAGTCGGTAACCGTAGAATAGAAATTAGATGTGAAATATTTATTATTAGACGCTTTGTAGAAATACGAAGCGTTTTTTATTTCATATAATTCTGCCTTATACTGTGTTTTTGTTTTTTCATGGCTATATAAAATTATGACTTTTTTGTCTGTTTTTATACAGTCCAATTTTTAGGAGGATTTACAATTGTGGATTACAGGAAAGAGAAGGAACAGACAGACGACATACTTGTTTTAGGAGTGAAAGTGTAACACGAAAAAAATGCCAGCAGATAAGAGCATTTTAATTAATTTTTTCGAATAAAAAAATCCCGATAAAAAACTTTATCGGGATTTTTATTCTCAAAAAAAGAACTATTGCTTATTAAACTTTTTAACTGCTTTCCCGCTTCCAGTTGTGATCTCCATATAGTAAATTCCTTTTTCAAGATCAGTTACATTTAATTCCAAACGCGCTGTTCCTTCAACTTTGTTATCTACCAATAATTTACCTAAAACATCAAA
>CANIFU010000054.1 GCA_947466965.1 Bacteroidota bacterium
TCCAAAAGAAAGAAACAAAGAAAAAGCGACCACAAAAACCAACTACTATTTTTTCTTTCACTAAAAATCCTCGCATTCAGTCGCCTGAAAAAAAAGCAGTTCGCTCTTTTTGTGGACGTCCCCGCGCGGCTCCGAAAAATTATTCTTAGTTTGACTATTGCAGGAATGTATCGAGAACTATTAGAACTACTAATACAACCTCGCAGAGCTTTTCGTTTTATTCAGAAATAGCTGCCAGCAATTTTTATTTTTCTTTCTTTTGATTCTCCAAAAGAAAGAAACAAAGAAAAAGCGACCACAAAAACCAACTACTATTTTTTCTTTCACTAAAAATCCTCGCATTCAGTCGCCTGAAAAAAAAGCAGTTCGCTCTTTTTGTGGACGTCCCCGCGCGGCACCGAAAAAATATTCGTAGTTTGACTATTGCTAGTGCCGATGCAACAGGAGTTGAAAAATGGAAAATTAAACTTTTGCCGTTGTTTTTTCTTTATGTTTTTCGTACAACTGATGAACAATGCCATCTGAGAGTCCGATTTGCGGAACAATAATTTTATCTATTTCAGCCTTTTTGAGAACAGAAAGTAAAATTTTTGATGCAGGAATAATAACATCAGCCCGATCGGGATTTAAACCAAACACCTGCATGCGTTCATCATAGGAGTGTGATTCGAGAAGTTCGTATAGGTTTTTAATTTTTAAGGTTGAAATAGGCTTGTTGGGCTTTCTTCCAATCATTTTATTAAGTTTATTTATGTTTCCACCCGACCCAATTGCAATAAGAGGCTTATAGCCGGATGTTACCTCTTTGATCCAATTTTTAAAATAGTTCCAATATTCTTTTTCAATTTGTTCATGAAGCATCCGGATGGTTCCGATATTGAACGATTGGGAAACCACAACTTTGTTTCCTGAAAACAATGTTATTTCGGTGCTTCCACCTCCTATATCAATGTATAAATAGTTATTTGCTTTATCTAAATGCTCCTCAATATGATTTGAATAAATGATATCAGCTTCTGTTTTCCCATCAATAATTTCTATTTTTATTCCCGCTTCTTTTCTTACACGGGCAACAATATCGTATCCATTTTCTGCATCACGCATAGCAGATGTTGCACATGCTCGGTAATCAACAGCATCATAAACTTCAATAAGATTTTTGAACGCCTTCATTGCCGTTACGAGCTTGTCGGCTTTTTTTTGAGAAATATTTTTGTTTAAAAAGGAGTCTTCACCCAATCGGATCGGTACACGAATTAATTCTGCTTTTTTAAAAAAAGTTTTACCGTTATCTTCATAAACATTGCAAAACAATAATCTAACGGCATTGGAACCTATGTCAATTGCAGCAAATTTCAATGGGTTACGTTTTTTTTTGGTTTTAATAATGTATATATTTCTTCCTGAGCGCGTATTTTAACTTTGCTGTTTGATTTCCGATACGAATTGTTTTGAGTACTTCCCAATATTCTTACCTTAGTATTATCCGACCAAAGAATATTTATTATTTTTTTTAATTGTTGCTGTATCTCTTTGTCATAAATCGGTACTGCAACTTCAGAGCGATGATCAAGATTTCTTGTCATCCAGTCGGCCGAAGATATGAAGTATTTTTCATCACCGTTGTTGTGAAATATGAACACTCTACTGTGTTCCAAATATTTATCTACAATACTGATTGCTTCAATGTTTTCGCTCAACCCGCTCACTCCAGCCACCAGCGAACAGATTCCGCGGACAATCAATTTAATTTTAACGCCTTCTGCACTTGCCTCATAAAGTTTTCGAATCATTTCGGCATCTACCAAATTGTTTAATTTCAAGATGATAGAAGCCGGTTTGTTCGCTTTTGCATTCTGTATTTCTTTGTTGATAAGTTGCACCAATCGTTTACGCATGAAAAAGGGAGAAACCAACAAATGTTTATAAACTCCTCCTTTAAAATTGTCTAAATAAAAGTCAAACACTTTTTCTATTTCTTCGGTAATTATTTTATTTGACGTAAGTAATGTTTGGTCTGTGTATACTTTAGAGGTATCACCATTAAAATTTCCGGTTCCGATATGCGCATATTGATTTATTTTTCCTGATTCTTTACGTGTGATCAGAAAAAGTTTCGAATGTACTTTTAGACCTGGAACGCCATATATTACTTTTGCGCCTTCTTCTTGCAACTTCCCCGACCAGTATATGTTTGCTTCTTCATCAAATCGCGCCTGCAACTCAATTACAGCGGTGACTTGCTTCCCGTTTTTTAGAGCATTGATCAAGGCCTTAACGATATTTGAGTTTTTGGCAACGCGATAAAGCGTTATTCGGATGCTCTGAACTTTAGGATCAATAGATGCTTCTCTCAGAAGATCGATGATATGATCGAATGATTGATAAGGATAAGTTAATAAAACATCTTTCTTTTTTATCACCTTAATAATAGATGATTGATCTTTTAGATCAGCATGTTTTAATGGAATGTTTTTTTTATAACTAAGGTCAGCATGCCCGATATTTGGAAAGGAAATAAAATCTTTGAAATTATGATAGCGTCCCCCAGGAATCGGATTGTCATCTTTTCCCAACTTGATTTTTTTCATTATAAAATCAAGCATATCCGGAGCAATCTCACTATCATATACAAGTCGTACCGGTTGTCCGGTTTTCCGCGCCTTTAAGCCTTTTGATATTTTTTCAACAAAACTTTTTGAGAGGTCGGTATCAATATCTATTTCAGCATCTCTTGTTAGTTTGATGTTATAAGATTCGATATAGTCGTGGTCAAAATTCTGAAAAATATCATCCAAACAATAACGGATAACATCGTCTAAAAGAAGAATATAATTTTTATCTTTTTCTTTTGGTAATACAACAAACCTGGAAATTGTATCTGTAGGAACTTCAATAATAGCGTATTTATTCTTTTTCGATGAATCCTTTCTTCCAAGTTTAATGATCAAATAGCCTAAGCGATCTTTTAGGTAGGGAAAGGGTGATGTATTATCAAGCATTATTGGAAACAATGACCCTTTCACCTTTTCTCTGAAATACTCTTTTACAAAGTTTCCCTGTGCAGGTGATAATTGCTTCTCATTGATGATGGAAATGTTTTGTTTATTAAGCTCACGTATAATAACCTGGTATATATGTTCAAATTTATCTTGTTGAGCAATTACCGCTTGTTTAATTTTTTCCAACAGCCGAACAGGGTTTTCCCCCATTAATTCTTCTGCTTTTTTTTGATGCTTTACAACGCGTTTTAGGGTTGCAACTCGAACTCTAAAAAACTCATCCCTGTTATTAGAGTAAATACCTAAAAATTTTAAGCGTTCAATCAGAGGTACGGTTTTGTCCTCCGCTTCTTGCAGAACCCTGTCATTAAATGCTAACCAGCTTAATTCACGATTAATTAAAACAACATTTTTTTTTAGCATACATCACAAAAAAATATCAACACAAAAATTACGAAATATTATTTTTTGCTTTTAACCTTTTTTACGGTTTTAACCTTTTTTACAGCTGTTTTAGCATTAGCCTTCTTTTTTAAGGTTTTTACTGGTTTAGCCTTAATCGCTACTTCGGTTTTTTGTTTCAATGTTTTTGAAAACTTTTTTGCAATCAATTTACATGCTTCGACTGTAGTTTTTCGAATGCTAGCAGCTGCTGTTGCGTTTTGTTTTGATAGCACGTCTTCAATTGTTTTTACTAAACTCAGTTCAAGTTCTTTGCGAAGGGTCTTATTCATTGTTTTTTGTATTTAGAAATTAAAAGTGAGAAAAATAGTGTTCCATATAACCAGCACTTTAAACCTTAACAATTTATTAACGGATACATTTAAGCATGTTTTTTTGGAAAGTCGACATATGTTATGGAATTATTTTTTTCAAAATGTTTCCAATCTTTTTCATCTGATGTTATTCCAAATATTCCGCAAGTGGGAATTTCTTCTGAACATGCCTTCGAAAGTTCATTTGCCATGTTCGTGATTGTCGGGTTGTGGCCAAATAAAAAGACCGTTTTAAATTTGTTGTCAGTTTGGGTGATGCAGCGGAGATATTCTTTTATAGAAGTATCGTATAACTGTTGATTGATCTCTATTGTTTTTGGGTCTTGATTTAGGTTTCTACAAAATATTAATGCTGTTGAAACGGCCCGGATTGCCGGACTGCTGATAATAATGTCAGGGATAATTTTTTTATCTTTTAAAATCAAACTCATTTTATTGGCATCGCTATATCCTCGCTCATTTAGAGGGCGTTCAATATCTGAGAGCTGATTGAGGCCCCAATCAGATTTTGCATGACGAATAAGATAAAGCGTTTTCATTTTTTTCATCTATCTTTAATGTGAAAATAAGATAGTAAATATATGATATTTTTAAGAATAATTTGCCCGGTATTTCTTTTTTCTTTTTTAGGAATAGTTCCTTCTAATAAAACAATAGCTTTTGAAACGCCCTTTTTAAAAAGATTTTCCGACAGCACAAAAATATTTTCTCAAAAATTTTATCCGAAAACAAATAAAAAAGATCAAGTTATTAAACACGCAGCCTACTCGCTTTGTTACGATGAAAATTTTGAACAGGCAAAATGGGTTGCATATCTTCTCACTTCTAAAATGTGCAGCAATCAAGAGGAGGAACGAACGGATAACTTCAGAGAAGACCCATCGGTCATGACGGGTTCCGCTGTTCCAAATGACTATAAAAAATCAGGTTACGATCGTGGTCATCTCTGTCCTGCAGGTGATATGGGATGGAGTGAAGTAACAATGAGCGAGTCATTTTTTATGAGCAACATGAGTCCTCAGCAGCCGAAGTTTAATCGTGGTATCTGGAAAACCCTTGAAATGCAGGTGCGTGAATGGGCTAAAAAAGAAGAAGAGATCTACGTCATAACTGCTGGCGTTTTAGAGAAAGATTTACCGACCATCGGAGTAAAAAATAAAGTTGCTGTTCCTAAATATTACTATAAAATTATTTTGGATGTATTTGGTTCTGAAAAAAAAGCAATCGCATTTGTAATGCCGAACGAAGGAAGTAAAGAATCTATTTTCTTTTATGCTGTTTCGGTAGATTCTGTTGAACACTTAACACAAATTAACTTTTTCCCTGCCTTACCGGATAGCCTAGAAAATAAATTAGAATCGCATTTAAACGTTAATCTCTGGAAATAGAAACGAGTGATTCAAAACAAATAATTTTTAAAACAGAAAATCTATCCAACAAAATGGTTTCTTTTTAATGCTATTCTTTGCATTTTCTTTTATATTAAAAGCTTAGGAAAACAAAGTTGAATACACCATTAAATTAATCGGAACAGCTGAAATGAAGGTTGTCAAATAAAAAACCTCTTCACAAAGGGAAGGGATTTTAAATTAGCATTTATTTTTTTCTTCTTCTTTTTCCTTTTCCAGGAGTATTGCTGAAGCCATCTCCATCAACGGTATATTCTTTCTTTTTTCTTCTGTTGTAAGATGTTCCGTTATGTTTCATTTTCAGATCTTTGGGTTGCCTGTCGAAGTGACGCATTTGACCACGGGGCTTAACTTTTGAACCCGAACCTTTTTCTGCACTGCCTTTTCCAGCTGCCTGAGAATAGCCGGCGCTTGATAAGCCGAAAATAAGTAAAAACAAAAAGAATATTTTTTTCATAAGTGAGAGATAATTAGAATATGCGTTGAGGACAAATATAATTATTAGTTTCAATTTATTTTCATTCGCTCATTTAAAATATGTAATTTAGTAACTAATTAATCATTTAATTTCCGAATCAAATGAAAAAATACACGTTACTATTTCTTATCATTGGTGCTATATCTTTGCCTTCATTAATTGCTTGCGGAGGCGATGAAATAAAGACCGACGCGCCAGCTGAAATTGCAAAAGAACAGTATCGGTGTCCAATGAAATGTACCGAAGAAATATTAGATAAAGTAGGTGCTTGTTCGGTTTGTGGAATGGAACTAGAAAAAATCACTAAAAGCTAAAAAATTTAAACATGAAAAAATTATTTACAATCGCTTCGGCAATACTGTTTTCGGTTGCTGGATTTTCACAAGCTTACAACAGTCCAGAAAGTATTGAGTTTGATTATGCAAATAACCGCTGGTTAATTGCAAATAACAGCGGGAATAATATTCTTTCGAGAAATAGTGTAACAGGTGTTGTTACCGTTTTTGCTCCCTGTACAGGTGGCCCTCACGGAATAGAAATTGTGAATGATACACTATATGTGAATGCAGGAGGAAACATTAAATTGTTCAACATTAATACTGCAGCTTCGCTTGGTACAATTTCTATGGGCGCATCGTTTCTTAACGGCTTAACACACGATGCCACCTATTTGTATTCAACAGATTTTTCTGCAAAAAAAATATATAGAATAAATATTGCAACACGCGCATTCAGTGTTTTTGTTACAGGATTAGCAAAGAGTCCGAATGGAATTATTTATGATCAGCCAAACAATCGCTGTGTTTTTGTAAATTGGGGACCAGCCGCACCTATTATGGCTTTTGATGTTACCACAGGAGTTGTCTCAACTCCAATGACAACGACATTAGGAAACTGTGATGGAATTACACGAGATCCTGCTGGAAATTATTACATTTCTTCTTGGACAGGAAATAAAATTACGCGCTTTACTAGCGCATTCGCTTCTCCAACAACTGTTGTAACGGGCTTGGATAATCCAGCTGAAATATTTTACAATATACTTACAGATACACTTGGAAACACCAACTCTGGTGCAACTTTAAACAACACTACGTACCACTATTTTGGAACCAGTACAGCTATTGACGAATCAGAAAAATCTAAATTCAAATTTTCTGTTAACCCTAATCCAATTGCTAAAACAGCAGAAATAATTTTCGAAACGAAATTAGAAGGAAATGTAAAAATTGAACTGTTTGATATAAAAGGACAATTGTTAAAAACAATTGTGAATCAAACTCAATCAATAGGCATGCATTCTATAAACTTTGATCGATCAAGTCTTTCTGCAGGAAACTATTTTTTCACAATTTCAACTTCAGTTGGAACTGAAACTAAAAAGGTTGTGATTGTGGAGTAAAAATCAATTGCAATAAATAAAAAAACGTCTCGCAATATTGCGAGACGTTTTTGTTTGAAATGTTATCTGTGAAAATCTGAGTAATCTGTGGTGCTTTTCTACAAAAACTCATTCGCTAAATTCGCTAACTCAGAACGCTCTCCCTTTTCCAACGTAATATGTGCATATAAATTTTGATCCTTTAATTTATCTATTAAGTAAGACAAACCATTACTTTGTGAATCCAAATAAGGGGTATCAATTTGATGAATATCTCCCGTGAAAATCATTTTGGTGTTTTCTCCAGCACGCGAAATAATTGTTTTTACTTCATGTGGCGTTAAGTTTTGCGCTTCGTCAACAATAAAGAAAACATCAGACAAGCTTCTGCCGCGGATATATGCTAAAGGACAAACAACTAACTTTTCATTCTCTACCATCTCGGTAATTTGTTTGTACTCTTTATCTTTTTCAGTAAACTGATTTTTGATAAATTTTAAATTATCCCACAACGGTTCCATATATGGATTCAACTTCGATTTTATGTCGCCGGGTAAATAACCAATGTCCTTATTACTTAAAGGAACAATTGGTCGCGCCAAATAAATTTGGTGAAAAGTTCTGCGTTGCTCCAGTGCTCCAGCCAACGATAACAATGTTTTTCCTGTACCTGCCACTCCTTGTATAGACACTAGTTTTATATCCGGATTCATAATTGCGTCCAGCGCAAATGCTTGTTCTGCATTCCTTGGGTTTACTCCAAATGCCGTTACCTTTTTTACTCGTTCCAATAAATCTTTACCCGGACTATAAAATGCAAGAACAGATTTTGTCCCGTTCTTTAAAACATAAAAATGATTGGATGTAGGCTTTTGTTTTTTTAATAATGCAGCCGGATCGCAAAATCCTTTTTCATAAATTTCATTGATCACTTCCGAAGAAACTTTTTGAATTTCACTGCGCCCCGTATAAAGTTGTTCGTTTACATCTTTGATTTTCCCTGTCTCATAATCCTCCGCATTTAATCCCAACGATTTTGCTTTAATTCGAAGATTGATATCCTTTGTTACCATTACCACTTTTGTTTTTGGATGTTTTTCCGCAACATAAAGAGCTGTATTTAAAATTCGATGATCGGCCTTTCGTTCACCAAATATTTTTTCGGCATCAATTTTTGAATCCTGATGCATTTCAATTTTAATCATCCCATGACCTTTGCCATTGATGTTTATCCAATCCTGAAGAATGTTTCCATTTGATATTTTATCGATGTATCGAGTGAACTCACGCGCCGCATAATTTTTGGTGTCGTTCCCCTTTTTGAAGTTGTCTAATTCCTCTAAAACGGTTATTGGAATTACAACATCGTGTTCCTTGAAACTTTTTGCCGCCATGTGATCATAAATAATTACTGACGTATCAAGAACAAAAATTTTTTTATCTTTCACCATAAATAGAACGGTTTTAGAGTTGGATATTCAAAAAATATTTTCATAAGCAAACTACAGGTTATACAGATAGAATAACGATTTAGTTTTGGCATAAAGCTATAAAAACAAAAACGCTATTTCTAAACTGAAATTATAAAGTAATGAACAAATTGTTGTTAGCGTTGTTAAATTAATTCAAGGATATTTTAACACCTCTGCACAGTTAAATTTAAATTGATTTTAATAATAAAAGAAGTATTCATCAAAAAGTAATCGGATGACTTGTTTAGCTCAAAATTATAAACGATATTCGTTTTTATAAATCTCTCAAAACAATATTTTAAATGAAAAAAACAGTAATTTTTTCTTCATTCATTGTGCTTGTAACGATAACAAACACAATTTTTTCTCAAACCTGGGTCGAAAAAATGCAAGATCCGAATGTCAATTTTTATGATGTCCAAAATGCATTTAATGATTACTATAAAAACTACGAACCCCAATTTAGAGAAACAGAAAAGCTAAAAAAAGCATCCGCAAAAACACCACTTAGCCCAACTCCATTTATTCCCGTAAAAGGTTCTACTATAACTTCTTCACCAACTATTCCAGAGAAAGTAAAAATGGCTGGCGGCTGGAAAGCATACAAACGTTGGGAAAACTATATGGAGCAGCGTTTATACCCATCCGGAGATCGTTCGGTTATGGTAAACGCATGGAACGAATATTTAGATAATTTTTACGCAGGTTCAGCAAGTGGAACAAGGGCGCCAGGCACTGGTTCAGGAACGCCAACTATAATGGCTGCCAACTGGTCTCTTATTGGCCCAACAACATCGATCCCAACCGGTGGTGGAGGTGCAGGTCGTATAAATTTTGTGAGGTTTGATCCTGCTGCTTCTACAACAATTTATGTTGGTTCTCCTGGTGGCGGACTTTGGAAAAGCACCAATAGCGGCACTACCTGGTCTACCGGCACCGACAACTTAGCGGTGATCGGATGTACCGATCTAGCGATTCATCCTACAAATTCATTAATTCAATATCTTGCAACTGGCGATGGAGAAGCTCAGGATACCTATTCAATCGGTGTATTAAAAACGACAAACGGTGGAACATCTTGGAGCCCCTCCGGATTAACCTGGTTGATAACCCAAGGCAGAACAATCAGTCGCTTATTAATTAATCCGCAAAATCCGAATACTCTTTTTGCCGCAACTAGTAATGGTGTTTATAGAACCCTTAATGCTGGAGCTGCCTGGACTCAGATTGCTACTGCGATTGCGAATGTAAAAGATATCGAATTTAAGCCTGGCGATACGACAACCGTATACGCTTGTTCTACAACCTTATTTTATAGATCTACAAATGCAGGAACAACTTTCGCAACAACGTCTACGGGTTTGCCTGCTGCTGCTTCCGTTTCCCGATTAGCAATTGGTGTTTCGGCTGCAAACGCTACTTATGTTTATGTGTTAGCTGCTAATGCAGCCTTCGGATATCAAGGAATATACCGCTCTGCGAATAGTGGAGCAACATTTACAGCGCGGTCTACAAGCCCTAATTTATTGGGTTACAACAGTACCGGTTCCGATGCTGGTGGACAGGGTTGGTACGATCTTTCAATTGCAGTTTCTCCTTTAAATGCTGAGCAAGTAATTGTTGGTGGTGTTAATATATGGCGATCAATTAATGGCGGAACGAGCTGGACGATCAATGCCCACTGGACAGGTACTGGAGCGCCATACGTGCATGCAGACATTCACGCCTTAGAATTTTTACCCGGAAGTGGTACGACCTATTTTTCTGGTAATGATGGCGGATTATTCAGAACAACAACCAGCGGAACCTCTTGGAGCGACTTGAGCAACGGATTGCAAATTGCCCAGATATACCGAATCGGCCTTTCTACTACGAATCAAAATCTTTTATTATCGGGTTGGCAAGATAACGGAACAAACAGGTGGAGCGGAACAGCAACCTGGACCCGACCTTTGGGTGGTGACGGAATGGAGTGTATTGTCGATTGGTCGAATGCAAATGTTCAATATGGAGAACTCTATTATGGGGATATCAACAAGACCACAACCGGTGGAAATTTAACAACGAATATCGTTGCATCCGGTGGAACGGGTGTAAATGCAGATGGTGATTGGGTTACTCCTTTCATTGAAGCGCCTAGTAACGCGGCTACATTGTTTGTTGGGAAAGCTCAGGTATATAAAAGTATAAACAGTGGGGGAACTTGGGCGCAAGTCGGTACAATTTCAGGGGGTACCGGAAATGTAATTGCGCTGGCAAATGCCGCTTCAAATATTAATTATATCTATGCTGCTAAAATAGATAAGTTTTACGCGTGTACAACTGGTGCGGCCTTTACAGATAGAACAGCTGGTTTGCCGACGGCTTCTGCTGCCATCTCCTATATTGCTGTTGATCCTTTAAATGCAAACAGAGTTTGGGTTACTTTTTCCGGATACTCTGCTGCAAATAAAGTATGGTACTCTGCGAATGCGGGTGCAACCTGGAGCAACTATTCAACAGGATTGCCCAACTTACCTGCGAACTGTATCGTTTACCAAGGAAGTTCAACAAATGATCCGCTTTATGTTGGAACAGATGTTGGCGTTTATTACCGCGATAATACAGCAGGTTCATGGGTTGCTTATAATACCGGATTGCCAAATGTTTCTGTCCGTGAATTAGAAATTCAATACACTGCTCTTAAATTGCGAGCAGCAACTTTTGGTCGTGCTGTTTGGCAATCCGATTTATATTCTCCTGGCACTTCCCCTCCTGTAGCTGATTTTTCAGCAAACAGAACAACTATTTGTGTTGGTGATTGCATTAACTTTACAGATCTTTCAAGTGGTTCTGCTACTTCCTGGGCTTGGACGTTTACAGGTGCATCTACTACTTCTTCAACCTTACAAAATCCTACAGGAATTTGTTACAATACCCCCGGTACCTATCAGGTTTCTATGATAGCAACCAATACAAACGGTAGTAATACGATGACAAAAACAGCCTATATAACAGTTTCTTCTCCAATTGCTTTGCCTTTGGTTGAAGGGTTTCAGGGTGCAGCATTTGTTCCTTCGGGTTGGTATTTGAGTAACCCAGATTTAGATATGACCTGGGCACAATCAACAACGGTTGGTGGTTTCTCAACAAGTACAAATAGTGCTGCAATGGATAACTTAACTCCTGCAACCTCTATTGCAGGTTCTGTTGACGAGTTGTGGACTCCAAAATATAATTTTACAGGTGTTTCTTCTGCTACCATGACATTCGATGTTGCTTATTGTAGATACAATGCAACCTACTTCGATTCCTTGATTGTTTTTGTTTCTACGAATTGTGGTTCAACCTGGTCGAGGGTTTATTCTAAAGGAGGAACAGGATTAGCCACTGCTGCAGATAATGCAACTACCGTTTTTGTTCCAACAGCAACACAATGGAGAACAGAAACGGTAAGTATGACTCCTTATGCTGGTCAAGCAAATGTGATGGTGAAATTCCAAAACAAATCTGGATGGGGACAAATGCTTTATTTAGATAATATCAATATCACCGGTATAGGCGCGCCGGTTGCCGGTGTTACAATTGCATCAAATGATGCTGATAATGTGATCTGTGCAGGAACATCTGTTACCTTCACGGCAACTCCTACAAACGGAGGAACAACTCCTACGTATCAATGGCAGGTTAATGGTGTGAATGTTGGTGGGGCAACCGCTTCAACTTTTACGACATCAACTTTAACTACTGGTCAAATTGTAACATGTAACATGACATCAAGTCTGGCTGGTGTTGTCGGAAGTCCGGCTTCATCCGGCCCGATAACAATGACTGTTAATCCATTACCAGCTACTCCAACACCAGGTAGTAATTCCCCGGTTTGTGTTGGTTCAACAATTAATTTAACGTCGTTTACTGTTGCTGGTGCAACTTACAGCTGGACCGGTCCTGGAGCTTTTTCTTCTTCATTGGAGGATCCAACCCGTCCTGGCGCTTCATTATCAATGGCAGGAACATACAGTTTAACTGTAACTGTTGGTGGATGTGCCAGCTTGGTGGGAACCACTGTCTTAGTTGTAAACGCATTGCCCACAACACCTACTGCAGGAAGCAATTCTCCTGTTTGTGCAGGAAGTATAATCAATTTAACCTCAAATACTGTTGCAGGTGCAACCTACAGTTGGATCGGACCAGGTGCATTTTCTTCCGCGCTAGAAGATCCAAGCCGCCCATCTGCTTCAACAGCAATGGCAGGAACATACAGTGTTACTGTAACAGTGGGCGGTTGTGCAAGTATAGCCGGAACAACAACGGTTGTTGTAAATGCGATTCCGGCAACACCAACAGCAGGAAGTAATTCCCCTGTTTGTGCAGGAAGTACGATCAACTTAACCTCAAATACAGTTGCTGGTGCAACCTATACTTGGACTGGTCCGAGTGCATTTACGTCCGCTCTTGAAGATCCAAGCCGCCCATCTGCAACAGCGGCAATGGCTGGAACATACAGTGTAACTGTAACTGTTGGTGGATGTACTAGTTTAGCCGGAACAACAACCCTTGTTGTAAATGCTTTACCGGCTACTCCCCTTGCAACGAATACTGGTCCATATTGTGCAGGAACAGTAATTAGCTTGTCTACTGCTTCCGTTGCAGGTGCAACTTACGGCTGGACTGGACCAGCGACTTTCAGCTCAGCGATCAGAAACCCAAGCCGCCCTGCTTCAACCGTAGCGATGGCAGGGACGTATTCCGTAACCATTACAACGGGTGGATGTACCAGTTTACCGGGAACAACAACGGTTGTTGTGAGTCCAATTCCTGCAGCACCATCTGCCGGAAGCAACTCTCCGGTATGTACAGGCTCTTCAATTTTATTGACTTCAAATACGGTTGCGGGTGCTACTTACGCTTGGACCGGTCCAAGTACTTTCACCTCAGCAGTAGAAGACCCTTCTCGTCCCTCTTCAACATTAGCAATGGCTGGAACATACAGCGTAACCGTTACAGTGGCAGGATGTACCAGTTTAGTAGGAACAACTGTGGTTGTCGTTAGTGGTAGTGTTGTTCCTACAAATGCAATTACAGTAAGTCCAAGTGGTGCTATTTGTGCTGGAACTTCCGTTACGCTCACGGCAAGTGCTGGTGGAGGTGGAACAACTCCAACATATCAATGGCAAGTAAATGGAAGTAATGTTGGAACAGGCGGAACAACATACACTTCAAGTACGTTAACAAGCGGACAAATTGTAACATGTATATTAACGTCAAGCTCTTCTTGTGCTGTTCCAACTACAGCAACGTCTAATACAATTACAATGCTTGTAAATCCAGTTTTAGTGCCTTCGGTAAGTGTTGCGGCTAGTCCAACAGGAGCAATTTGTAATGGAACATCTGTAGCGTTTACTGCAACACCAACAAATGGCGGAACAACTCCAACATACCAATGGCAAGTGAATGGAAGCAACGTAGGAACAGGCGGAACAACCTATTCTAGCTCTACACTTGCAAGTGGTGATGTTGTAACTTGTACACTGACATCCAATGCAACATGTCCATCAATAGCTACCGCAACATCAAGCGGAACAACAATGACAGTGAATCCAACGGTAACTCCAACGGTAAGTGTTGTTGCAAGTCCTGCTGGTGCAATTTGTTCAGGAACATCTGTAACATTCACTGCTTCACCAACAAATGGCGGAACAACTCCAACTTATCAATGGCAATTGAATGGAAGTAACGTAGGAACAGGTGGAACAATGTATACTACTACAACACTTGTAAATGGTGACATTGTAACTTGTATTGTGACTTCCAATGCAACATGTGCGAGTCCGTTTACAGGAACAAGTACAGGCATTACAATGGTTGTAAATCCAACTCCTGCAACGCCAACAATTTCTGTGTTAGGATCAACTTTAACATCTAGTTCTCCAACAGGAAATCAATGGTATTTAAATGGAATATCTATAGTAGGTGCTACGAACCAAAACTATACGTTTACAGCAAATGGAACGTATACCGTTGTTGTAACAACAGTTCCGTGTTCATCGGCCGAATCAGCTCCGGAAGTAATTACTACTACTGGAATAGAAGATTCAAGCAATCAATACGGATTAAACATTTATCCAAATCCAAATGATGGAAATTTTAACATCTTATTCAATGCAAATGTTGTTGCAGATTATACGTTGGAATTGACGAATGCTCTTGGCCAGTTGATTTATAAAGAAGAATTGAAAAACTACTCTGGGGCCTATAGAAAACCATTTAGCGTTGTTGAATACGGAAAAGGTGTTTACACAATTACTTTAACCAACGATAAAAACGAAGTAGTTAAAAAGATTATTGTTTACTAGAAATCAAATAATTTGAAAATAAAAATGACCTGGTTCTTCATTGAGTCGGGACATTTTTATTTTTAATTCAATCGGATTCAAAGGACCTAAAATGGATTTGGTCTAAATAAGTAAATAACTAGATTTCCTTATCTATAAAACAGTAAATTTGTTGGCAAAATTTGGGTTATTTCAAAAGAAATACCTAAAATTGAGGCCGAAAAGAAATTAAACTTGTTTATATGTTATTAGCTGTTCAAAGCACTCCCCTTGATTTTCTACCTATCGCCTTGATGTTTGTTGTAGCCCTTGGTTTTGTTGTGATTATGCTCTTTTTAACACATCAACTCGGACCAAAGAAGAAATCAAAAGTAAAATTGGAAACTTTTGAGTGTGGTATCGAAGTTCAAGGAAACGCTCGTTTGCCTTTTTCAATTAAATACTTTCTTGTCGCAATTTTATTTGTTTTGTTTGATGTTGAGGTGATTTTCATGTATCCATGGGCAGTAAATTTTAAACAATTAGGATTAACCGGATTTGTTGAAATGCTCACATTTGTTGGGTTTTTATTGGTTGGCTTTTATTATATCCTTAAAAAAGGCGCATTGAAGTGGGAATAGATACCAGATAACTCCCTTCGACTTTGGTTTATGGTGAGCGGAGTCGAATTCACTCCGTTTGACAAAGAGAGTAGAGGGTTCGTGTATTAATAAAAATATTGTTAGAACAAATTCCCCCTTTGAAAAAGGGGGTTAGGGGGATTAAAAACATTGCCCATTTTAAAAAAGAAATAAATGAGTACAAAAGAAAAATCAAAAATAGATTTAAAAGCAGATGCTCCCCCAGGAATTGAAGGGCCTGGATTTTTTGCAACTCGCATTGACAAAGTCGTTGGTATGGCGCGTGCTAATTCTTTGTGGCCACTGCCTTTCGCTACCTCTTGTTGCGGAATCGAATTTATGGCAACCATGGCTTCTACATACGATTTAGGTCGCTTCGGAGCCGAACGCTTAAGCTTCTCGCCCCGTCAGGCAGATCTATTAATGGTAATGGGCACCATCTCTAAAAAAATGGCTCCTGTTTTACGTCAGGTTTACGAACAAATGGCTGAACCGAAGTGGGTTTTGTCAATGGGCGCTTGTGCTTCCAGCGGTGGAATTTTTGATACATACAGTGTGTTGCAAGGAATCGACAGAATTATTCCTGTTGATGTATATATTCCTGGTTGTCCTCCACGTCCCGAACAAGTTTTGGACGGCATCCTTCAGATTCAGAAACTCGTGGAATCAGAATCAACCAGACGTAGAGATAGTCCTGAATACAAAGCGTTGTTGAATAAATATGGAATTGAATAGTATGGATAAACAAGCATTATTAACAGCAGTTGAAAGTAAACTGAAGGCTCAATTCGGAGAGGGTTTCATCTCTTCGAAATTGAATGTTGACTTTCCTGAATTTACTGTAAAAAGAGACCTTATCTGTGAGGTTGTAAAGTTTCTTTACGACGATGAAGAGCTCGCTTTTCAGTATTTAACTACAATGGCAACCATTCATTATCCCGATAATCAAGGACACGAATTTGCTCTAATGTATCAATTACACAATCTTCCAAATAACTTACGCATCAGAATAAAAATATTTTTTAGTAACAGCGATGTAAATGTTCCTTCTATAACTTCAGTTTTTTCCGCTGCAAACTGGATGGAGCGTCAGGAGTTTGATTTCTTTGGAATCATTTTCAGAGGGCATCCGAATTTAAAACGTATTTTAAATATGGATGAAATGAACTATCATCCGATGAGAAAAGAATACGCGCTAGAAGATGGCACCCGTGAAGATAAAGATGATCAAATGTTCGGACGATAAACTTGTGATGGAATGAGTAAAGAAAAAAATATAAACACAAATAAAGAGGTTGTCGAGAAAGAATATTCTACGCTGAACCTTGGTCCTACACATCCCGCAACACACGGTATTTTCCAAAATGTGTTGAAGATGGACGGTGAAATAATAATGGATTCAGAGTCTACGGTTGGATACATCCACCGCGCTTTTGAGAAATTAGCAGAAAGAAGACCGTATTACCAGATCACGCCGATCACCGATCGTTTGAATTATTGCTCTTCACCAATCAATAACATGGGGTGGCACATGACCGTAGAAAAACTTTTGGGAATTGAAATTCCCAAGCGTGTTCAATACATGCGAATCATCATAATGGAGTTGGCGCGTATTTCGGATCACGTTATTTGTAACAGTGTTATTGGAGTGGATACAGGTGCAATGACCGGTTTCTTGTATATCTTTCAGATGCGTGAACGTATTTACGATATCTATGAAGAACTGTGTGGTGCCCGTTTAACTACTAATATTGGACGTATTGGCGGACTTGAAAGAGATTTTTCTTCAAAAGCATGGGACCTCCTAGAGAAATTTTTAATTGACTTTCCACCGGCATTAAAAGAGTTCGAAAACTTATTGATGCGGAATAGAATTTTTATGGATCGTACCATCGGTTGTGGTGGCATCAGTGCCGAAAGAGCATTGAATTATAGTTTCTCCGGACCAAACTTACGTGCTGCAGGAGTTGATTATGATGTGCGTGTAATGAATCCATATTGCTCTTACGAAGAATTCGATTTTATTATTCCTGTTGGAACAAATGGTGATACGTACGATCGTTTCATGGTGCGCCAGCAAGAAATGTGGGAGAGTGTGAAGATCATTCATCAGGCAATTGCAAAAATTAAGAAAGAACCTGCAGGTATTTTCCATGCGGATGTTCCTGAGTTTTACCTTCCTCCGAAAGAAGAAGTTTATAACAACATGGAAGCATTGATCTATCACTTTAAAATTGTGATGGGTGAAACGGAAATTCCGAAAGGGGAAGTGTATCACGCTGTTGAGGGAGGTAACGGTGAAGTAGGTTATTATCTGATCAGTGATGGAGGAAGAACACCCTACCGTTTGCATATGCGCAGACCGTGTTTTATTTATTATCAGGCTTACGCGGAAATGATTAGAGGTGGAATGCTATCTGATGCAATTTTAACTATGAGTAGCATGAATGTGATTGCTGGAGAATTGGACGCATAATGAATAAAAATAAATTTATTATTTTATTTGCTAGTGCATCTTGTTTTTCAAAAATAGGAAGCTTCGATTTGCCCAACCTAAAATCGATCTCCAGGATTAATTTCTTGAAACAGAATATAACATGAGTAACGAAATAAAATTTAACGAGGAAACGCTCGCACTGGTCCATAAGATGATCAAGCGTTATCCGGAAGGAAAACACAAATCGGCTTTACTGCCGATCCTGCACATTGCTCAGGCAGAATTTGGCGGCTGGTTAAGTCCGGAAACGATGGACTACGTTGCATCCATTTTAAACATCAAACCCATAGAGGTATATGAGGTCGCATCGTTTTATTCGATGTATAACTTAAAGCCTGTTGGAAAATGTTTGCTTGAAGTATGCCGTACTTCTTCTTGCTGGACAAGAGGCGCAGAAGATGTTGTAAGGCACTTAGAAAAGAAATTAGGCATCAAAGAAGGTGAAACAACTGCCGATGGAATGTTTACCATCAAAACAGTAGAATGTTTGGGTAGCTGCGGAAGCGCTCCAATGCTTCA
>CANIFU010000055.1 GCA_947466965.1 Bacteroidota bacterium
CGGGTGCAACAGGAGTTGCGGGAGTAGCTGGTGCAAATGGAGTAACAGGTTCCACTGGATCAACTGGTGCAGCAGGTGCTGCTGGTATTGCAGGTTCTGTTGGATCAACTGGAGTAACGGGTGCAACAGGAGTTGCGGGAGTAGCTGGTTCAACCGGTTCAACCGGTTCAACTGGAACAACTGGTGCAACAGGCTTTTTGACATCGGGTGCAGCCGCAGGAAATACTCCTTATTGGAACGGTACTGCATGGGTTGTTAACTCAAGTAACATTTATAATAACGGAGGAAATATTGGAATTGGAACAATTTCTCCTGCACAAAATTTACATGTTCAAGGTTCGAATGCTTACTTAAGACTTCAAAGTACTCAAACAACAACCGCTTCTAACGCAGTTATTGAATTTGGAAATACCATTGCTGGTTCTTTTAATAGCAAAGGCTCTATTGGTGAAAATGGAAGTGGTGATCACATGGAATATGATGCTTTAACTTTTCACCGATTTACAAATAGTGGTGTTGAAAGAATGCGAATTACAAATACTGGTGAATTATTACTAGGAAATTTCACTCCTTTTTCTCAGTTAGATGTTAACGGACAAATTACAATGCGGAGTGGGGCTGTTAATGGATATATTCCAATTTCCAATGCAAATGGTACAATGACATGGACCAACCCCTCAACTTTATCTTTAGGAAATCAATGGTTAACAAGTGGAGTTAACATTTACAATGGAAATTCAGGCAACGTTGGAATAGGAACAACAACTCCAGCTGAAAGATTGCAGATATCAAATATTGCAGGAAGTGTAGCATTAAGCTTAATGTCATCAACTACAGGAACTTCTAGGCTTTACTTCGGAAATCCTACCAATACATTTTTTGGTGCAGTGGAATATAATAGTACTAATAACTCAATGAATTTTTGGACGAACAATACACCAAACAGAATGGTGATTGATAATTCTGGAAATATTATAGTTCCAGCATTAGGAATTGCAGGTGGAGGTACAGTACAAGTAACAGCGGCCGGTGCTTTATATAGTGTAGCTGGTTCACCTTTGATAAGTAACGGAACTGCAAATTATTTCCCCAAATGGAATGCTTCAGGCACAGGTCTTACTGCTACTTCTTTGCTAGTTGATAACGGAACAACAATTGGTATTGGTATTTCTACCCCAACAGGGCCAGGTAAATTGCATGTTTTCCAGAATACATCAGCAGCTGGGCAAATGGCTTATTTTGAACATCAAACCTCAGCAAATACTGCAGGTTTAAATACGGCTATATATGCAATTTCATCTGCTTCAGGAACTGCTAATAATTATGGTATTTATACTCAAGCAAACGCTTCTTCTGATGGAACTACAGTTGTTGGCGTTGAAGCTTTAGCAACAAATACAAGTGTATCAGGTGGAGCGAGAGGGTTAGAAGGTGTTGCCAATGTATCTGGAACGGGATTAGCAATTGGTTTGTTTGGGAATGCTTCTGGTTCAACTAGTTCAAATTGGGCAGGTTATTTTAATCAAGGAAATGTATATGTACAAAATAGAGTAGCAATCGGATCCACTTTATTCACTCCCACTGGAGTTTTGCATGTGAAAGGTGCAAACTGGAGTACTAATTCTGTAATTATTGAAGGAGACAATTCTTCCGCTGGTGCAGCGATCAGATTTAATGCAGGCTCCAGAATATTTGATATTATTGGAAGTACAGGAACTGGAGCTACTATGGGCGCAGGTTATTTTGGAATTTATGATGCAACCGGAGGAGCATACCGTTTCACGATTTCTCCTACTGGTAATGTTGGTATAGGGATGAATACTCCAGGAACAACTCTTGAGGTGAATGGAGCCGTAACTCATACAGCTACAACTCGAAGTTATACTACTGCTGGTGTTTTAAACATTGGAGATGAAGGATATATTAGAATTGCTTCTTCAGGAGCCGCTACCATAGCTGGAGCTTTAGGAGCTGGTGTAGCGATAGGACAAACTTGTATTTTAGAAAACTCAAATGCAGGATTAACAATCACCATGCAAGTTGGAGGAAATTTAAGATTAAATGGAAATGTTAATTTTATTATGGGTCCTGGAGATACATTAACATTAATTTGGAATGGAACCCAGTGGCTTGAAATAGGAAGAAGTAATAATTAATCATATTGAAATTAATATTTAATTTATCATCATGATAAATAGAAAACACAGATTACTATTTTGTTTGTTAATGCTAATTATGTATTCAACAACTAATGCACAAGTACAGAATAATCCGCCTATGAGGGAGGTGCTCAGTTCGGGTGGTGCAACAAGTGGAACTTCTTTTACTTGGGGAACACTCGATTATACTGTAGGGGAGGTAATGGTTTCTACTTTTGAACCGGGAATAACTCCTCTGAATGTAAAGGTCTTAACACAAGGCTTTCATCAACCCAATACGGCAAACAGTTCATTAGATGCCAATGTGATTTTTTCAAATACTTCTTGTATAGGTGCAAAAAATGGTAGCGCCTCTTTAAATATTTTTTCTTCAACCGGACCAGTTACTTATTATTGGTTGCCACCCTTGAACGACAGCAGTGCAAATGTTGCCAATCTTGCTCCCGGAGTATATTATTTTCAAGTAGATGATGGCAATTTTACAGTGAATGATTCTGTTGTAATTGGTGAAACTCAAATAGATTGTGCTGATGAGTTAATCTTCTATCATGGTATTACTCCCAATGGAGATTTGAATAATGATTCTTGGATTGTAGAAGGATTAGAGTTAATAAAAGATAATACCGTTACGATTTTTAATAGATGGGGTAATATTGTTTGGACTGCTTCAGATTATGATAATGTTTCTGAAAATAAAGTATGGAAAGGCAAAAATGCTGCAGGTAGCGAATTACCTGATGCGACTTATTTTTATGTGATAGATGCAAATAATAAAGTGTACAAGGGTTGGATTGAACTGACCCATTAATTCGTTTAGAAAAGGAAAAAATTTGAAATATAAAATACAGATGAAAAAACAGTTAATTTTCTTATTTTCTTTAATGAGCTTCTTGCAGACCTTTGCTCAGCAGGACCCTCAATACAGTCAGTATATGTTTAATCAACTGGCCATTAATCCTGCCTATGCAGGAAGTAAAGAAGCTATAAGTGCTTCCGCATTTATCCGAAGTCAATGGACCGGACTTGAAGGAGCTCCCAAGACCCAAACGTTAAACGTTCATGGCCCGATGAAAAAGAAGAAAGTTGGTCTTGGATTTTCAGTTGTGGCAGATCAGATAGGACCGAAAAAAAGTATTGGTGTACTCGGATCGTATGCGTATCGTATACCAATTAAAAATGGTAAACTATCTTTTGGACTTCGTGCTGGTGTTTTTAATTATACTTACAATTGGGCTGAAATTTCATATAAAGATCAAGGTGACGTATATAATACCAATAATCAAACCTCCAAAATTGTTCCTACAGCAGATGCGGGATTGTATTATTACAACAATACTTTATACGCAGGATTGAGTGCAACTCATTTGTATAGTGGTCGATTAACGAGTGTTTCTAACCTAAACGGAGATGATGCTATATTATCACCACATTTGTTTTTTACTTTTGGAAAAGCCTGGTCATTTAATGAGAATCTAGTCTTTAATCCTTCCTGCATGATAAAAGCTACAAAAGGTGCACCTTCATCTATTGATGTCAATCTTAGTTTTTTGCTTAAGCAACGTGTTTGGGTTGGTCTATCTTTAAGACACACCAGTAATTTTGTTTTGTATGCTCAGTTTAACATAACGGATAAATTCAAGTTGGGTTATTCCTATGATTATGGATTTAACCAGATCGGAAAAGTAGGTGGAGGCAGTCATGAAATTATGTTGGGTTATGATTTTAATATTTCTAAATCAAAAATTTTATCACCTCGATATTTGTAATTTAAAAGATATTCATTGCTTAAATAGGTTATGGAAAAAGTAAAAACGATAAGTCTACTTTTATTGTTCATTTTTGTAAATACAACTTTCGCACAATTAAAACGTGCAAATATGTATTATGATAATTATGAGTATATAAAAGCAATACAATTATATAAAAAGGCTGTAAAGAAAAAAGATAATAAAGATGCTCTTGAGAAAATTGCAAACTGTTACCGTTTAACTAAACAATATAAGCAGGCCGAATTGTCTTATGCTGATTTAATTAAACTACCGGGTGTTGCTGCTATTAATAGTTTTTATTATGGAACGGTTTTAAAGAATAATGGTAAGATTGATGAAGCAAAGCAACAATTTGAAATTTATGCCAATTCTTTTCCCAGCGATAAAAAAGGAGAGCTTTCCGTAAAATCATGTGAGGATATTAAATTGTGGATTTCTCGAACGCAACAATTTGAAGTGAATGAAGTTAAGAACTTAAATTCTGTACATTCTGATTTTTCACCAGTTTTTTATAAAAATGATTTAGTTTTTGTTTCAGAACGCACAAAGGATATTATTAATTTTAATTCGAATGGTTGGAATAAGGAGCCTTATCTGAATGTTTATTCTTCTTCGATAACGAATGCAGCAGATGGGAAAGTAGTGCTTTCAAAAAAAGTAAAATCATTTACTTCGAATATCAATACCAATTTTCATGATGGTCCGATTTGCTTTAATGCTGAACAAAATACATTGTATTTAACACGTGTGAATTATGTTTTGAATAAAAAAGACAAAAATTTTGTTAACCGTCCTCAATTATACTTTTCTAAATTAAAAGGAAAGTCATGGGGAAAGGTGATTCCTTTTCAGTATAATTTAGAAGGCTATACAACGGCACATCCAAGTATTTCAGCTGACGGACAATGGTTGTTTTTTGTTTCTGATATGCCGGGTGGTTTTGGTGAAACTGATATTTATGTTTCACAAAAAGAAGGTGAAGGCTGGGGAAAACCCCAAAACTTGGGTGATCAGATAAATACTTCCGGTTCTGAAGTATTTCCTTATATCAGAAAAGACGGTATGTTGTATTTTTCATCTAATGGACATTCCGGTTTTGGAGGTCTTGATGTTTTTTCTGCAATAAAAGTAGACGGAAAATATTCTGATCTGAAAAATTTAGGTCTTCCTTTAAATTCATCTACTGATGATTTTGGAATTGTATTTAATGAGGATAATTTAAAAGGATACTTTTCAAGTGATAGAGCAGGAGGTAAAGGCTCTGATGATATCTATAGCTTTGTTGCATTAAATAAATTTTTAACGGTTGCTGGTAAAATTTTATTTAGTAAAAATATTAATGATCCTGCAAAAGATGCGAAGGTAATGCTGCTTTCAGAAGATGGAAAAGTCCTTAACATCGCAACAACCGATAATACCGGCTTCTTTAAATTTGATAAACTAGATCCTGATAAACGATATATGGTGAAGTTGGATGAAACGGATCCTCGTTTTAAAGATAAATCAAAATATTATCTCACAGATGAAAAAGATAAGATCATTCGTGTTACAGTTATAAATGATAAAGGCGACAAATTTATTTTTCAAAATTTGCCTGCTGACCCCAATTCCCTTCTTGAAATTGGACTTGCTGATGATGTAAGCATTGCCGGGAATTTATTGTTTGGCGAAAATCCTTCAAAACCTTTGGCAAATACGAAAGTAAATTTGTTGAATGATAAAGGAGAAATAGTTCAAACGGCAACTACTAATGCTTTTGGTGCTTTTGTATTTACAAATTTACCTGCTGATCAAAATTTTCTTGTGAAAGTGGATGAAAGTGATACTCAATTAGCTCCGAATACTAAGATTATCATTACTAATAAATCTGGAAAAGAAATGCAAACGACAACATCGGGAAAGGCTGGAGATTTTAAGTTCTCTTTTTTGTCAGCAGATAAAGCATCTTTAAAATTAATGACGGTTGAAGATAGTGAATTGCGCTTCGACTTGAAAGGTAATTTGGTGTCTGAAAATAAAAAACCATTGGCAAACTCGACAGTTAATTTAGTAAATGAAAAAGGTGAAGTAGTACAAACAACAAAAACCGATGCAAATGGTACTTTTCAATTTACCAATTTACCTGCCGATCAAACTATTTTATTCGCTTTGGACGAGGGAGAAACTAAATTGAAAACATTAAATAAGATTTTATTGACCAATAGTAAAGGTATCGTGATAAAAGAGTTTACCCGTCTTAACGGTAAATTCCGTTTTACCATTTTGCCAGCCGAGCAAACAAATATGGGCGGCTTATATGTTGATGATCCTTGGCTGAAAGTATTGCAATTAAAAGATCAGGCTAAAAAAGACAGTTTGACGATTGTTGAGAATGTCTATTATAATTATGGTGAAGCGAAGATCTTGCCGGAAGCAACAAAAACACTTGATAAAGTAATCAATATTATGAAAAATGATCCTTTGCTGATTATAGATTTGTCTTCTCATACCGATTCGCGTTCTAATCAGGAATTTAATCTGAAGTTATCGGAGCAAAGAGCAAAAGCTGCTGTAGATTATATTTTAAAAGGTGGTATTAGCAAAGACCGAATTTCTGGTAAAGGGTATGGCGAAAATAAAATCTTGAATAAGTGTTTGGACGGAGTAGAGTGTTCAGAAGAAGAACATGCTATAAACAGAAGAACAGAATTTAAGATCTTAAGCAAGAAAAAATAATAATTAAGATAATTTGCTTTGAAAGTCCCTCTTTAAGGGACTTTTTTAGCGAAAAGAAATACGGCACAATAAATGCAAATCCAATTACGAAAATCATATCAATATGAAAAATATACTTACTTCTATCTTACTTTTTACACTAATAATTTTAAAAGTTTCTGTTCACGCTCAAACGACCCATCCAGTTGAATTAGGATTTAATTTAGGTGCATCCTGGCTTCAAAGTGATGTTAAAATGAAAAAACTTGGAGGTGCCGGTGGTTTTACATTCGGACAAATGTACCTGCAAAATGAACAGAGTTCTTTGGATTGGGGATGGCGATTCCGCTATTTAAACGCTTCGGCATATGGACAAGATTTAAAAAAATCGGGAATACTAAACAACAACGTATTAAATAGAATTAACTATACTTCAAATGGTGGAACTGTTTATCAGAATTATAAAACTACTATTAACGAATTGTCTTTAGAATTTCTTGTAGGTGCAAACAGATTGCGTAATAAAACAAAAGTGTATCCATATATTTTTGGAGGCCTTGGAATTACAAAGGCAGTTGCAACAACAGATCAGTTAAATGCTGATAATTTACTTTATAACTATTCAAGTATCGATTCACTTGGAAACGCAAGCAGTTCTGCTGTCACCACTTCTTTAAATAATATGTATGATGGAAACTATGAGACCGCTGCTGAAGGAAGTGAATCTGCACGTTGGAAATTTATGCCTTCATTAGGTGTTGGTTTAGGATACCAGTTTAACCCTGGCTTTTCAATGGGATTAGAACATAAAATGACATGGGCCTTGCACGATGGATTAGATGGTCAGCAATGGGCTAGTGATAATACATTAAGTACTTCAAAAGATAAATATCATTATACTTCTGTATGGTTGAAATTTAGTTTCGGCAGAAAAGTTCGACCTGCTTCTACAACGCTAACAAATAATAATACCGTTAATACGGATACATATACTCCTGCAACGAATAAACCAACTGTTGTGATCATAAATCCATCAGTTCCATCTTTCACATCTCCTTCACAAAGTTTTACCCTTAAAGCAACAATAAAAAATGTTTCTTCTAAAAGCGACATTGGTTTGGTGTATAATGGAGTAAGCAATACCAATTTTACTTATGATGCAACCACCAATCAATTTTCTTTTCCATTAATGCTTTTAACTGGAAGTAATTCATTTCTAATTAGTGCTAGCAATTCTGATGGAACTACATCAGATAATGCAACTGTTATTTTTGAATCACCAATTGTTGTTGCTCCTCCTGCACCTGTTGTAACAATCACAAGTCCTAATGTGAATCCTTATTCTTCTTCGATGAATACCATAACCGTTTTGGCGAAGGTCTTAAATGTTGCTTCACAAAGCCAAATAGGTGTTACAATAAACGGAGTAGCAATAAGTAGTTTTGCTTTTAATGCATCCTCCAAGGTATTAAATATAAACAGTAACCTGAATCCTGGTGCGAATACGTTTGTTGTTTCTGCAACAAATGCATCAGGAAGCGATTCAAAATCAATAACCGTGATTTACAATGTAGCTGAAGTTACTCCGCCACCGTTTATTACAATTGTAAATCCTGCTGTAAATCCTTTTACATCCTCTGTTTCAATTCTGCCTGTTAATGCGATTGTGCAGCATGTGACATCAGTTGGACAAATCTCTGTAACAAATAACGGAGCGCCTCTGCCAACTAGTTTGTTAAGTTTCAATAGCACAACCGGACAATTAAGTTTTAATTCAAATTTAATCGGAGGAGTAAATACGATTACTATTTCAGCTACCAATGTTGCCGGTGCAGTTTCAAAATCTATTACTGTTATATACAATAAGCCGGTAGATGTAGTTCCTGCTCCTATTGTAACAATCACATCACCTGCTGGAAATCCTTTTGCAACTTCAAGTAATGTTGCAACTATAAATGCAATTGTATTGAATGTGACGAGTCCGGCTCAGATATCTTTACTTGTTAATGGAACGGCAAGCAGCGCATTCACCTATAGTATTTCTACTAAACAGTTGTCATTTACAACCAATTTAATTACAGGTGCGAACATCGTTACGATCTCCGCTTCGAATGCTTCAGGGATTGATTCGAAATCTCAGACAATCAATTATTCTGAACCGGTTGTCGCTCCTGCACCAATTGTAACAATTACATCACCAGGAGTGTCACCTTATACAACTTCTGTTAATACAGCTTTAATAAATGCGACTGTTTTAAATATATTAAATGCATCACAACTATCAGTATCTATAAACGGAATTGCATCAAGTGCTTTCTCATATAACGATATAACAAAACAATTGTCGTTTAATGCCAATTTAATTGTTGGAGCAAATTTGGTAACTGTTTCAGCAACCAATGCTTCTGGCAGCGATTCGAAATCAAAAACTATAATTTATTCTCAACCAGTTGTTATGCCTGCACCGGTTGTAACCATTACATCTCCTGTAGTTAATCCTTACACTTCTGTAAGTGCTATTTCATCTCTAACTGCAAATGTATTTAATGTAACGTCGTCATCACAAATTGCGGTTTCAGTTAATGGTTCTCCTTCAATAGCATTTACATATAATGCTTCCACGAAGGCTTTAGCAATGAATTTAAATCTTATTGTGGGTGCAAATGTTGTTACAATCACAGCAACGAATACCTCAGGGAGCGATTCAAAATCGGTTACTTTCATTTATACTGAGCCTGTTGAAACATTACCAGCTCCTCTTATTTCTATTCTTTTGCCAACTGTAAATCCTTTCAATACAAGTGTAAATACAGCAATTGTAAAAGCTAAAGTATTACATGTAACATCATCCTCTCAAATTACGGCCACACTAAATGGTACGAATATACCATTTACATATTCGGCTTCAACGATGGAATTAACATTATCTGCTTCATTGATTTCGGGTGGAAATATTTTTACAATCTCTGCGAATAATTCATCAGGCAGTGATTCTAAATCAACAACAATTATTTATACTGCACCAGTTGTATTGCCAGCTCCGGTTGTTACATTTACTTCCCCTTCCGGAGTTGGAGGTGCATCAAGCGCTGCTGTCTATAATGTAGAGGCTACTGTTTTAAATGTGACATCCAGCAGTGATATAATAGTAAAACTGAATGGCGTAACTATTACTGCCTTTACTTATAATTCAACTTCCAAGCAGGTAAAATTTAATGCGAATTTGACCATTGGAAATAATACAGTTGTTATTGCAGCAACAAATGCTTCGGGTACTGATACTAAATCGGTGATTATCAAATACAGGCAATCGATTACACCATTAAATCCTGATACCTTGAATTCTCCTGCCGATAAAGGCACTCCAAATGTTCACAATCCATTAATATCAACTTCACAAGTTGTTTCAACAGTTGGTACTTTGCCTTCTATTGTTTTCGGTTTGACAAATCCATATTCAACAGCACTTCCTTTGGTAGAAGTAACAGCAGTAGTTACTGGAATAGTAATGCAAAGTGATATTGAAGTAAAAGTAAACGGAGTAATCGTTCCTTTTACATATAAAATAAAAACGAGTACGATTAGTTTTAGCGCTAATGTAAATATAGGTGCGAATTCTATAACAGTGAAAGCAACAAACAGCACTGGACCTAAAACGGAAATCCTGACTATAAATAGATAACATCATTTTCTTCACGCTTTTAAAAATATTTTTTAAAAGTGATTTTCAAATTACATTTGAATCAAGTAACATGTTCAAACAAGTATTGTTGAGTTCCATTTCGTTATTTATTTTCTTTCATTCAATTGTTGCTCAACATGTAAAAGAGTTGAATAATAATGGTGAAAGTTCTTTAAGAGGATTGAGCGTAGTTGATGATCATGTTTTATGGGTAAGTGGAAGTAAAGGTTCTGTTGGGAAATCTACAGATGGAGGATTAACATGGAAGTGGATGATTGTTAAGGGTTATGAAAATGCTGAGTTTCGAGATATTGAGGCATTTAGTAAAAATACCGCAATCATAATGTCAATTGCAGAACCAGCATATATTCTAAAAACAACAAATGGAGGAAAACGTTGGAAAAAAGTATATGAGAATAATAAGTCAGGAATATTTTTGGATGCGATGGAATTTTCAGATTTTAAAACAGGGTATGTTGTCGGTGATCCTTTAAACGGACTTTTTTTTATTGCAAAAACAATTGATGGTGGTAATAGTTGGAATGAAATTTCACCCAATTTGCTCGCAAAATCAGATAGTGCAGAAGCCTGTTTTGCAAGTAGCGGAACAAATATAAGGATGATCACAAAGGATCAGTTTGCATTTGTTTCTGGAGGATCGGTTTCAAATTTAGTAATTGGAGTCAATAAAATAAAATTACCAATAATACAGGGCAAAAATTCTACGGGTGCAAATTCTTTTGC
The DNA here is from genome assembly GCA_947466965.1 of Bacteroidota bacterium. Lineage (GTDB taxonomy): Bacteria > Bacteroidota > Bacteroidia > 2-12-FULL-35-15 > 2-12-FULL-35-15 > 2-12-FULL-35-15. The sequence goes on from CANIFU010000055.1 coordinate 11,049, forward strand.
TGTTAAAGATTCAACTACTTTCATTGTTGTTGGAGGTGACTTTATTGATCTTACAGCGATGCCTAATTGTATATTAACATACGATGGCGGAAAAACATGGAATTTTCCATCAAAATCACCTTCTGGTTATAAAAGTTGTGTCGAATACATTGCTGAAAATATATGGATCAGCTGCGGACTTTCTGGTGTAGATATATCTCTTGATAACGGCTTTACCTGGAAGCAAATTAGTAAAGAGTCCTATCATACATGCAGAAAAGCCAAGTATGGTAAATCGGTTTACTTTTCAGGAAACAAAAGCCGGATTGGAAAATTAAACTTCGAATAATTGTATTGTTGAAAGTTTTGATGATTAAAAAAAGTAATTTGAGTTGTATTCGTCTAATTGATCTCTACTCATTATAAGATGCTCGAAAAGCGTTTTTTGCCTAATAAAAATAGTATCTTTGCAAACCAAATTATAAATCATTCTAATTAAATATATTAACTACAATTCATTATATTTTATGAAAAAAATAGTTCTATCAAGCACGCTTTTTTTATTTACTGCTTCATTGATTGCACAGCAAAATTTAAGTCCGGAAATGCTTATCCAAATGGGTAAGCTGAATGCTTCAGGATTAACAAAAGATGGCAAATCCGTTGTATATAGTGTTCGTACCTATAATATTACAGATAATAAAAAAACAACAAAAGTATATATTCAACCGATAGCTGGTGGTGCAGCAGTTGAAGATGCAAAAGCGAATGATCTTATTGCAAACAATCGTATTTCTCCGGATGGAAAAATGAGCATCTCAGCAATGGATGTTCCTGTTGTAAAAATTTTTGGTAAGGATGTTTATTCTGATCTACCAAAATCAGATGTAATGATTTACGATGATTTGAATTACCGTCATTGGGATTCATGGGAAGATGGAGCATTCAGCCATGTTTTCATAAATAATATAAATGGAACAAAAGCTTCAGATAGCATTGATATCATGCTGAACGAACCGCACGATTGTCCGCAGAAACCTTCAGGAGGTGATGAAGATTTTATCTGGAGTCCGGATGGTAAGCAAGTAATTTATGTGACAAAGAAAAAATATGGAAAAGCTTATGCAATCAGTACCAACACCGATATTTATTCATACGATCTTGCATCCAAACAAACAAAGAATATTTCAGAAGGGATGATGGGATATGATATGAATCCTGCTTTTTCAACTACTGGTAAGTTAGCTTGGTTGAGTATGCGAAGAGACGGTTATGAATCAGATAAAAATGATATTATTATTAATGAGCCAGCAGAAAAATTAAATATTACAAAAGAGTGGGATGGAACTGTGACTGATTTCCGATGGAGCAACGATGGTAAAATGATTTATTTTCTCGCACCTGTTGATGGAACTGTTCAATTGTTTTCAGTGAATGATCCAACTGTAACTAAAAAAGCTCCTCTTATTAAACAAATTACCAAAGGAGATTTTGATATCCAATCAATGGTTGGGCAATCAGGAAATAAAATGGTGGTTACCAGAACAGATTGGAATCATGCTGCTGAGCTATTTGTTGTTGATATGACTTCCGGTATGCTAACACAACTGTCTCATGCAAATGATGAAAAATATGCAGGAATCAATTTGAGTAAGGTGGAGAAACGTTATGTAACAACAACAGATGGGCAGAAGATGCTAGAGTGGATTATTTATCCTCCGAATTTTGATCCTGCTAAAAAATACCCTACGATATTATATTGTCAAGGTGGACCACAATCAGCATTGACGCAATTTTATTCTTACAGATGGAATTTTCAATTGATGGCGGCTAACGGTTATATCGTTGTTGCTCCTAATAGAAGAGGAATGCCTGGACATGGCGTGAAATGGAACGAGCAGATTAGTACAGATTATGGTGGACAAAACATGCAAGATTATTTAACCGCTATTGATGAGTTTGCAAAAGAACCTTTCTGCGACAAAACACGTTTGGGTTGTATTGGTGCAAGCTATGGAGGTTTCTCCACTTATTATTTAGCAGGAATCCATAATAAACGTTTTAAAACATTTATTGCACATGACGGCATTTTTGATTGGAGAGCCATGTATGGAACAACAGAAGAATTATGGTTTGTAAATTGGGATCTTGGAGGAAGCTATTGGGATAAGGATAATGCAAAGGCTCAAAAATCATACGCTGAATTTAATCCTGCGAACCTTGTTAAAAAATGGGATACTCCAATATTAATTATACAAGGTGGATTAGATTTCCGTGTGCCAATTGAACAAGGATTGGGTGCTTTTCAAGCGGCGCAATTGCAAGGTATTAAAAGTAAATTGCTTTACTTTCCAACTGAAAATCATTGGGTACTTAAAGATCAAAATGGTATGGTATGGCAGCGGGAGTTTTATAAATGGTTAAAAGAAACATTGTAATTCTATTTATATGTTAATCAGTAACGAATTAAAAGATAGAAATTCAGATCTATGTGAGTTATGCAATGCTGAACCTGCAACACATGCTTATGCAGTGAGTCCTAAAAATGATGATTCAATAGAAAATCAAGTGGCATTGTGTTCAACTTGTTTGAACACGTTGGATAAGGCAGATGCTGGTTTTCACTGGCGTTGTTTAGAAGGAAGCATCTGGAATCCACAGCCGAGTGTGCAAGCCTTGACATACAGACTATTGCAGAAATACAAAGCAGAAGATTGGGCGAATAATTTGATTAATTCAGTTGACATAGATGAAAATATTATTCAGTGGGCGATGAGTGCATTTGAAGTACCGGATGTGCATACGGATGCTTTTGGCAATGTTCTTGAAAGCGGAGATACGGTGGTATTAACAGAGCAGTTAAATGTGAAAGGAACAAGTTTCAGTGCATCAAAAGGAACGGTGGTTAAAAAAATAAAATTGGTACACGATAACCATGAGCAGATAGAAGGGAAGATCAATGATCAGACGATTGTGATCCTTACAAAATTTGTAAAGAAGTCCTTGTAAGACAGTATCTGAAGAACATTATAAAATGTGAAAGCCCTGGTTGATTACCGGGGCTTTTGCTTTATATTTAAGTAGAAATTAGAATTATGAAAGCCTACCAAAAATCAGCCCTTAGCCTTATCGTAAAAATCTAATAATTCTTTTACACTAATTTCCATTCCATTTGCAATTTCATATAAGTAAAAGGATGATGGGTTTATTTTTCCATTCTCAAGTCGTTCGATTGATTGTCGGTCTTTATCACAATTTCTCGCCAATTCAGATTGCGACCATCCCTTGCTCGTTCTCAACTTTATAACTTGCTTTCCTAATCGGATTAAAAATTCTTTCTTGTCCATTACGTATTAACTTGAAACAAGTTCCGCATAAGGCTAAAAAATATTGTCATCTGATGTGTTGACATTTTGAATATTATATATATATTTGTTATCAAACTAAAACTAAAACTAAAATCAAATGAAAAACACTATTAAATTATTCGCAATGGTTGGCATCTTATCAATTGTTGCATTCACTGGATGTAAAAAAGACAAAGTAAAAGGTTGTACAGACACTTCTTCTGTCAATTTTAATGCTGATGCAGAAGAAGATGATGGAAGTTGCAGGTATGAAGGAAAACAAGTACTTTGGTTTGGAGCTGCAATATCTGATGATTTAATAAATGTAGTGGGAAGTACAACCTTAACCTTCTATGTAGATGGAGCTATAGTGGGATCTTGTGCTGCAACTTCCTTTTTACCTTCTGCGCCAACATGTGGTGCAACCTCAGCTATAACGGTTGTTAAAAATTTAGGTACTAGTAAAACTAAAAACTTTACCTTTTTAGTTAAAGATGATCTTGGTAATGATCTTTGGTCTGGTACTTTACTTTTTCAAGCTAATACTTGCACTTCATATGAATTATCATATTAAATTTAATCTATAAATTTTTTTTCTTTGTTTTAAAGCCACTCCAATGAGTGGCTTTATTTATTTTATGAAATGTATGCTTGAAAATCAGTTGTAATATGTATGTTTTTGCATTTATTGTATTAGGTTAATATTGTTTTCTTCATCAGAATGGAAATTTCACATCATCAGTCCCCGGAAGATTGGAAAAGCAATAATCCCTTTTAAACAATAGAAAACTATTTAAAATCAATATCTTTTGGCAGTATTTGCTTGTCAATTTTTTTCGATCAAATGGGGTCTCGCTTGGCGATATTTCCAGTAGTGCATTTAAATACACTTTTTGTTAATTTTTTTAGAAAAATCCTGCTAAATACATTGAATAGTGCTTTTTATTGCTCTTTTTGTTGTTTTTTATAAAATTAATCGTATATTTGCATATAAAAGAGCAGTATAATGCACTATAAAGAAGTTATTCAATCAATTAAAGAACGCAGAGAAATTTTAAAGGTGACGCAAGAAGCGCTTGCTGAACTTTCTGGTGTAGGCTTGCGAACCTTAAAACAATTTGAAAGTGGGAAAGGAAATCCAACGCTGCATACATTACAAAAGCTAGCTGATGTATTAGGCATGGAAGTTTGTGTTCAAGTGAAAAATATTATCCGTAACAAATGAGACAAGCAAAAATAGTATATAAAGAAGAAGAAGCGGGTTTGTTGACGCAGCATGATAATGCTTCGTTTACATTTCGTTACCATGATACGTGGCTTGTAAACAATGACAAGCAAAGTATAAGTCTCACTTTCCCTAAAACACAGCAAGAATTTCATTCTAAATATCTTTTCCCTTTTTTTTTTAACATGCTGCCAGAAGGATCCAATAAGCAATTAGTTTGTAAGCACATGCGGATTGATTCCGATGATTATTTTGGATTACTAATGGCCACTGCAAAAAACGATAGTATAGGTGCAGTAAGAGTGATTAAAACAGACCAAGAAAAATGAGTTTACCTAAAATAAAATATTGTCCTGGCACACTTGCAATAGGGTTTGAAACATACAGCAGAACTTGTTTAAACAGGGTATTTAATGGAAAAAAAGTGCAACATATATTACCTTACGACTCTCCGGCATCCAATCAGGAAATGGATAAATTATTTGATGAAAATAGAAATCGGATGTCAATTTCAGGCGTTCAGGAAAAGTTTTCGGTATTGCTTGATAAAAATAAACTAAGACTAATTAATGAGGGCGAAAGCGGTACTTATATTCTGAAACCAATTCCAGGTTCAGGAACAAGAGCAAATCAAATGCCTGCCAATGAACACTTAACAATGCAAATTGCCCGCCAGGTATTTGGAATTGAAACGGCAGAAAATGCGCTTATATTTTTTAAGAACGGAGCGCCAGTATATATTACAAAACGGTTTGATGTAAAAGAGGATGGAACGAAATGGGCACAGGACGATTTTGCATCGTTGGCCGGAAGAACACCACAAACTCATGGGGAGCACTATAAGTATTTAGGTAGTTATATGGAGCTTTTTGAGTTGATGAAGCGGTATTTACCTGCCTATAGATTAGAAGCTCCCAAACTTTTTAAAGTGCTAATATTTAACTACCTGTTTTCAAACGGAGATGCTCATTTTAAAAACTTTTCATTATTGGAAACACCAATGGGGGATTATCGTTTGAGTCCTGCATATGATTTATTAAATAGCAGGATTCATATTGAAGACAAAGATTTTGCCTTAGATGATGGGCTTTTACCTAAAAACATGGCGCAAGGCAAAATAAGTCAACAATTCGCCATTCTTGCCGACCATGCGGGTTTAAGTAAAAAGCAGTTTAAAGATATATTCGATTTCATGATATCCGATTTAAATAAAGTGGAAAATTTGGTAACTTCATCATTCCTTAATGAAAGTACCAAACGAAATTATTGGCAATCTTATCTAACCAGAAAGAATAAACTAATGCGCTCATGAGTTACGACTATTAAGAAGATGGCCTAATGGAAATTTCACATTAGCAGCCCCCGGAAGATCGGAAATTTATGACTTCCCTTTTAAACAGTGGGAAGCTGTTTAAAATCAATATCTTTAGGCAATATTTGCAGGGGGTAATTTTTTTCGATCAAATAGGGTCTGGCTTGACGAGATTTCCAACTTAACCCAAATGACTTCGTCATGATTGATTGGGTTATAATTTAACCAATCACTTTCTGAAGGATTTCGTATATCATCAAGCCATAATAGTTTTTTCATTTTTAGCTTACGTTTTAAAAATAAGTTTTTACTGCAAATTCAAATTGATCAATAAATATTTTCTTGAACGCACTTATATTATTCTGTTCATAAAAAATAAGCATTGCTTTTTTATAATCAATGGAGTCAACCGTTCTAAAAGAAATAGGGCAATAGTTATTATTCATCAGTATTGCATTACTTATGATTCGTGCTGTTCTTTTGTTCCCATCAGCAAACGCTTGTATGTATGAGATTAAGACTAAAACAAACAATGCTTTTGCGAAAACATTTTCTTGCTTGTTTACTAATTCACATAATTCTCCTAAAGCTTCTTTAATTTGAAATTCGTTATCTAATGGTTTATAGTTAGTACCCGAAATGCCAACTTTATTTCTTCTTATATTTCGATCAATATCCAGATCCTTTACCAAAAGACTATGAACATCTTCAATTCCAGAAAGCGATAAACGTTTTACGTATGTTGGATGATTAATAATAAAATCCAAAGCTACTTTATGGTTTAAAAGCATTGTAGCTTCATCTTTTGTTTTTCCTGTTGCAGCTTCTTTGTCTTTTAGCAAACGTTCAGTCTCTAATAAGGAATATGTGTTGCCTTCTATTTGTGATGATTTCCAGCTCAAATCAATAGCTAATCGTTCCAATTCCTTTTTATATTCAGCTTCAGTAAGTTTAGAAATATTTTCTTTGTATTGATTTTGCAGTTTCGTTAAATGATTCAGCTCACCTTCTGTAAATAAGACAGCAGTGCTTAATATTTCTTTAATTAGAGAATGATTAAATTGATCTTGTATTACTCTATCGTCAATTTCTTTTTGAAAATATTCTTCTACATTTATTTTTCGAATAAGTTCATAAGTTTGGCTGACGTCATATTTTGTGCTTTTTCCTCTTCCAGAAATTGTAATAAAATTTTCAGCAACCAGATCTTGTAGTGTTCTTTTTATTGTAGCGTATCCAAAAGTATTATCTAGTCCAGTATCAATTTGTTTTGATGAACTCAATGGATTTTGTTTGATAAAATTCAGTATAATACTGCCTAATTCTTTATTAGTTTTAGCCATAGTTTTAAATTTGTAGCTCACAAATATACGATTTGTAGCTCAAAAAAGATACATTTTGAGCTGCATTTATGTTTTTATTGAGCTCAATAGCTTATTTTTTAGATAAAATGAGCTCTATTTCACATATATTTGAGCTACAAATTGCTTCAATTTGCCAACAGTTATTAGTATAACCACCGGAATTTAAGC
>CANIFU010000056.1 GCA_947466965.1 Bacteroidota bacterium
CATAACAAAAATTAACAAAAGAAAAAGAAAAGAAGGGAATGTCAGATGGAAATTATGAAGTACTAAGAATGAACTTTAGATGCTTCGACATTCTAAGAAATGAATCCATCAATTTATATTCGAGAATGTCTTGCCTCAACCTTTAAAAATAAAGTCTTGCAATGTTGCACACCTATTTTTTTATTTCAAAATAAAAAAAGGGGAAATGCGTATCTTTGTTTTGATGCAAAGAAGTTTAAAAATAACAGCCGTACTATTCGCCTTTTTATTTATACTAGGCGGAATGGTTTCTTGTAAATCAAAAGGGGCATATAATAAATACAGAAGCGCGAAGGTTCGCCCGAGTGAAAAACAAATGCGGGCCGACAAAAAAATCATTGCAAAGAGCAATAAAAATTACAAGAAAAATTTATTGTCAAATAGAAAACGATTGTTTGGAAGTAAACGAGATCCGAAGGCCCCAAGAAATTAATTTTATAGATTGATCAGAAATCTTATCGTATCAACACCATCTGCATAATCATTTAAAAGGGGACACTGAGCCGTTCCAAACGGAATTGCATTAGAAATTTCTATACTGGAAGAAACAATACATTGTATTTGCTCTTGATCAGCTTCCAGACGCTTATTCAAAACGACAAGATCATCGTAAAACTCGTAAAATAAAACACCTATCGGTGAAGAATAAGACGTATCCTCTTTTAACAATAAAAAATTATTGTCCAATAAAGAAGGATGATTGCTCATTAGATAAACCGTTTTATTATAATCGTAATTATTGGCATATTTATTATTGTTTACAATATCCTGAAATTCGAAGATCGATTCATAAAACGAATTAAAAACATATCCTTTGGGTACAAATAATTTGGACACATTCCTACATCCCAATCCAAAATACTGGAACACATCATTTCCTAATGAATGAAGTTCAGAAACGCTTTCAGCACCTGTAAGAACTGCAACTGAGTTCCTGTTTTTACGGATAATGTTTGGATATTTTCCAAAATAATAATCGAAATAGCGGGAAGAATTATTGCTTCCCGTTGCGATAACCGCTTCAATATTCTTCAATTGATCTTCCGTAAATTCAATCTGACTTGAAAAGCCCGGGTCGATCTGATTTAAAATTTTCGCAACAAAAGGCAACAAAAATTTATCATCTGAAGAAAGTTTACCCACAAATTTGTTTCCTGAAATTAGTACACAAAGCATATCATGAAAACCTACCATCGGAATATTTCCGGCCATGATCACCACCACTCGTTTGGGATCTTTTCGATCTTTTAAATCTTTGATATAAACGGATACCCAATCCAACAAAGTATTTTCCTCAAGACTATCTGCAAGGGCAGCAAATGCCGTTCGAACATTTTTTTCTGTAAACCAGGCATTATGAATATGAACATTTGCTATCAGTTCATTCAAATCATCATAAAACAAGTCATTCAGTCCTGTGGAATCATTTTTTACTCCATCAACAGAAAACTGTTTTAGGAACTGTCCCAGCTTAATAAAAGCATTTATGCGTTTGTCTATATTCATATTCGGCTACTAATTAAATGCAGGAATACCGCTTTTTAAATTATATTTTATGTAATTCAGTAAAAATCTGTTAATTTTGGGAAAATATTTTTTTACAAAACTAACAATAAATATGGCAATTAAAATTACTGAAGAGTGCATTAATTGTGGAGCTTGCGAGCCCGAATGTCCTAATAATGCTATTTACGAAGGAGGTAATGAATGGCGCTTTGCTGACGGAACGTCTTTAAAAGGAGCATTTACTTCAAAAAGTGGAATATCAGCGGATGCAGATGCACCGCAACAACCAGTGGTGATGGATGTGTATTATATCGTTTCTGATAAATGTACAGAATGTGTTGGTTTTCATGATGAGCCACAGTGTGCTGCCGTTTGTCCGGTTGATTGCTGTGTAGATGATGAAAACTGGCGTGAGAGCAAAGAAGATCTTTTAGCTAAAAAAGCAAGTCTTCACTTGTAATCAAAGCAATTAACTTATTCAGAAAACAATTTGAAGAATATAAAACGTCTCACTTTTAGTGGGACGTTTTGCATTATTAAGTATACCCGTTTTTTTACGAAGTAATAATGCTCTCAACGAATGATCAAAACGGAATACAATATCACATTACAGTTTCCGTTTAAATTATGTATACTTTTGTAATCATGAGAAGAACAATTGTCTATTTTCTTATAGTGCTATCAACAGCTGCATTATCACAGGAAATAAGCCCTGAAATGCAGTTAAAAAAAGTGGATGAATTTACCCAATCTGGGTTAAAACCTTTGGTGAATCAATTATATGCTGCGAAATCATCGGAAGAACAGATTAACATCAACAAAAAACTTCTTGCTGCATTTGAAGAAGCCATCCAAATTCCTGAAACTTTCAACTATGAATTCGATTCGCTAAAGAAAGATATCGGTGTTTTAATTTCTCCCGATAACCGTTTCAGGATCATTCACTGGAACATCGCCAAAAGTGATGGATCATTTGAATATTTCGGTTTCATTCAGTCGAAATTTACAGAGATAAAAAAGTCCGGTTCCCACAAAAAAACAAAAATAGAAACGCTGCAATTATATCCACTGACTGACAAATCCTCGGAGATCAAAAATCCGGAGAATGCAATCACCGATAATAAAAAATGGTTTGGAGCACTCTATAGTAAAATCATAATAAAAAAGACAAAATCAAAAACCTATTATACACTTTTAGGCTGGGACGGAAACGACAAGTTCTCACAAAAAAAAATAATTGAAGTAGTAACATTCGATCCAACGGGAGCGCCCCGTTTTGGAGCCGATATTTTTAACTATGACCGTAAATTTCCGAAACGGGTCATATTCGAATTTTCAGCAACTTGCAATATGTCACTCAAATTCAGCAATAAAAAAGATTCAATCATCTTTGGACACCTTGCTCCTACTCAACCACAACTGGAAGGGCAATTTCAGTATTACTGCAGCGATATGAGTTTTGATGGCTTTGGATTTAAAAAAGGGAAATGGAATTACATGCCGGATGTGCATGCCGTAAATGAAAAAGATGAAAAAGATAGATTTTATAATGATCCTCATGATCGCTCAGAAGGACACAATCAAAGTACAGACTATAGCATTCCGGGAAAAAAGAAAAAAAAGAACAAGTGACCCTATTGCAGCGCTCGATTTTCTTTAATAACGTCTAATTTTTATTATACTAAAATTATTCCTTTGCAATTCCTCCTCTACGTTTAATTAATTTATAATTTTGTGTTGCATCAATTGATTTGATCAACATACGCACTTTATCTGCAAGCTCGAAACGACCGCGTAAATAGTTATTTCGAGTAAGCCGAAAATATTTTAAAAGAATCAACCTATTCAATACATAAATCTATCAAAGAAAAGAAATGACAAAAGTTCATAATTTTAGCGCAGGTCCTGGAATATTACCTGCAGAAGTATTAAAACAAGCAGCAGAAGCTTGTATCAATTTTGACAATCTGAATCTGTCACTTTTAGAGATCTCTCATCGTAGCAAGAATTATGAGAAAGTAATGGAAGAATCGCGGGCGTTGGTAAAAGAATTATTAGGATTGAACGACAACTACAAAGTACTTTTTTTAGGTGGAGGAGCTAGTTTACAATTCGCAATGGTTCCCTTTAATCTTTTGCGTACTGAAGGTACTGCAGGCTATGTGAACACAGGAGTTTGGGCGAGTAAAGCAATCAAAGAAGCAAAATTGATCGGAAATACACAGGTAATTGCATCCTCTGAAGATAAAAACTTCAACTATATCCCTAAAGGTTATGAAATCCCTTCAACCCTTGATTATTTGCACATCACTTCCAACAATACCATCTATGGAACACAAATGAAGGATTTTCCTAAAACAACTGTTCCCTTGGTTTGTGATATGAGCAGCGATATTTTCAGCAGAAAAGTAAATGGAAATGATTTTTCACTTATTTATGCCGGAGCGCAAAAAAATATGGGACCTGCAGGTGCAACAATGGTTGCCGTTGATGAAACAAAACTTGGAAAAACAGGAAGGAAATTATTATCGATGATGGATTATCAAGTTCATATCAAGGGAGACAGTATGTACAACACACCACCGGTTTTCCCGATCTATGTGTCGATGTTAACGTTGCAATGGTTGAAGAATAATGGAGGCATTCCATGGATCGAACAACTGAATCAGCAAAAAGCAGATACGTTGTACAATGAGATCGATAGAAATTCAATGTTTGTAGGCACGACAGCAAAAGAAGACCGTTCACATATGAATGTAACATTTGTAATGCACAAGCCGGAATTTGAAGTGGAATTTGATAAACTTGCTAAAGAAGCAAACCTTAGCGGACTAAAAGGACACAGAGATGTTGGAGGCTACAGAGCATCTTTATACAATGCATTGCCTTTAGAAAGTGTGAATGCCTTGGTTGAAGTGATGCAGGCTTTTGAAAAGAAATTTGCTTAGCTTTTTTTATTGTCGTTGGTAGAAATACCAGCGACAATAAATTTAAATTACCAACTAATAAATTCGGCTAACTGCTTTTCTAAAGCCTTGATCGTATTTTCTTCCTTAACGGTTCCATCAGTATCTAAAACAGACAGTACACTGGAAATTGGCAACTTATTAGGTAATATATGCATTCCCAAATAGTGTAACACACCCGTCAAATGGTCCAAGCCACGTATATTACCAGCTCTGCCACTTGAAACACCAACCAAAGCTACTTTTTTACCCCTGTTTGTATCCGGATGAACTGCATCCAAAAAGATTTTCAGCACACCGGGGAAACTTCCGTTGTATTCGGGAACAATAAAAACAATTTTTTGTGCAGGAAGAATGAACTCATCAAGCAATTGTTGAAAATTTTCTGACCTTTTACTGTAAAGATCAGTCGATATAAAATTGGAAGGAAGCTGTTCTAAGCTGAGTACTTTACATTCAAACCCTTGTTTATCTATTAGTTGCGCGTATTTTTTAGCAATGTTCAGACTGTTGCTATTGGGTCGGTTTGTGGCAGAAATAATGGTGATCATATCAAATATTATTAACAAAAAACTGTTTAAAAAAGTGTTATAAGTTTTAAAGTGCTAATCTGTTCAAAAACCGTATTTTTAGACAGTAAATAAAGCACAAAGTAAAGCATTTTCAATCAATATATGAATATAACATATTTCGGTCATTCTTGTTTTGGAATTGAGGTAAATGGTAAACATATTTTATTTGACCCCTTTATTTCACCTAATGAATTGGCTTCAACTATTGATGTAACTACTGTTAAAGCTGATTACATATTGGTTTCTCACGGCCACGAGGATCACATTGCAGATCTGGTAAGTATTGCCAAGCGAACCAATGCGAAAATCGTTTGTAACTGGGAGATTTCAGTTTGGTTAAACAAACAGGGCATTTCCAATACGCATCCGATGAACATCGGAGGAAAATGGAAATTTGAGTTCGGTGATGTAAAATGTGTTGTTGCGGTTCATTCCAGCAGCATGCCCGATGGTTCTTACGGTGGAAACCCGATGGGTTTTATCATTGAATCGGACAGGGAGAATTTTTATTACGCGGGTGACACGGCATTGACTTACGACATGAAACTAATCGGTGATTACCGGAAAGTGGATTTCGCATTTTTACCGATCGGTAACAATTTTACAATGGGCGTTGACAATGCAATTATTGCCGCAGAATTTATTAAGTGCACAAAAATTATTGGAATGCATTACGACACTTTCGAAAATATAAAAATTGAAAAGGATCTTGCTATAAAAAAGTTTAATAATGCAGGCAATGAGTTGATTTTATTTGAGGTTGGCGAAGTTAAGAAGGTGACTAAGTAACTACGTGATTAAGGATGATACCCGTCAGTTCGAGCGGAGTCGAGAACAAGGGAGTTACAGAGTGATAAGATTATAAATTGATCGGGTGATAGGGTGATAGAGTGAAAGGGTGATAGAGTGATAGGGCGATAGGGTGATAGAGTGATAGGGTGATAGAGTGATAGGGTGAAAGGGTGATAAAGTAAAAAGAAAGTAAAAAGAAAGTAAAAAGAAAGTAAAAAGAAAGTAAAAAGAAAGTAAAAAGAAAGTAAAAAAGAAAGTAAAAAAGAAAATAAAAAAACTAACGATAAAATACTAAAGACTAACAAAAGGGATGGGAAAAATAATAGCAATAGCAAATCAGAAAGGTGGAGTTGGAAAAACAACAACTGCTATTAATTTATCGGCAAGTTTGGCCGTATTGGAATTTAAAACATTATTGATCGATGCAGATCCTCAGGCGAATTCTACCTCAGGTGTAGGCTTCGACCCAAGAAATATAAAAACAGGTATTTACGAATGCATCATCGATGGTGTTGAACCCAAAGATATTATTCTACAAACCGAAACACCAAATTTATTTTTACTTCCTGCACACATCGATTTAGTTGGTGCAGAAATAGAAATGATAAATCTTCCTAACCGTGAAAAGATGATGAAGATGGCGCTTGACAAAATTAAAAACGATTACGATTTTATCATTATCGACTGCTCTCCTTCACTTGGATTAATTACTGTTAATGCTTTATCGGCTGCCGACTCTGTTCTTATACCCGTTCAATGTGAATACTTTGCATTGGAAGGATTAGGCAAATTACTGAACACGATAAAAATCGTTCAAACCCGCTTAAATACTGAACTTGCAATTGAAGGTATTTTACTAACCATGTACGACATGCGCTTGCGATTAAGCAATCAGGTTGTAGAAGAAGTGAAAACACACTTTCAGCAAATGGTATTCGATACGATCATTCAACGGAATACAAAATTGGGTGAAGCTCCAAGTTTCGGGAAAAGTATTATCATGCATGATGCAAGTGGAAAAGCATCTGTCAATTATTTAAATTTAGCGAGAGAAATTCTACAAAAAAATGGAAAAACAAGATTGAACGATTCAGAAAAATTCATTGACCCGGAAGATGATCAAAACTAATTTTACTTCATTGAATCTATCTGTTTTTTAGAATACAATTTCTAAAATCAACTATTTACAAATTCATTCAGCTATAAAAATGTCAACAAAAAGAAACGCATTAGGGAGAGGATTAAGTGCATTACTAGAAAATGCAAATACCGATATTACAAATAATAAACTGGAAGGCGAAGGAAAGGTTGTTGGATCAGTTGCAAACATCGAAATTTCAAAAATTGAAACCAATCCATTTCAACCAAGAACACATTTCGAAGCAGATGCTTTAAATGAACTTGCAGGATCAATTAAAGAACATGGTATTATCCAACCAATCACGGTAAGAAAACTGGGGTATGATAAATACCAGTTGATTTCAGGTGAAAGACGTTTTCGTGCTTCTCAGTTAGCCGGCTTAACAAGTGTCCCTGCTTATATCCGCATCGCCAACGATCAGGCAATGCTGGAGATGGCCTTGGTTGAAAACATACAAAGAGAAAATTTAGATGCAATAGAAGTTGCCATCAGCTACAAACGCCTGATTGATGAATGTTCCCTAACTCAAGAGCAACTCTCACAAAAAGTAAGCAAACAGCGCTCTACCATTACCAACTATTTACGGCTTTTAAAATTACCTATTGAGATTCAATTAGCGATTCGCAATGGCGACATATCCATGGGTCATGCGCGTGCTTTGATAAGTATTGAAAACGAAGACAAACAAATAGATATTTATAATCAGATTGTATTAAATGATCTTTCTGTTCGTGATGTTGAAGATTTAGCAAGGGGTGTTAAAACAGAAGTTACTTCAAGAACAGGAACGAGTGTTTCAGAAAAAAAATCATCTAAAGCAACACTTTCTGTCGAACAACAAAATACTGTTGAAGACCTTCGCGCCGTTTTTAATACCAAAGTTCAAATAAGTAAAGAGACAAACGGTAAGGGTAAAATTGTCATTCCTTTTAAATCCGATAACGACCTTAAACGAATTTTGGATCTTTTGGATGCATAAATCAATCATTCATAGCTTCCTGAAAAGCGGGTTATTTCAATTTTTTATTGGAATAACCTTTTTGCTTTTTTTTACCTCACCAGTTTTAGGGCAGGTAAACGATTCTTCAATTGTTATAGTTTCAAAAGATTCCATACAGAAGGATACTACTTCACTTGTTAAAAATAATGTAAAGAAATACCATTCCCCGAAAAAAGCTGCACTTTTATCTGCCGTATTTCCAGGAGCCGGACAAGTTTACAATAAAAAATATTGGAAGCTTCCTATTATTTATGCTGGTGCCATTGGCTTGGTTTATTCTCTGCAATTTAATAATTCACGTTATGTTAAATATAGGAATGCTTATAAATATAGAATTGATAACGATGCCACTACAGTAGATAATTATGTAGGTATATACAGTGATGATAATTTAAATACATTGCAACAATACTATCATCGCTACAGAGACCTAACACTCATTGGATTTGCAGCACTTTATGCGCTCAACATAATTGATGCAAGTGTTGATGCTCATTTATTTAAATTTGATGTGAGTGATAACTTATCTTTAAATATTCAACCTACTCTGATTAACACATTGGGAGCAAACAGATACACAACGGGTATTAACGTTAGTATTTCATTTCATGCCCGACATGAAGTTTTTTTAGATTGAGCTACTAGAAGACAAAAAGAAACAGTAAAAAAATGAATATAGCACTTATTGGATACGGGAAAATGGGAAAAGAGATTGAACAAATTGCAATCTCACGTGGTCACGCCATAGTTATGAAAGTTGATATTTCAAACGCAGGCTCCTACTCCATCGATGAACTAAAAAAAGTAGATGTTGCCATCGAATTTAGTACTCCGGATGCAGTTATAAAAAATATTTACAACTGTTTTGACGCGAATGTTCCGATTGTAGTTGGAACTACTGGTTGGTTAAATCAGTTGAATGATGTAAAAAAAAACTGCATAGATAAAAAACAAACTCTTATATACTCTTCCAACTTCAGCATCGGTGTAAATTTGTTTTTCAAATTAAATGAATACCTGGCGAAACTGATGAACACGCATCCTGATTATCATATTTCAATGGAAGAAATTCATCACATCCACAAACTTGATTCACCTAGCGGGACAGCCATTTCTTTAGCAAATCAAATTATTGAAAACAACATTCAAAAATTAAAATGGATTAATTCATTATCTGAGAACAAAAACGAATTGGAAATAATTTCAAAACGTATTGATGAAGTACCCGGAACACATAGCGTAACCTATAGTTCTGCTGTTGATGAAATTAGCATCACACATAATGCTCACAATAGAAAGGGTTTTGCTTTGGGTGCAGTTATCGCTGCAGAATGGGTAAAAGATAAAAAGGGTGTTTTCGGAATGAACGATTTACTCAATAATTTACATTAATTAACACTTACAGAACAATAAAAAACTCGAAATTCGTTTTTTTTAAACTTTAATACTTAAAACACTATTTTCAAACTTTAATTTTTTTATGGATACATCCTACTTATTACTCGTTCTTTTTTCTGTTACAACCATCGTAGGTCTTTGGAAATTATTTCCTTTAGCAGGTGAAGAAGGATGGAAAGCATTTGTACCATTTTATAATTTTATTATCTGGCTGAAGATTATCAAAAAACCATGGTGGTGGATCTTTCTGATCATTACACCTGGCATTAATTTTTTGATTGTCGCGATCATGTATCTTCATACTGCCAAAGTTTTTAACAAACGGTCCAAGCAGGAAAAAGTCATTGCTTTTATAGCAGGATATTTTTACCTTCCTTACTTTGGTTTTCAAAAGGAAACCATTTACTCTGGTCCGGAAGACATAAGCAAAAAGAAACCTTCTATTGCACGTGAATGGACTGAAGCAATTGTTTTTGCTGTAATTGCAGCAACAGTTATCAGAACATTCTTTTTTGAGGCATTTACTATCCCTACTTCCTCTCTCGAAAAATCGATGATGGTCGGTGATTATTTATTTGTAAGTAAAGTAAGTTTCGGAGCTAAAATTCCAAATACACCTCTATCTTTTCCATTTGTTCATCACACAATGCCCGGAACGGCAAGTACTAAATCTTATTTAGAATGGTTTAAACTCCCGTATTTCCGACTGCCGGGATTTGGTTCCGTAAAAAACAATGATATCGTTGTATTCAATTATCCTGATGGAGACACCGTAGCATTGAACTATCAAAACCAAAGCTACTACCAAGTATGCAGAGACAATAATTTTTCTAGTTTATATAATAAACCCAATGCTCAGATAAAAGTTGCTGAAGAAAATGGTCAAGAGATCTTTGCTCCAATTGGAGATGTAGTTGCTCGTCCGGTTGATAAACGAGAGAACTATGTGAAACGATGTGTTGCTATAGCTGGTGATAAATTTGAAATCAAAGATGCTGAAGTTTATATAAACGACAAACACGTTGAAACACCTGAAAATGCTCAGTATCATTACTTCGTAAAAACAAAAGGTTTTGTTTTTGGAGAATATAATTACGCTGCTCAGAACTTTGTTCCTAACCTACGTTTACTAGATAAATTTGACATTTATGTGGATGAAATGGGAATCAAAAATATTAGCGGTGACACCATTGAATACTTGATCAACATGCCTGTTGCAACGGTTCAAAAAGTAAAGGCTTTATCCAACGTTATTTCTGTTGTAAAAGAAATTACTCCCAAAGGAGAATATCAAAGTCGGATTTTCCCTCACTCATCCTCTATCCCATGGAACAATGATAATTTTGGTCCATTTGTAATTCCAAAAGAAAATACAACAGTTACGTTAGACACCACTAATATCAAATTATACGAGCGGGTAATTGTAAATTATGAATTGAACACCTTGGAAATAAGAGGAAATACAATATTCATTAATGGCAAAGAAACGAAGACCTACACGTTTAAAATGGATTATTATTTTATGATGGGAGATAATCGTCAAAACTCCGCAGACTCGAGATATTGGGGCGTTGTACCCGCTGATCACATAGTAGGAAAACCTGTATTTGTTTGGATGAGTATAAAAGATCCGGCAAAAAATCCTGTTTCGGGAAGTATAGGATTAATTAAATCTTTCACGGAAGATTCGAAAAAAGGCAGGTTCAGATGGGAACGTTTCTTCTGTTTCGTTTCAGAAGAAGGATTATCCCGTTCATACCGTGTTCATTTTCTAATTATAGTAATAGGTATTTCAGGCTTTGTTTATTTAAAAAATAAACGTGCTTCAAAAAAAATTAAAAAATAAAGCGACTGTTCATTCATGAAAAAAGATGCTAATTCGAAACTATTTTGAAAAAAAAGAGCGCTATTATTGAGTGGATAAAAGCTATTTTATTTGCTTTTCTTACGATTCTTTTATTCAGAACGTTCTTTTTTGAACCGTTCACAATTCCATCTTCATCCATGGAGAAGACTTTGCTAACGGGTGATTATGTAATTGTAAACAAAATGAGTTATGGTCCTCGGATACCCCTAACACCTTTATCGTTTCCATTTTTTCATCAAACGCTTCCTTTTACAGAAAACACAAACTCTTACTGGGATTTGCTTCAGATTCCTTACCTCCGTTTATTTGGTTCGCCTAATATTAAACACAATGATATTGTAGTGTTCAATTGGCCAATTGAAGATGAACGACCGGTTGATCAACGGACATTTTATATTAAGCGTTGTGTTGGTATTGCAGGTGACACATTAGAAGTGCGTGAAGGACAAGTATACATTAATGGCAAATACAATGACCATCCTGAAGAAATTCAGTTTGATTATAAAATAAAAACAGACGGTGACTCTCTAAATAATGATTCACTTAAATTGGCGGGAATAACAGAAGGTAATCACATGCAAAAAAAAGGAGAATATTGGTTCACATTGAATTTAGATAATCTTGAAAAAATTAAAAAATTCCCTCACATCATTTCTGCTGAACCATTGATAGATAGAAACGGAGCATACAATGATTATATGTTTCCTGAAAACGAACACTTTCTATGGAATGTCGATTTTTTTGGACCTATCTATATTCCGAAAGCCGGCGATTCTGTAAATCTTACAAAAGATTCACTTCCGCTTTATGAGCGAATAATAAAGGTGTATGAAAAAAATGATCTTCGAGTAAGAAATGATTCAATTTTTATTAATGAAAAATATGCCACATCCTACACCTTTAAAATGAACTACTTTTTTATGATGGGTGATAATCGTCATAACTCTGCAGATTCAAGATTTTGGGGCTTTGTCCCTGAAGATCATATTGTAGGTAAAACAGTGTTAATATTAATGTCTATTGATAAGTCAGATGAAAAAAACACACTAAGGCACGACCGGTGGTTTAAGACGGTTCATGAGACGAAATAATTTAATTTTCAAAAAAGAAGATCGAATCTCTAAATAAATTTCATCTATAAAAGAAGATGAAAAGATGAAAGGATAAAAAAATAATATATAAATGAATACAATAGCATTATTACCATCCGCATACCTTGCTCCTATTCAACATTATTCCAAATTAAAAAACTATTCGGATTGCATAATTGAACATCACGAACATTTTGCAAAACAAACATACAGAAGCCGATGTGATGTATATTCTCCGAATGGAATATTAACATTGAGCATTCCATTGGTAAAACGCAACCACCGTCAAAGTACAAAAGATATTAAAATATCATATGAATATGATTGGCAAAAGTTACACTGGAGAAGTATAGAATCGTGTTACAGACGCTCCCCATTTTTTGAATATTATGAAGATGACTTTCTGCCATTTTATTCAAACAAAAAATTTGTTTTTTTAATCGATCTAAACGAGGCAATGCAACAAGAAATACTGAAACTATTAAAATTAAAATCGAATTACACGTTCAGTTGCGAATACCATAAAAACTATTTCGGAGCAGATGACTTTAGAAGTCTGATTTCTCCAAAAGTTGCATCCGAGAAAGATAATACCTTCTTAATAAATCCTTACATGCAGGTATTCGAACCTCGACATGGCTTTATTCCTAATTTAAGTATCATTGATCTTCTGTTTAATCAAGGTTCAAGGTCATCTGAAAACATCTGATATTTCCTTAAAAAGCAGTTATTTTTTGAACAAAAAACAGCGATTTGTTGTTATATTTGGCAAACATTAAATTGTTTACTGAATGTCATTTCAACTAAAGTAAAAGAATTGAATCAGACATAATCTGCAAATCAGATTTCTCTACTTGGCTGAAATGACACAAATAAAAGATTATGGATATAGAATTCAATAGAAATGAAGATGTAATGAAACAGCTGATTTCAGGAATGGAACGAAAGCTGGAAAAAATTTATTTAGGTGGTGGCAAAAGCCGGATCGATAAATTGCATGAACAAGGTAAAATGTCGGCCCGTGAACGAATTGCTTACTTGATTGATAAAGATTCTGAAACATTAGAAATTGGTGCTTTTGCAGGAGATGATATGTACAAAGAACATGGCGGTTGTCCGGCAGGAGGAGTTGTAATTGTAATTGGATATGTAAGTGGCAGGCAATGTATTATAGTAGCAAATGATGCAACGGTAAAAGCCGGAGCTTGGTTTCCAATCACCGGAAAAAAGAATTTACGTGCTCAAGAAATTGCAATGGAAAACCGTCTGCCAATAATATATTTAGTAGACAGTGCAGGAGTTTATTTGCCATTGCAGGATGAAATATTTCCTGACAAAGAACACTTTGGAAGAATCTTCAGAAACAATGCAGTAATGAGCAGCATGGGAATACTTCAGATTTCAGCCGTTATGGGAAGTTGTGTTGCAGGTGGCGCATATCTTCCTATTATGAGCGATGAAGCCATGATTGTTGATAAAACGGGAAGTATATTTCTAGCCGGCTCATACCTTGTTAAGGCAGCAATCGGAGAAAATATTGATAATGAAACATTGGGTGGTGCAACCACTCATTGCGAAATTTCCGGTGTGACTGATTATAAATGCAAAGACGATCAAGATGCTTTGAACCGAATTAGAAACATCATGAGCAAAGTCGGATATTTTGATAAAGCAGGTTTCAACCGTGAAGAAGCAAAAGCACCTAAAAAAGAACCTACTGATATTCTTGGTATCATTCCAGATACAAGGGATAAACAATATGAAATGATGGAAATCATTGATCGTTTAATTGATGATTCTGATTTTGAAGAATACAAGGAAGGATTTGGTCAAAGCATCCTATGTGGATTAGCTCGTGTTGACGGTTGGGCTGTTGGGATTGTTGCTAATCAGCGGAAAGTAGTGAAAAGTAAAAAAGGAGAAATGCAATTTGGAGGTGTTATATACAGCGATAGTGCAGATAAAGCAGCTCGATTTATTATGAATTGTAATCAAAAGAAAATACCCTTGTTATTTTTGCAGGATGCAACTGGCTTTATGGTAGGTTCTCGTTCGGAGCATGGAGGAATTATAAAAGACGGAGCGAAATTAGTAAATGCAATGGCAAACTCTGTTGTACCCAAATTTACTGTAATCATAGGAAATAGTTATGGCGCAGCAAATTATGCAATGTGTGGAAAAGCATATGATCCACGATTAATAATTGGCTGGCCTACTGCTCAAGTTGCTGTTATGGGTGGCGCTCAAGCTGCTAAAGTTCTAGTGCAAATTGAAGTGGCATCTTTAAAAGCAAAAGGAGAAGTAATAACACCTGAAAAGGAAACCGAACTTTATAATAAAACAAAAGACCGTTACGACCAACAAACAACTCCATACTATGCTGCATCAAGAATATGGCTGGATGCAATAATAAACCCCTTAGACACACGTAAATGGATTTCTATGGGTATAGAAATGGCAAACAACGCACCTATTACAAAAGCATATAATGTGGGGGTAATTCAAACTTGATTTTTGCCGATTATTATTTAATAAAAAACTGTATTTTTGAATATAAAATAAATTATATGACATCTAAATATTTTACACCACGAGTTATATTCATTACTTCTGCAATATTCATTGCAGCAGCAAGTCGGTTATTGCCTCACATTCCAAATTTTACACCTATTGCTGCAATGGCATTATTCGGGGGTGTTTGTTTTACAGATAAACGTCTTGCCTTTATAATTCCTTTATTAGCAATGCTTATTTCTGATGTTGCATTGGAATTAATTACAGGATGGGGGTTTCACAATACCCTTATTTATGTTTATGCAGCATTCATTCTTACATCAATAATTGGTTTGTATGTCAGAAGAAATATAGCTGCAGGATCAATCATTGGCGCCTCTGTTTGTTCGTCCATCTTGTTTTTCATTATTACCAATTTTGGTGTATGGGCAGCAAGTGGGATGGTTGGAGGGGCAATAGGACTAGGAACAACTTATGCATTGGGTATACCATTTTTTGCACCAACTCTTTTAAGTGATCTTTTCTATAACACGCTTTTATTTGGTGCTTTTTTCTTTGCTCAAAAAAGAATACCTGCATTAATTAAATAAAAATTCGAAAAGTATGTTTTCTTAATGGCGGAACAATAAAGTTCCGCCATTTATTTAAAAAATATATTCGCGATTTTCAAACAAAAAATTTGTGGAATTTTTTTGAAGGCAATAAAGTACAAAAAACTGGAATCTCATTAATTGATCTTTTGAAAATGTCCATTCCGGAGTAATCAGTTTGTTTGCAAAACGAACACTCTTATCAAGTTATAGGAGTAAAAAGAAATTAAGGAACAACTGAATAGTAATATCCGAAGTAAAAACATTTATTTATTTATTTTCTTTATGGCGATTCAAAAACTGTTTATGTGTTTTATAAACAGCATAGTTCAAAGAAAATTGAAACACTCCGAAATTAGTATTTTTTTCTTCAAAAAATGTTGAAGCCGAAAGTGTATATCGAGCGGCTATACTAAAATTTTGATTTAGATTTATTTCCACACCAGCCAAAACACCAACATCAGAAGGCTTGATATTATTATATGGTTTTATTTTCACACCAGAATTGGCATCCGAATCAATAACAATTATTTTTGAATTTGTAAAGGAGGAATATTGCGCACCTAAATTTAAACGAACACTTTCGCTTAATTTATATTGTAAATATAATGGAACATCAATATAAAAATATCTGTATTTAATTATTTTATTCGCATCCTTAAATGATTTACCAGTATATAATAATTCCAAACCTACATTAAATTTCTCAGAAAAAACAACAGTATACATAAAACCTGCAGAAAATAATATAGCTGAATTGTATTTAACAGAATCATTGATAAGATTTGAACTGGTCATTCCTAAAGTAAATGAAAATGTAGAAGATTCTTTATTGGAATAGACCTGAGCATTCGAAGCTGTTGTTAGGAAGCAGAAAAATGAAATAAAAAATGTCGAACGAACTAAATATTTGAATGTCATATACTTATTTTAAAGAAATCTTCAAGGGCAATAGCATTTTAAATATAGCTTTAAGGAATATCGAATACATTAAAGTTAAATAGCAAGTTATTTTCTTAATTTAACTATTTTTTCTTGCCGATTTTTTTATTGTGGTTGAACTTCAGTATCTCTTAAATATTCTGTTTCAGTTATAGAAACATTATCCTTAAAAAAATAGATAGGTCCGAATGATGTTTCTTTTCTAACATATAAATGACCTTCAAGCCCCTTTACAACAATCCTTCTTGTAACTTTAGCATTGTTTTCACTAGCCGATTCTTCAGTAATTCCTTCAGGATACTTTTTTGCTAATTCACTCTTAAAATCATCTTTCGTTGTATTTGAAACTGATGTTGTTGTTGTATTTTTCTTTTTCAATAAAACATCAATCTCTGCCACTTTATTTTTCGGATATTGCTCTGATGATTTTACTAAAGATGCATCTAAATACCTACTCTTTGAAGATTTATAATCTTTTAGGGCAAACAATTTATCAGCTTTAGTAATCAAATCCAGATATTCTGCATCTTTTTCTTTTTGAAGAGCTAGTCCTGAAATAGTAGCATTAATTTCAGAAATTTTATTTGAAGGATAAGGTTCGTTGGGCTTGATCAACTGCGCTTCTTTATATGAGGCTAATGCATTTGTATAATCTTTCTTTTCAAGAACGCCATCAGCTTTGGCAATAGCGACATCATACTTTACTTGAAGTGCTTGCGTTTTAGCTAAATCCATTAAGAAAGAATTTACTTTTTGTAATTGATCTTTAGGATATTGTTCTGCCGACTTTAAAGATGAGGCTTCTGTGTAAGAAACTTTAGCAGCAGCGTAATTTTTAGCTGTAAATTCCTCATCAGCCTTTTGAATACTTGCATTATATTTTGATTCTATTTCCTTTAAACCTGCATCCTTTGCAAGAAGAGCATCAATTGAAGCCAATTTATCTTTCGGGTACTTTTCAGCAGATTTAAAAGCTATTGCATCACTATAAGCTGATTTTGCAGCATCATAGTCTTTTAATTCAAAAGCTTTGTCAGCTCTTGCAATTGCCGCTGCATATTTTGCATTTATCTCTTTTGATGCGGCATCTTTAGTTGCAAGTTCAGAAAGAATAGTATCAATCTCCGATATTTTATCTTTAGGGTATTGTTCTGCCGACTTAATAGACAATGCTTCATTATATGCCGTTTTTGCAGCAACATACGTTTTTGTTTTAAAGGCTGCATCGCCTTTTGCAATCGCTGATTTATATTTTACTTCCTGAGCCAATCTGTCTTTTTCGGAAGATGCAGATGCAATCAGAGACTCGATTTCAGAAATTTTATCAGAAGGATATTGCTCCGCAGGTTTTACTCCTATGGCCTCAGTGTAAGCAGTTTTAGCTGCAGCATATGTTTTAAATTTAAATGCGGCATCACCTTTTGCAATTGCCGATTTATATTTAGTTTCTACCTCTTTTTCTTTTGCTAATCGAGCTTTTTCAACTGCATCTGAAGCAAGTAACAAATCAATTTCTGCTATTTTATCTTTCGGATACTGCTCTAAAGATTTTATTAATAATGCTTCATTGTATGCCGTTTTTGCAACAGCGTATGTTTTAGCTGAAAAAGCAGCATCAGCTTTTGAAATAGCCGAAGCGTATTTCGCTTCCATTTCCTTTCCTTTATTAGCACTGGCAATTTCAGCCAATGCTTTTTCTACTTCTGCTAATTTATCTTTGGGATATTGTTCATTCGGCTTTAATGCTAATGCTGCAGTATACTGTAATTTAGCTGAAGTGTATTCTTTTGAACCAAACCCGACATCCCCTTTTGAAATAGCATCTGCATATTTTTTTTCCAATGCCATTGCGCCCATTTCTTTAGCAAGAATAGCATTGATCTCCGCAATTTTATCTTTTGGATATTTCTCAGTTGCTTTTAAAGTTAATGCTTCATTGTAAGCCAATTTCGCTACTGTATATTCTTTGGAACTTAATGCTGCATCTGC
>CANIFU010000057.1 GCA_947466965.1 Bacteroidota bacterium
CACTTGCAACGAAAAATAAAATTAAAGAAATGGAAGAAAAAAACCTCGAAAGAATTTTCTTCCGAGGTCAATTTTTAGTGTAATTTTATAACCTAATCCGTGTTAACTTTTTTCAGGACTAGACATTTTATGATATAAAACACTAGTTTACCTTTACGCTGTGGAAAGTTTTCTTGTTGTGTTTTTTATTTTTACAGATCATTTTCTTTTATTGCAACAAAGCTAATTTGTTTTTATTTAATTGTCAATATTAATTTAAAATCACCCTTTCATTACTATAAATTATTTAATCATTTCTTAATTCTGTTCTCATCCCTTTTATATATATTTACTAGATATATAATGTAAGGTATGCGCTCGATTGTTTTATTTTTTTTATTTATTACGTCCTTTGCTTCGGCTCAGGTCACAGATAATTTTACAGACGGTGATTTTACATCTTCTCCTGTGTGGAGTGGTGATGCCGCTGAATATATTGTAAATGTGTCTCAACAATTACAATTAAACAATACCATTGCGGGCGCTAGCTATCTTTCAACTGCTAGTCCGGGTGCCTCAATTGATAATTTTCAATGGAATTTTTATATTAAACAATCGTTTGCCCCTTCCGGAAGTAATTACGGAAGAGTGTATCTGGTTTCCGATCAAGCAAACCTGGAGGGCTCTTTGAACGGATATTATTTACAATTTGGTGAAGCCGGAAGTTTAGATGCCGTTGAATTATTCCGTCAAACAGGTTTAACAAGTACTTCAGTTTGCCGCGGAACAAATGGAGAAATTGCTGCATCGTTTACGTTGGGTGTAAAAGTAACGCGCGATGCTGTTGGAAACTGGAGTCTATTTGTTGATCCATTAGGTGGAACAGCTTATGGGCTTGAAGCAACCGGAACGGATAACGTCTTCACAAGCTCTAGTTTTTTTGGTGTAGCTGCTGTTTATACAGTTAGTTCAGCAACAAAGTTTTATTTCGATGATTTTTATAATGGAGCAATTATCGTTGATGTAACGGCTCCAACTATTCTTTCTTCTTCAGCTCTATCGAATACTGCAGTTGATGTTTTATTCAATGAAAATGTTGATTTGACAACCTCGCAAACAGTTGCAAACTATAGTGCGGATAATGGTTTAGGAAATCCTTCTGTTGCTTTGCGCGATGCAACAAATTTAAGTCTTGTTCACTTCACCTTTGCAACACCTTTTTCAAGTGGACTTTTAAACACATTAACGGTTACTGCTGTTCAGGATTTAAGTGGGAATGCAATAACTACGGCAACCTCCACATTCATGTATGTTGCCCCTGTTACTCCATTTTATAAAGACATTATCATAAACGAAATTTTTGCAGATCCTAGCCCTATTATTGGTTTACCTGCTGTTGAATTTGTTGAACTATTTAACCGCAGTGCCAATACATTTAATTTAAATGGTTGGAAATTTACTGATGGTTCTTCAACAGGAACAATTGGTAATGTTGTAGTAGGTCCCAATCAATATTTAATTTTATGTTCAGCACTTGATACAGCCTTATTTACTGCCTTTGGCAGCCGAATTGGTTTGACTAGTTTCCCTTCATTGAACAATGCAGGTGACAATTTAAAATTATTGGATAACACACTAACCGTTATTGATTCAGTAAATTATTTGGATGCATGGTATCTGGATGTTATCAAAAAAGATGGTGGTTGGACGCTTGAATTAATTAATCCGAATGCACCCATAGGTTGTCCAGCATCTAGCAATTGGATCGCATCCACAAATGCAAGTGGTGGAACACCCGGGACACAAAACAGCGTTTATTCTACTGTTGTTGATCTTATTCCGCCAACGAATGTAAGTGTCACCGTTGTTGATGCAACACATATTACTGTTTGTTTTTCAGAAGCGATTGATGCATCACAATTACCAATTACATCCAATTATTTAATCAGTAACGGCATCGGGAATCCCTTATCGATAGAAGCAAATGCAACACTCACCTGTATCGACTTTCTTTTAAGTACTGCTTTACAGTCTGATTCTACTTATACACTTACCTTTACCAATATTACTGATTGCTCAGGAAACCTGCTTTCTCCGCTGTCAACTGTTTTTTCCTATTATAATGTAAAACCATTCGACATTGTTATCAATGAAATTATGGCTGATCCAGATCCTATTGTTACAATTTTACCGAATAATGAATATGTAGAGTTATTCAATAGAACCGCCTTTCCGATCAATCTTAATAATTGGACATTCTCTGCCGGTACAAATACAAAAGTGTTACCAGGGATCATTGTTCCTGCCGACAGCTTTATTGTTTTAACATCTGTTTCGGGATTGTCAGGAATGCCTCCCGGAATCAATGCTTCAGCATTAGTGAGTTTTCCCGCATTAACGAATACGGGTCAAACGCTTACATTAAAAACACCCGATGGAATGATCGTTTCAACCGTTTCTTATGCCGATAGCTGGTATCAGGATGCGATAAAAAAAGATGGCGGTTACAGTTTAGAACAAATTGATCCTGCAAATCCTTGTGCAGGAATAAGCAACTGGCGCGCCTCAAACAATGCAAATGGAGGAACACCTGGTGTTCAGAATTCTATTTATGCAAACAACCCGGATAATTCGCCTCCGCAAGTTGTTCGTGTTGGAGTAATTGCTGCAGATACAATTCAATTGTATTTTAATGAGCCACTTGACAGTCTTTCAATGATTAATCCGGCAATTTACTTGATCGATAACAGTATTGGCGCTCCAATATTTGTACAAGTAATTGCACCGGATTATAAAAGTGTGCGGTTAGCGTTAGGAACAGTATTAAATGTTGGAACAATTTATACCATTACCGTAAACAATACCATTACCGATTGTGTCGGAAACCCATTGGGAGCAGACAATTCAGGTCGGTTTGCCATTCCTCAGCCTGCTGTGGCAAACGATATAGTGATCAATGAAATTATGTTTGATCCTAAAACGGGCGGATATGATTTTGTAGAAATTTACAACCGTTCGAATAAAGTTATTGATTTGAATACATTCACGTTGTCGAACTATGATACGATTACAAATACAATCAGCAATCCCGAAACGATTTCTAATGATGGCTATTTGATTTTCCCACAGGAATACATTGTATTAAGTGAAAATGGTGCAATAGTGAAGGCTCAATATTATACCAGCAATCCGGAAGGGTTTTTAGATATGAGCAATCTGCCTACTATGAGTATTGCTGGCGGAACGGTTTGTATATCCACTCCAACAGCGATCATCGATAATTTAACCTATTATGATAACATGCATTTCGGTTTATTAACCGACACAAAAGGTATTTCTTTAGAACGTATTAATTTTGAACGCCCTACACAGGATCGAACCAATTGGCATTCAGCAGCAGCAGCAATTGGTTTTGCAACACCCGCCTATAAAAATTCACAATACCATGATGCAGGAGAAACAGATAACGCCATTGAAATAACACCAGAAATATTTTCTCCAGATGAAGATGGAAGGAGTGATGTAGTGAACATGAATTATCATTTTGATACTCCTGGATATACGGCAAATGTTATGGTGTACGATAGCAAAGGACGAATTGTAAAACACCTTATTCAAAATGAATTGCTTGGTACAAAAGGAACATTTTCTTGGGATGGAATAAATGATGAGCGTGAAAAAGCACGCATCGGGATTTATATCATTTACTTCGAAGTGTTTGATCTTTCCGGTAATGTAAAACATTTCAAAAAGACCTGCGTATTGGCAGGGAATTTATAAGTAGATTATTCTTAAAAATTTAATATAAAAAAAACCTCAACAATTTATTTGTTGAGGTTTTTTTTATCAATCTATATATTCAAATTATTCTTTTACGAACTTAATTGTTTTGCCTGTCGCCAAATCTTTAATAAAATATATCCCCTTATTGAAGTTGGTAATAGAGATCACTTCTTTTTTATCAATTGTACGATCAACTAATTTCTCGCCCAATACATTCATTATTTCAATGGTTGTAGCTTTTGTTGTTTCAATTGTCAACTGATCTTTTGCAGGATTCGGAGCAATGCTAAAATTAACATCACTCAACTGCATATTACTTAAAGAAGTAAATAAACAACCCCCTGCAGGCGCTTGACTGTAATCATAATTAATGCTAACACAAGTATCAACGTATGAAATACCACCTAGTATATTCAAAATAGCCAACGGTTCGAAAAAAATATGGTGAATCCCTCCGTTCATATTAAGGGTAGCACCTGCTTTTACATAAATGGAATCAATTCCTCCTCCAGTGCTCATCACAGCACCTGATTCAAGAAAAACATTAAATGCTCCCCCGTTTGTAGAAAATGATGATCCCGAACAAACCCATTGAGGCGTAAAGCCACCGTCCACCGTTTGACTGCTGCTCACCACATTGCTACTGATTGGAATAATAGGATTGCATTGTCCGTAGCTTTTTAGGGAAAGAATGCAAACAGTAAGCAGAGAAAGTGAAGTAAAAAAAATATTTTTAGTAAATCGTTTTGTACTCATATGGTCTATAGTTTTTGAAATTTGTTCGACGTTCAAATATAATAAAAATAGTATACTTTTAATTTAACTCAATTTATTTGAAGGAAAGAATTTTAAAATCCATTATTCATCTAATTTTTAAAATAAAAAAACGTAAAAAATGGATTGCTGAGATATTTTTAATTCGTTTTTTTAAATTATTGATCAATATAATTGTATGCGCCAGATATGCGCAATCAAATATGACGATCTAAAATTTAACCCCACATTAAAATTTATTTCGATATTTGGATGTTTAATAATTTTTAAATAAAAGACCGACAAAAAATGAATAAATTTTATTCTATATTAATTCTCTTTTGCATTTTATTGCAGCCTTCTTTTGCTATAAATAAAAAAGACAAAAATCTTATTTTCTTAAGTAAAGACAAATTTGATAAAGACAACTATTTTGTAATTGATAAAAGTAATTACCTTGGAAATTTATATAAGATTGAAACATATAATCAACCAATAATTCATATTGCTTCGGACACTTTAAATTATACTTTTGAAGATTTCACATTGCTTTCTAAAATGGAAGTCACAGATTCATCCTACTTCGAATATTGGTTTAGAGTTTTTGTTGACACGTCAATGGCGAACAAAATAATTGGCATCAATTTTTTATATACAGAACCTTTAAATATTTTTTGGGACAACAAAATAATTGGCCAAGCAGGAAGTTTAGATGTTAAAAAAAACAAAGCAATAAATGAGAAAATTTACAATTTCGCTTTCCCATTTTACACTGGTAAAGCCGGCTTTCACAATCTGATAATTAAACAATACAGAAGAAATAAGGACTTGCAAAATAAGTATTCAATTGAAAGTCTTAATATAAATTTGATAAATAACTATAACAACTACCTGAGGGAAGAAAAGCAAGATGTATATTCTTTAAGTACTGTATTTATAGCTGAGGGCTTTCGTTTTTTCTTGTTGTGTGGTTTTGTTATAAGCCTCCTTTTTTACTTTATAGTTAAGAGAGATAAAACATTTTTCTGGTATAGCCTCTTATGCTTTTGTATTTTAGGTGTTTCTTTTTCTAATTTCTTTGGATATAATTTTGACATTAATAATTCTATACTGGGCATTTCAATTTTATTTTTAATTTCAATAAGTATTTTTTCTTTTTTAGCATTCCTTTTTCAGCATTTTGTTGGTAAAATTCCTAAGCGCATTTATTATTATTCATTCGTATTTCCATTATTTATTTTTGTTTTTATATTGATGGATTATTTTAATTTTAATTCAGATAAATTAATTGATAGTGTAATGAATACATTGTTTTTTTTGTTCTTAGTAATCATTATTGTTGAAGTTGTAATGCAATTGATTTCTGCTGTAAGAAACAAAAAAAAGAGAGTGCTGTTTATTGCAATAGGCGTTTTACAGTTTTTAATTTTATACCCATCTTTACTCTATTTGTTTCCTGAATTTGATAAGTCGGATTTAATTAAAATTGCATCAATTTATTTTGTCCCCATTTCTTTTCTAATAACTGTCATCTTTATAATTAAAGATTCTTTCACAGAAAACATTGCAAAGCAAGCAGAAGTTATAACGCTTTCGCAAGCTAATGGAAAAATACTTCAGGAGCAGAATGTTATTCTTGAACAAAAAGTTAAAGAACGAACAGTAGAATTAGTTGAAGAAAAACAAAAAGTTGACGAAAAAAATAGAGCAATACTTGACAGCATTGAATATGCTTTGCGCATACAAACAGCAATTCTCCCTCCTCCAAAAATTGTTAAACAATATCTAGATAAATCTTTTATTCTTTACAAACCTAAAGACATTGTCGCTGGCGACTTTTATTGGATGGATTCTGTGATCTTGAAACAGAATGGAGAAGAATTAATTTTGTTTGCAGCTTGCGATTGCACTGGACATGGTGTTCCTGGCGCAATGGTTTCAGTAGTTTGTCACAATGCACTCAATAGGGCAGTAAGAGAATATGGTTTAACGCAACCATCAGCAATTCTTGACAAGACAGCGGAAATAGTATTAGAAAATTTCTCTAAAAGCGAAGAAGAAATACAAGATGGAATGGACATTTCTATTTGTGCCTTAAATACAAAAACAAAGACCTTAGAATGGGCAGGGGCTAATAATTCATTACTGCTCATTAGCAATGGAAAACTTGTCGAAACGAAAGCTGATAAGCAATGTATCGGATTCAACGACAACTTAAAACCATTTACAAATCATCAATTTAATTTACAACCAGATACAAGTATTTATCTTTTCACAGACGGATATGCAGATCAGTTTGGCGGACATCCTGAAAGAAAACTTACTAAAAGTAAATTCAAAGAATTATTACTTTCAATAAATAATTTACCAATTCAACAACAAGTAAAAGAACTTGACGACTTTATAACAAACTATAAACAATCAACTGAGCAAACAGACGACATTTTAGTAATTGGAGTAAAGGTTTAGTTCCATTTCACAATAAAGTGAAAACATCAACAGAAAATGCTGCACAATAGCACTCTCTATGTTGTTAATAAAACAATTTCAATATTCTATTTCAGTTTTATACAAATATTTTTCGGCTCCGTAAAAAAGTTAAGTGCTTCAAAGCCGCCTTCACGGCCAACACCCGAGCTTTTTACTCCTCCGAATGGAGTACGAAGATCACGTAACAACCAGCAGTTGATCCAAACAATTCCTGCATGAATGTTATTCGCCATACGATGCGCACGTGTTAAATTTTCTGTCCATACGGTTGATGCTAAACCATATTGAGTTGCATTCGCATACAGCAATGCTTCATCTTCCGTATCAAAAGGCATGATGGTTACAACAGGTCCAAATATCTCTTCCATGTTTGTTCTGCAGTTATAAGTTAATCCTTCAATAACGGTTGGAGCAATGTAATACCCTTCGGCAAATTCACCTTCTAGCTGCACTTGATGGCCACCACATAGTACTGTTCCACCTTCCTGTTTTGCCAATTCAACAAACGACAAAACTTTTTCCATATGTGGTTTTGAAACAACAGCACCCAATCTGCTATCGTCGGCTGCCGGATTTCCTACTTTCATTTTTTGAACACGGGAAATAAATTCGGTTTTAAATTTTTCATAGATAGAACGTTCCACTAAAATACGTGAGCCGCATAGACAAATCTGTCCTTGGTTTGCGAAGGAAGAGCTCAATGTTGTTTTAATCATTTTTTCAAAATCACAGTCAGCAAAAATGATGTTGGGATTTTTTCCACCCAATTCAAGTGATAATTTTTTAAACATAGGAGCAGCGACTCTTGCGATCTCAGCGCCGGTCTTTGTTCCGCCAGTAAAAGAAATCAATGGTATGTTAGGATGTGCTGTAATTGCGGCACCCACTTTATGTCCGTATCCATGAACAATATTTAATACTCCTTTTGGCAAACCCGCTTCGATACATAATTCCGATAACAAATAAGCTGTCATAGGAGTGATCTCTGAAGGCTTTGCTACCACACAATTTCCTGCAGCAATAGCAGGCGCAATTTTCCAGGTAAATAAGTACAAAGGTAAATTCCATGGAGAAATACAACCTGCAACACCTACAGGAGTTCGAACGGTATAATTGATTGCGGTGTCTTCCATTGAATGACTTTCGGAGGCATAATGTAAAATGCCGGTTGCATAGAAATGAAAATTTGCTGCTGCCCTTGGGATATCAACCATCTTCGCTAATGAAACAGGTTTTCCATTGTCAGTTGATTCAGCAATGGCTAAGCGATCTAAATTTTTTTCTATTAATGAGGAAATAGCAAGCATGATACGCGAGCGTTCATCCTTTGGCGTTGTGCTCCAAGATGGAAAGGCTTTCAAAGCTGCTTCTGTCGCCAATTCAACATCGCGTTCATCAGAATCGGGGATAAGTGAATATACTTTTCCTGTAGCAGGATTATAATTGTCGATGTATTGTTTGCCAGTGGGCTCAATAAGTTCACCGTTGATATAGTTTTTAATTGTTTGCATAATATGAACGTGGATGCCGTGAAGCGTTTAGTTGTTGATTCCTGTAAAATTAGTAAATAATTAGAGATAAAAAGGCTACGAAAGGAGCAGTTTCTTCATTGGTAATTCGCACGAAATGCTTTAAATATTTTTTTGTCTATTCAACAATGATTTTTTCTGTTGTCGAATTTTTATTTTGAATGAGGTTTAAAAAGTACGTTCCTTTTTTGCCTAAAGGAATTTCTTTGTTGTATTTTCCTCCTGTTTTTTGAGTATCATAAAAGATCTGTTTTCCGTTCTCGTTTAAGATACTTATGTTCAAAGCCTCTCTACTATTTGTTTCTACTGTTATTGTTGCTGTTGTGTTTTTAATGCTGATGTTCAGGCTCTTGTTTTCTTTTACTTCAGAAACTATTCCAGTTTCTTTTTTAACAATTTTTCTTGTTTCTTTCGGATTGTTCTCCTCTACTTTCTTGACGATGATTCTTGTTTCTGTTCCATTTTCATTCCTTGTTACCTGAACTTTCCGCTCTTCTTGATCGTTCTTGTTTGTTGATTCAATACCTGCCTTGTTCTCTTCGTTCTCATCATGGATGAGGATCTTTTTTATTCTTTTTTCTGATCCATCGCCCTCTTCGGTCATTGAAATTTCAATGTGTTTTCCCATTTCAGCGAATTCCTTTTCATTAAATTCTCCTTCTGAAATGGTAGTATCACCGTTGACAATAGTAATTGTTTTTATTGTTGGATTTTGGCCGCAAGAGCTAACGATAATTCCTACTAGTATTAGCATACAAGCTATAAAACCGATCTGGTATATTTTTTTCATGCTTAATTTTTTATTGATGAATACGATTTCGTTTTTTTGTCGAAATTTTCCTCAGCAAACATAATACACAATAGGGTTTGAGAATATTAAAGAGCTGTTAATGGCTGTTAAATTATGTTAAGGTGAGTGGTAACAAGAGGTAATCATCTATTTTTGTTATATTAATTATGAATAAAGGAAACATAAGCATTATAAGCATCATGGCCGGTCTGGCTTTGATTGGATTGATAGCCATTCAGGTTTATTGGGTAAACAATGCCGTTACTTTAGGAGAACAGCGCTTCGAACAAAGTGTTAGTGAAGCGCTCAACGATGTTGTATTGAGAATGGAAAAGCAGCAAACCGCTGCAAAGATCACCAGAAAATTTAATCTCAGAAAGCAGGGAATTATTACAACAAACGTCAATAGCCCTTCTGCAAAAAGGAAGCCGTTGGTTTGTGATTCCATGAACGATAAAGCAAATTGTGTTTTCCTCAATAATAATGTGAATGTAAAGATCATTGAAGAATACGCTTCAGATTCAAACGGTGTCATTGTAAAAAAAATGCGTAAGAAAGAATATTCCAGTGATACTACTTCTGGCAATTTCGATACCCGGATAAAAACAGATGGTCCATCCTTTTTTCAGCAGTTCGCTGCCGGCTCCGATCAAAACTGGATTTCACACAAAAATGCAATGGTGAATGATATTTTCGATGAGTTGATCTCCGTCAATATCTATAATGGTTTTTCACCCAAGGTTGATACCGTTCTTTTGGATTCAATCTTAAAGTTTGAACTGCTACAAAAAGGAATTTCTGCAAATTATATTTTCGGCGTTACCAATTCAAAAAACATTCCTTCAGATTCTGTTGTACTTTCGGATTATGCAAAGAAAATTTATGATTCTCCATTCAAAGTAAATCTATCTCCTGATAATGTTTTTATCAAACCTCAATTTTTGTCTGTATTCTTTCCCAACCAACAAAACTATTTATTAAGTACGATGTGGCTATTGTTACTGGTTTCCTTGGCGTTTATGCTTACACTTATTTTTTCTTTCTATTATACGATCTCTACTATTTTTAAACAGAAAAAATTGTCTGAAATTAAAAATGACTTTATCAGCAATATGACACATGAGTTCAAAACGCCGATTTCTACGATCTCTTTGGCTGTAGAAGTATTGAATGACAGGTCCGTGGAGAAGTCGCAGGAAAGGATCAGCAATTATGTAAAAATGATTGGTGATGAGAACAAACGCCTGAGTTTATTGGTTGAAAACATCCTGCAAACAGCAATCCTAGACAAGGGAGAATTTAAGTTGAAGATACAAAATATTGATATTCATACGCTGATTGAACAATCAATTCACAACATCAATTTACAGGTTGAAAATAAAGACGGAGAAATACACACTGAACTAAATGCAGTTCGAGCTGTGATCCAGGCTGATCGGATCCATCTGACAAATATTATTTTTAATCTCATCGATAATGCCCTGAAATACTCCAAGGAAAAACCGGTGATTAAAATCACGACAAGCAGTGATGATGAAGGTGTTTTCATCTCCGTGCAAGACAATGGTATTGGAATAAGCAAAGAAAATCAGAAACGTATCTTTGATACGATGTACCGTGTCCCTACAGGAAATATTCATAATGTGAAAGGTTTTGGATTGGGATTGAGTTATGTAAAAGCTGTGGTTGAAAAGCATGGCGGATCAATAAAAGTTGAAAGTGAATTGGGAAAAGGAAGTACGTTTACTTTGTATTTGCCTTCTAGTGATTAAATTAATTTCATACCTAAGTTAAAATAATTAAATTGCCATTATGGAAAAAATTAAAGTTTTATTGGTCGAGGATGATCCGAATTTAGGAAGTCTATTAAAGGAATATTTGGACGCAAAAGGATATTCAACGGTGCTTGCTGTAAATGGCAAGCAAGGTTATGATGTTTTTTCGAAAGATAAATTTGGCATTTGTATTTTGGATGTAATGATGCCGATAAAAGATGGTTTCACACTTGCAAAGGAGATTCGGGCAATTGATGTCAATATTCCGATTGTTTTTTTAACTGCGAAGTCGATGAAGGAAGATGCACTCGAAGGTTTTACTGTTGGAGCAGACGACTATATTACGAAGCCCTTCAGCATGGAAGAGTTGTTGATGCGTATCAAAGCTATATTACGAAGAACAGAAAATAAATCGGTTAAAAATTCAGACCAAAATGAATTTAAAATTGGCAACTATAAATTTGATTATAAACATCAGATTCTTGATCTGAATGGAATACAACACAAGTTGACTACAAAAGAAGCGGAGCTTCTAAAATTATTATGTTTGCATGAAAATAATGTTTTGGACCGTAATTTTGCATTGAAATCCATCTGGCACGATGATAATTATTTTAATGGAAGAAGTATGGATGTATATATCGCGAAGCTTCGTAAATATCTGAAAGAGGACCCTTCTGTTGAGCTTATTAATGTTCACGGAAAAGGATTTAAACTCTTACCAGGAAAATAATTTCTATTTATAAATAAATCACATGAAAAAATTAATCTTTTTACTCTTACTTTTCTTTGTATTGGCATGTGGTAGAGCTCCGGTAGAAAATCCTGATTTAACGAAAAATGTTGCTGCTCCAACTACACCAGTTGATTCTATTGCTAAATGGACACGAAATGTATTACCAAATTTTTATCAAATAGTGAAAGGTGATTACAAAGATGGGAAGTTGTCTAAAGGCGATGGGTGCTAGAAGTAGTATTCAAAAGACAATGTCACTTCGAGTAATTCCGACAAAAGGAGGAATGTATCGAGTAGCGTTCATGTTCCGCTACTCGAACTGAAAAATCTACGATCAGCTTGAGCCTAGTCCGGATGGCCTATTTAAAATACGTCTCTTCTAATTTTAAATCCGAAACTACAATTACCATTATTTCTTTTAGCTTATAAACATAATAAGCTATTTTATCTTTTGTGAACTTTGTTACATCCACATTGTACTTCGCACTTTTAAAGGATGTTTGATTGTTGAAGAACGACACCATTTGATTGTATACTTCTGTGAAGTTTTTTGAATACTCATTCTTTGCTCCGTTCACAAAATAAATTTCTGTGATTTTTTGTTTTTCGGTAATCAACGATAACACTTTAATTTCACCATTGGCAGCATCTTTTTCATTTGAATAAGAGGTAGCCCCTTTTAGCAATGCATTCTGTGGGTTTTCCACTGCCTGTTCTACCTTGAAATAATGCTTTTTAAACAATTCGTTTTCATAAGCCGTCCGATTGTAACCCATACAGTTTTTTACAAAGCCCAGCGACATTAATTGTGCGGATGCTGTGCTGAAAGAAAGAATAGCAATAGAGATGACGATTAATTTTTTCATATAATTTTTTGGTTTAAACCACGGATTTCTCAAATTTTCACAGACAAATAATCTGTGTTGATTTGTTTAATTTGTGCTGAATTACTGTAGAATGATTTTCCCTTGTTGCACTTTTCTATTTTTAGAACGGATGCTATAAAAATATAATCCTTTTGCTTTGTTTGTTAAATCAATAGTGCAAGAAGTATTTTGAGCGCTTGTTTTCAAAATACTTTTTCCGGTGATGTCAAAAATTTCGATCACATTTTCTTTTTCCACATTCGAGAAAGTGAATAGTCCGGAACTTGGGTTCGGTGAAATGTTACTATTTGTAACAGCGGTATTTTCTTGAATGCCTACACCTGATACGTAAAAATTCCACACCGATGAATAGCCGCTATTATGACCGCCATTGTTAGTTTTTACTCTCCAGTAATACTTGGTTGCAGCTGTCAGTCCGGTTACAGTATATGCATTTGTTCCTACATCAACTGATCGATAGAAAGTTGAGAAAAGCGAGTCGGTGGAAACCTCAACGTGGTAAATAATTCCATCACTTTCAGCAAACCATTTTAATGCTCTTGCTGATGAAGCACTTGCCGATCCGGAAACGGGCAGATTCAATAAAGGTGCATTCGGAACCGTATCGTTTGATCCAATATAGGTCACAAACATTTCAATTTTCTGATAGGGATTGTCTACCGAATCTCTCGGAGCACTTACGATGGTATCAACGATGTTTATTCCGGATATGACACGGCCATAAACAGAATATTGTCCGTTAAGCCAGGCAGCAGGTGCAACACAAATAAAAAATTGTGAGTTCGCGCTATTGATGGACGTATCTCTAGCAGCAGAAAGGGCACCTCTTACATGTTTTGCGGCAGTGAATTCCGCGGGCACGGTTGGCTGACTTGGATCACCGTTACCCCAGGTGGATCTTGGAAGATGTCTTGAATTAGGATCTCCACCTTGAATCATAAAACCGGGAATTACACGATGAAAGGCGGTAGTATCAAAATACTGGAAGCTCACGAGACTATCGAAATTGCTAACATGATGCGGAGCGATGTTTGGGAAAAGTTCAACAGTAGTTGTTCCAATCGTAATTCCTGCACGTTTTGTTAAGATTTCATAGATGGGTTTACCTGTGAAGCTG
This sequence comes from Bacteroidota bacterium, assembly GCA_947466965.1. Classification (GTDB taxonomy): domain Bacteria; phylum Bacteroidota; class Bacteroidia; order 2-12-FULL-35-15; family 2-12-FULL-35-15; genus 2-12-FULL-35-15. Next base: position 13,840 of record CANIFU010000057.1, read on the forward strand.
CGCGATTGGGAGAGCGCGATGTTTGCGTTCATGAAAAGCACTAAAAAGATTGCCGCTGAAATGTATTGTTTCATTTATCAAATGTAAACAAACTTAAAAAATTAAACAAAATTCGATAGAAAGAAAAAAAGACTTTGGGAATTAAAGTAGATTACTTATACAGATTTAGATGTAAAGATGGCACAGTTTAATTTACACTAACGGTTTTGAGCTCTAAAATCTAATACACATTCTTTTGACAGACATATTATTATGTTCTATACTTTTTCTTCTTTAATAAATACTTTATCATAAATAAATTCAGTGTTTTTTACTGCAGTTATTGTGACTTTTATATGATATGCTTTAAGAAAATTCATAATCATACTTATGAAAAAAGTAATTGAAAGTAAACTTAACAAGGGTTCTACAGATTGTCTAAATTCAGGTGGCAAAATTTCTAAACCATTCCCAGTTAATTTAGTAATTGTCCACCAACAAGCAAGTAGGCAGCCTAATCCTACTAAATTATGTAAAAACCTTAATAAAACTAATCTTCCAAAGGTACTTTTTACATTAGATTTTTCTGAAGGAAGTTGAGTTTTTAAATCATTAGTTTTGGGGTGTAAAAGATTTAAGAAGTAATTCATAATTATAATTTTTAATATTTCCCTACTCGATAGGTATTTCAGGTCTCACCCCGTTTTTAATAGTGGTTTCTGGTCTCCACGATAATTTAACTCTATCAAATTGGGTGGTTCATCCCTAGGCGATTAGTTGGCATCATTTCTAATTTATTTTTGCCCTGTTCCTTTACAATCCCGACAAGGATGGACTGGTCCTTGATAAGGATCAGTTTCCTTTCCCATTTGAATCATGTTTTTATTATATGCCAAGCACCCGCAATCTAATCCTGGCATGTTTTTTAGAGCTCCAGTTCCATCGCACATCTTACATGTTATCACTCCTGTGCCATCACAATTGGAACATTTTTCTTTATTCTGACTGGCATTGGTATTAGATTCAGATGAATTTGATTCCATATTTTCTATTTCCACTTTATTGGTGGTGTCATTTGTCGAGTCATTAGAATTTTTATTACCACAACTTAATAATATTGTTGATGTGATAATTAATCCGATGATTTTTAATGTTAACTTTTTCATATTTATTTAGTTTTATTTAGTTTCGAAATTAGTGATTTTTACCATACTTTATAGCATCATCAACGGCAGTATTTAAATCCTGTCTTGCTTTATTAGCACATGCGCAAGAGCAAAGAAAGCCTTGCGTCCCCTTGTCAATTTCTTTACATGCCCCATCATAAGTTAGTTCATAACCTCTGCCACTAAATTTTTGTTTACAAATATTACAACTCCATTCTTCCATTTTCGGCTTTTCAATATTAGTAGGTTGAACTTGTTTTGTATTAGTGGTATTAGGATCAGTTTTACTTTCATGATTACCATTACAAGCAATAAGCAGTTGAATAAATAATATGATAATATATTTTATATTTTTTTTCATAACTATTAAAATAGATTACTATTTGCTCAAATATAAACAAATATTACTGTTAACAAAAATGCTGAATAAGGTTATATTTAATTAGTTAAATTAAATAAAAACCCCCTCTAAAAATTTGAGGGGGTTTTCGTAAACCGATATTTGTCTGAGCCTTTGACATTATCTCACGACATACTGAACGAATACCAATCTATCTTTCATCCTTGGTTATGGGATTGAGGAGTTTCACCTTGAGTATCGTACTCATTCCGCCGAGTTACATGGGTATTCTCGGTCCAACCCAATAAAGACAAAAAACTATTCAGAAAAGGATTTCGTATACGTAACATGAATATATAATGCTTAAATACTTAAAGTTCACTTGATTTTAGTGGTTCGTTTAGTCATTGTTTATTCAGTTAAATCATATGGTTGCTTTATATCTTTTGAATAAGCTACTTTGCAAACCTTATCTTCTTTGTCGAATACGACTAACAATTCATTTTCATCAATATTATAAATCCAAACTAAATAATCCATCAATGTTAACTCATGTCTCATTCCTAATTTGAAATGTAAATATTTTACAGAATAATCAGAGCCAAGTAACTTTTCATTTGGCTCCCCAAGGACATCTATAACGGTGTTTCTTTTTCCACTTATGATTAACCCCCTTATTTCTGAGAATGATTTATTATTTAAATTACTGCTAGCATTTTCAGTTGTTAAATTGGAAGGATTATTAGTATTTTCGTTATTACTTCTTTCCTCGGACGATTGCTTTTCATTATCGATACTCCTATTTTTATTTTCAAAAGGACGTGATATTGATAATAATATTGGAGTATCATTTGTTATATTGTCTTTAAATGGTATACTTTCATCATCAGTCCCTCCTGTTATATCATCTTGTTTAAAGTAAAATTTTGACCATCTTACTTTAAATAGTTTACCATAAAAATTTTCTGGATGATTTACAATTGAGTCAAGTAAAGATGTTCTTGGTAATACTTCACTCCAAGAAAACATTTTTCCCTCTGACTGAAGTATCTTATCATTACTCCAATCATTTTCAATGATGTCATAAACAAAAACCGAATCTCCATTCCCACTCTTGAAAATTAAACGTTTAGGAATAGACCAATGTGAATTACCTTCTTCTGCAACAAATTCAACAAATTCCCCAACGAATTCCCCATCATTTTTTTGTTCAATTCCAAAATCATCATCAGGTTTTAAAGATGTGTTGCAAGCATATAAAGATATAAACAATAGAATTATAAGTACTTTGGGTTTCATAGCTTTAGTTTTAATAATTGTTGTATGATATATTTTTTAAGATTTCACTAATTTACTCAAGATTTCTAAGAAAAGTAGAATATGAAAAAGTTAAATTGAAAAATCAGAAAAATGAATTGGAATTATATTACTGAGCCGACCAACTGTTTGAACAAATTTACAAGAAGCATTTTAAAAAACAGTACGCAGGCAAACCCACCAAAAAGTATTTGAAATTATAAAGCAAATACAAATAGCCGATAACATACCGTACAGCGAAATTGAAACAGCTTTATTAAGTTGAGTTTATGTCTGATAATCAATTTATTTTTTTATATTTACTTTGTTGTAAGTAAAAATTTCAGGCAGCTAATTATATTATCAAAACAAAAAAATAATGAAAAAAATACTCCTACTCCTTACCCTAATTAGCTTTTCGAGGATTCTTACGGCACAAGTAAAAGTCAACCAAAATGCAGCCAACTCGGCAATTAATACCAGCTCTGCATTTATGGATGCTTCCAGTAGTCCTTTGTGGAACGGCACTACCAACCAAGGAAAAGGCATGCTGTACCCACGTGTAGATCTTGTGAATTATACCGCTATGTCGCATGCGGGGCCTTTTAATGCGAGTAATAACCCCAATTATTTTGATGGACTCTTGGTTTTTAATACGGCTACAGGTATTGCAGGTATTGGCGCCGACAGTGTATTCCCGGGATATTATTATTACAGAAATACCACAACTACTGCGAATGGTGGGCATTGGTTGTCATTAAGAGGAATAAATGGTGCAACCGGAGCAACAGGTTTATTAAGCAGTGGAACAGCAGCGGGCAATACACCTTATTGGGATGGAACAAATTGGATTTTAAATGGAACAAATTTTTACAACAACGGCAGTAACATTGGTGTGGGTACAACAACACCCAATGCTTCAGCAAAATTAGAAGTAAATTCAACAGTACAAGGTTTTTTACCTCCAAGAATGACGACTACACAGCGCGATGCCATAGTTTCACCGGCTACTGGTTTGGTCATTTTTAATACCACTACAAATTGTCTGAACTTTTTTATAGGAAGTGGCTGGAATGAAACATGCGGAACACTAATTACTACAGGCACTATCATTACACTCAACTGTGTTGGCGCTACTAACACCGGAACCTTAACTAGCGGCACAACCGCAAGTGGTGTAAGTACTTCTGTTCCTTATACAGGCGGGAATGGAGGCACCTATGCAGCACAAGCTGTTTCATCTACTGGTGTTCTTGGTTTAACAGCCAATTTATCAGCAGGCACATTAGCTTTGGGCGCAGGAAATTTAGTTTATACAATTTTAGGCACTCCAACCTCTAGCGGTACGGCAAGTTTTGCCATTACTGTAGGTGGACAAAGTTGTTCTTTTACCCTAAGTGTAGCTGTAGCTTTAGCTTTAGGTATATTCCCAGCTGGTACCGTTAATTGTGCAGGAGCTACTGCTGTTGTAAATGTAACCAGCCCTACCGGAAAAATATGGATGGATAGAAACCTAGGAGCATCTCAAGTAGCAACCTCCAGCACAGATGCAGCTTCATACGGGGATCTTTACCAATGGGGCAGACGAGCAGATGGTCACCAGTGCCGTACTTCAGTTTTCACAAGTACTTTAAGCAGTATTGACCAACCCACACATGGTTATTTTATACAAGCACCAAGTGCTCCAAACGATTGGCGTAGCCCAGAAAATAC
>CANIFU010000058.1 GCA_947466965.1 Bacteroidota bacterium
ATGTATAATTATAAAACAAAAAAAATAGAGAATTTAAATCTGGAAGAATATACACGATTTAAAACCGTTACCACCATCTTACAAGATGCCAGCAATCGTTTTTGGATCGGAACCGAAGGTGCAGGAATTTTTGTGTACGACCCCGATAAAAAAACAATGATTTCCTTAAATAAAAAAGATGGTCTCAGCAGTGATAATATATATGACATCTGCTTAGATCAAAAAGGGAATGTCTGGATCGCAACTGACATCGGAATCACTATTTATGGTGTTGGCAAAGATCTCGCTTCTTCATCTTCTTATAGTATTTTAAATACTGGAAACGGGTTACACAGCAATAGAATTACAACACTTGCTTTTGTAAATAACAACGAAATTTGGGTAGGCAGTGCCGATGCCGGAGTGATCACGCTTCTTGTTAAAGATGATTTCAACAGTAAACTTCCAACAAGAGCAATTGAAAATTCAGGCAATCGTATTGATATGAAAAATGGATTAGGAGCCGATTTTATAAATTGTATTTTCGAAGACAAATCACACAATGTATGGATTGGAACTACTGGCGGTGGCGCTGCAAAAGTAAGCCCGTTTCCTTCAAAAGAACGTAAAGAAGCAATATCAAAAGCTGTCGTTTATAATTACAATACAAAACAAGGTCTGAATTATTATAACGTAAACACCGTTTTTCAGGATCGTGAAGGGGCTGTTTGGATTGGGACCGACATTGGCTTAAACCAATACCATGGTGAGCGTTTTCAAATATACGATGAGTCTGATCTCATTGTAAATAATCTTGTTTGGACAACCCTTTGCGACAAAGAAGGAAATATCTGGCTGGGAACTAATGATGGAATTTCAAAGATCTCTTTCAGCTATTCTGAACTGAATAAAAAAGAAAATCACACGATAAAAAATTATACAACCAAAGATGGCTTATCAAGCAATGTTGTGCTTTCATCTTTTGAAGACAAAGAAGGAAACCTTTGGTTTGGAACAGGTTTTGGCGGAGTATGTAAATTCAATAGATCAACTGAACGTTTTGAACCATATACAAAAGAAGACGGACTGGCAGGCGATGTAGTTTATGCAATAAGCGATGACAACAAAGGAAATTTGTGGTTTGGAACGAAAGAGGGTGCATCAAAATTTGAGCTGTCGACAAAAACTTTCCGTAATTATTCAATCGCTGACGGACTCGGGGGTAATAACGTTTACAGGATCTTTAAAGATTCCAAAGGAAACCTTTGGTTTGGTGCGTTAGGTGGGAGTTTGTCAATGTTTAACGGTTCCAGTTTTAAAACATTTGATGAACAAGACGGAATGAATCATCGTTTTATTTTATGTATCAATGAAGACAAAAACCATAACCTTTGGTTTGGTGCATACGGTGGCGGTCTTTATAAATATGACGGAAATAAATTTACAAACTATACTGTAAAAGAAGGATTGACAACCGATTCTCCCTATTCAATTATTGCGGATAATGAAAATCATATCTGGATCGGAAGTAGCAGAGGTATCGATCGCTTTGAGGAAAAAACCAATACGTTTGTACACTATGGAAAAGCAGAAGGTTTTCTGGGTGTTGAAACAAATCCGAATGCTGTTTGTATAGATAAAGGAGGAAACCTTTGGTATGGAACCATTATGGGCGCTGTAAAATACAGCCCAAAAGAAGATAAAACAAATTCCACCGAGCCAAAAACATTTATCACCGGATTAAAATTATTCATGAAAGATTTTGATTTTCCTGATGATGCACGTTTCAAATACAATGAAAATCATTTAACATTTAATTTTGTTGGCATAAGTTTAAATAACCCGCAAAAAGTAAGCTATCAATACAAGTTAGAAGGATTTGATAAAGATTGGCTTCCAGGAATAACCACTGCAAGTGAAGCCGTTTATACGAATCTTCCTCCCGGAACATATACCTTTTTAGTACGCGCGTTCAATAATGACGGAACAGGAAACATAAGAGCATCAGAATACAAATTTTATATTGCTCCTCCATTCTGGCAAACTGCCGTATTTTATGTTCTAGTCTTTTTGTTTGCGATCTTCGGATTGTATTTTTTTGATAAAATGCGGACACAAAAATTAAAAACTGCCAAAAAAGTACTGGAAGAAAAAGTAGAAGAGCGAACAGAAGAGTTGGCAATTAAAAATGTTGAATTAACTGAAAAAAACAAAGCTATTACTGACAGTATCCGGTATGCAAAAAAAATTCAGGAAGCAATACTTCCACCAGAAAATGTGTTCAAAGATATTTTTCCGAATTCATTTGTTTTTGCTAAACCAAAAGATATAGTAAGTGGCGACTTTTATTGGCTCGATAAAAAAGGTGACCAAGTTTTATTTGCAGCGGTTGATTGCACTGGACACGGTGTACCGGGTGCTTTCATGAGTATTGTTGGATCATCCATTTTGAACCAGGCCGTTATTGAAAACAGTGAAATCATTCCCTCGAAACTATTAGATAAATTAAACAAAGGAGTGAATGAAACCTTGAATCAAACATTTGAAGGAACAAAATTCAGAGATGGAATGGACATTGCTTTGTGTTCCATTAATTTAAAAACAATGGAACTGCAATATGCAGGAGCTTATAATCCTTTGTTTATTATACGAGGAAAAGAACTAATCGAATTTAAACCAGATAATATAGCGATCGGAAGCTATACAGGAACACAACAAAAACAGTATACAAATCATGTTTTCCAAATAGAAACAGGAGATGTCATTTATATTTTCTCTGACGGATATGCTGATCAGTTTGGCGGACCAGATGGTAAGAAATTTAAATTGGCTCAATTTAAAGCCATGCTTTTAAACCTTAATGGGTTTTCAATGGAACAGCAGCAAATTGCTTTAGAGAGCTCCATTGTAGCATGGAGAGGCGTTTTGCAACAGGTTGATGACATGTTGGTAATTGGTATTAAAATATAATGTTAGACGTTGTTGGCTTGAGGGAATGTTACATTCCTATATCACCTCCACCATTATCGACACCTCCAGGCTTATCTTGACGTCCTTTTTTAGTTTCAGACATCTTACCAAAACGGTAACTAAACGTTAATGTTGCAATGCGTGATTCTCTTTTCCGATTCATCTCCTGATAAAATGCTGGATCGTTGTTCGCCACAATTTGCATTTTACGAGCATCCGTTAGATCTGATATGTTCAAACTCAAACTGGCATTTTTAAATATTTCTTTTTTCAACCCCAAGTCCATTGTAAAAATTGACTTAACTTCTCCCTGAAGTGTTGCTGTGGGACCCATATAATTTGCAGTAAATTGAATATCCATATTTTTCCAGATACGCATATTCGATAATAGCTTAATGATATAACTCAGATTTTCATTTTGTAAATCGGCTTGTGCTCCTCCATCGATAACTGTTTGAAAACCATTTGCACTAAAGGTAATATTCCACCATTTCGTTAGGTCTGCTTTTACTATAAGCTCTATTCCATATGACTGTGATTTATCAATATTAATGAACGTTATAAAGGAAGTTGTACTATCAGAAATAATTTTATAGCGCTGAATTACGCCATCTGTCTGGCGAAAATAGGCCGTTGATGTTAGGACCCCCTTTTTTAAATATTTCATATAACTCAACTCATAGGAATTAATATATTCGGGGCGTAAATATGGATTACCGTAGCGAATATTATATGGATCCGAATAATCTTTATACGGATTAAGGTTTCTCGTGTTCGGACGGTTAATTCTTCTGCTGTAACTCACCTGAAGCTCTTGTTCTTTTTTCAACTTTTGGGACAGATGTACTGAAGGAAATAAATTAAAATAATTATAAATAAACGTTTCACCCGTAGTGATTTGCTTAGAAGTTGTATTTGCTTCTTCTGCTCTTAAACCAAGTTGATATCCTAAACTTTTAAGAGTTCCCGAATAGGTTGAATAAGCGGCGTAAATATTTTCCTTATACAGAAAATTATTACTCAGGTTCGTATCCAGAATAAAAGCGGTTGCTGAATAATCGAATACATTGGAGGAAAAATCACTCCCGATTGTCCGCAGGGTTGTTTTTGCACCCAACTCCCATTTCATCTGATTTTTAAACGGTTGAACATAATCCACTTGTGCTGAAATTATATTGTTTTTTGAATTCGTTTCCGTGTTTTGTTTGAAAGGACTTACGTTCTTCGGCTCATATTTTAACGTATAATTTCTTTCTGAATAACTTTCGTTTTTAAATGCACTTGCATCTGAATAGGTGGCGTCAAAGAGAAACTCTTTTTTGGGTTTTGAAAACGTTTTTCTATAATTTAAATTATAATCGATATTCGTTGGCGTTTCACCTGTTTCCACATCACGTGCATAGCTGGCTGAAGTAACATTGTTGTTATTGGCTTCAAAATAATTAACTACTTCAGAACTACTTTCAGAACCTGTATTATATAAAACAGCAGCCCCAAGGGTATTTCTATCGTTCAGATAAAAATCGATTCCTCCTTTTATATTGTGTGAAATGGTTTTGTTCAATGAGTTAAAATCCTGGCTCAGATAAAAGGTAGTATCCGATAAAAAGTTTTGCCGCAAAGTGGATCCGCCGCCTGTTCTATTATTCGAACGGAATCCATAATTTGCATACACATTCACTTTTGAATTTCTGTAACTGATACTCGCTGCCACATTATATTTATCCCCCGTTCCTACACCAACACTTAGTGAACCATTTAAACCATTTAATTTATTTTTTTTTGTAATCACATTGATGATTCCAGACATCCCATCGGGATCGTATTTTGCAGATGGGTTAGTGATCAACTCGATGCTTTCAATACTACTGGCAGGAATTTGCTGCAAAATTGCCGCACGACTGGAACCTGTTAATCCAGAAGGCTTACCATCAATTAATACTGTAACATTTCCGCTGCCACGCATGCTTATATTGCCATCGATATCAACTGAAATGCTGGGAATACTTTGTAAAACATCAGAAGCAGAACCCCCTTCACTCACAATACTCTTCTCAACATTAAAAATTTTTCTGTCGATTCCCAGCTGAAGTGTGCTTTTTTCGGAGCTCACCTCCACTTCAACCAATTGCTCTGTATTACTTTTTAATTGTATCTGTTCTAAATTTATTTCAGCTGAGAATGGTCGTATCGCAATAGAATCGATAACAAGCTGCTTGTAACCAATAAAATTTATTTTCATGAAATAACGACCGTAGGGAATTTCCACAAGTTGAAAATCACCGTTTATACCTGCAACTACTCCATTCACTAATGAGGAATCTTTTTGCTTATATAGAGCGATTGTTGCGAATTCAACTTTTTGCTTGGTACTATTATCGATTACGACACCTTTGATTTTACCTAAAGCGGGGGCGCCATCATTTTTCTGGAATGGTTTATTCTGAGCATCCGCAAACATTGAAAGCGTTATAAAAAGAAGAAGAAGCAGTTTTTTTTTTGCAGACACAGGAATATATTATTAGTAAGTAAAAATACAAATTAAAATACATGCAGAGTGCCCTATTATAAGAACGAATTTTAAAAAGTTTAAATAGCACGATTACTTGACAAGGATGATATCAATAGAAAAGAGGGGTTCTTTTATAATTATTAGTATTATTGGGGAGTAATTGAACAATGCATGTTTCATAAGTTTTACGACTTGTATGGTTTTCAAAATGTGTTTCGAACTTTCTTTGTAATGAACTTTTTATGGTTTAATTTTGGTTACATTCGAATTTTCTCTAATTCTATTTTAAAAATTATTTTATGAACTATATTGATATTTTACTTTGTATTCCGCTTGTATGGGGACTTTACAAAGGCTTTACAAAAGGACTCATTATAGAGGCTGCAACTTTGGTTGCTTTTAGTTTAGGTGTTTGGGGAGGGGTAACTTTTTCGGATTACATCGCGCAGAAAATAAAAGATCATTTAGATTGGAACTCTCCATATCTGCCAATCATTTCTTTTGCTGTCACTTTTCTAATAATTATTGTGTTTGTTTTCCTTGTTGCGAAGATGATCCAAAAAATGATAGAAGGGCTTGCTTTGAGTGCAGTCAATAAAATTGGTGGTGCCATTTTAGGATCCTTAAAATTTGCTTTGATGATGAGTGTGTTAATTTTTATGATTGATGCAGTAGAAGAAAGTTATCCGATGGTTTCTTTTAAAACTAAAGAGGAATCGTTACTATATCGTCCTGTTGGAAAAATTGCACCAGCACTTATTCCTGCGCTAAATAAAAGCAAAGTTGCTGCTTTGATGCCGAAAGCAGAAGATGCAAAAATAAATATTGAAGTAGCACGTGGTAATTTGCAGGATACCCCAAAAGTGGACGTGAAGCTGAGAAAATAAATTATAATTACGATCATCTATCCATCTCTTTTTTTTGTGGGGCTTACTTCCAAAAGGTTATGCTGAAATAAAAAAGACCCACATTTTTGTGAGTCTTCAAATATCAAATATCCGACAGCTAACGCTATCCTGCCAAAGCTTCGGCTCCACCAACAATCTCCAAAATCTCGTTTGTTATTGCTGCCTGACGGGCTTTGTTATATGTTAATTTCAATTCTTTGATCAATGCTCCGGCATTATCTGTTGCTTTGTGCATCGATGTCATTCGCGCACCATGCTCAGCTGCATGCGAATCTAATAATGCTTTAAACAATTGTGTTTTTAATGAACGAGGTATTAAATCTTCCACGATAAATTGTTTGTTCGGTTCAAAAATATACTCCGTTGATTTTGTTTTATTCTCTGTAACGGGAGCCTGAACTGGTAAATATTGTTCTACCGTTGTAAGTTGAACAGCCGCATTTTTAAATTGATTATATACCAATTCTACTTTGTCAAACTGACTGGCAGCAAACACCTCCATTATTTTTTCAGCAACAGGAGCTACATTTAAAAAGGTTAGTTCATCAAATAATTCATTCAAACCGCGAGGCATGTCAGAACCGATAATACCATACTCTGTTTTTTTAAAATAGTCGGAGGCCTTTTTTCCAATACACAAAACGCTTACATTAAATTCTTTATAATCTTCACGGGCAAGTTTACTCGCTACTTTTAATACGTTTGCGTTAAACCCGCCACACAATCCTCGGTTGGATGTGATTACAACCAACAAAACGCTTTTAAGAGGGCGTTGTTTTGAGTAAACTCCCTCAGAGCTATCTAAACTTGCGCTTAAGTTCTCTAAAATGTCTTTCAGTTTACTTGCATAAGGACGCATTTGAGTTATTGCATCCTGAGCTCTGCGCAACTTAGCAGCACTCACCATTTTCATGGCACTTGTAATTTGCTGTGTTGAACTTACAGATACTATTCGGTTACGAACCTCTTTTAAATTTGCCATTTTAGTAGATGTTAGACTATAAATTTGAGAGATGAAATAATCGTCTCCTGTTTCAAATCTATTGTCTCAATTCTTATTTATAATTTGCAGATAAATCTTTCGCTACAGCCTCCAACACGTTTGTAATCTCATCAGTAAATTTTCCTGCTTTCAAGTCATTTAAAATATTCTTGTGTTTCGCTTCTAAAAAAGAAATGTATTCCGCTTCAAATTCTTTTACTTTATTGATTGGAATATTACGCAATAAACCCTTTGTACCGCAATAAATAATAGCAATTTGTTGTTCAACGCGCGCTGGGGAAAACTGAGCTTGCTTAAGGATTTCCACGTTACGTGCACCTTTATCAAGAACAGATTTTGTTGCAGCATCTAAGTCGGAGCCAAACTTAGAGAATGCCTCTAATTCACGGTATTGCGCTTGATCCAACTTCAATGTACCAGCTACTTTCTTCATTGACTTAATCTGAGCGTTACCACCCACACGTGATACAGAGATACCAACGTTAATTGCCGGACGAACACCCGCATTGAACAAATTCAACTCCAAGAAAATTTGACCATCAGTGATGGAAATAACATTTGTAGGAATGTATGCAGAAACGTCACCCGCTTGTGTTTCAATGATTGGCAAAGCTGTTAATGATCCACCACCTTTTACAATTCCTTTAATAGAATCCGGTAAGTCATTCATGTTTTTAGCAATGTCGTCATTCGAGTTGATCTTTGCAGCACGCTCTAATAAACGACTGTGTAAGTAAAACACGTCACCTGGATAAGCTTCACGCCCCGGAGGTCTACGTAACAATAAGGACACCTCACGGTAAGCAACCGCTTGTTTTGATAAATCATCGTATACGATCAATGCCGGACGACCAGAATCGCGGAAGAACTCTCCAATTGCAGCACCAGCAAATGGCGCGTAAAATTGCATTGGAGCAGGATCAGATGCTGTTGCAGCAACAATCACAGTATATGCCATTGCGCCGTTTTCCTCTAATACACGTTGAATATTTGCTACAGTAGAACCTTTTTGTCCGATTGCAACATAGATACAGAATACAGGTTGACCTGCTTCGTAAAATTCTTTTTGATTGATGATCGTATCGATTGCAACCGCAGTTTTACCTGTTTGACGATCACCAATAATTAACTCACGTTGTCCACGTCCGATAGGAATCATCGCATCAATCGCTTTCAAACCAGTTTGTAACGGTTCTGTAACCGGCTGACGATAGATTACACCCGGCGCTTTTCGCTCCAACGGCATTTCATATAATGTTCCGGTAATTGGTCCCTTTCCATCAATTGCGTTACCCATTGTATCAACAACGCGACCTAACATTCCTTCACCAACCTGAATAGAAGCAATTTTTCCGGTACGTTTTACAACATCACCTTCCTTAATATCATTTGATGAACCCAACGTTACAGCGCCTACGTTATCTTCTTCAAGATTCAATACAATTCCTTTTAATCCACTAGCGAATTCGATCAACTCTCCCGACTGTACTTTAGAAAGTCCGTAGATACGAGCGATACCATCACCTACTTGCAACACGGTGCCAACCTCTTCCAATTCCTGCTCAGATTTAAATCCGGATAATTGTTGTCTTAAAATTGCAGATACTTCTGCGGGTTTTACTTCAGCCATTTTTAAATAAGTTAAAAGTTTAAAGTTATAAAGTAAAAAAGTTGAAGCAATGTCACTTCTTCTTCTTATTGTTAATTTACTTGTGATTAAATTTCTTTGATAAATGGATTTTCTTTGAATGTACGCTTTAAGTTGTTTATTTTTTTTGCGATAGACGCGTCTATTTGTTTATCGCCAACACGAATTATAAATCCACCGATAATGTCATTGTTAATTTTTTCTTCTAATACCACTTCACTTGCGCTAACACCCTTAACGATCTCCATTACTTTTTTACGAATGACATCATCAATACCGTTAGCTGTGGTAACAACTGCCGTTAGGATTTTCTTTTTCTCTTTGTATTGATTTACAAATTCAACAGCAATTTCCGACAAATAAATCTCTCTTTTTTTAGTCGTAATCAATTGAATATACGTATCCGTTACTTTGTTTAGTTTTCCAGCAAATATTTCTTTTAAAACAGCTTGTTTTTTATCTGTTTTAATAATAGGACTCTTTAAGAATGTTACAAAATCGTGATTTGATTTACACAATTCAACAATTGTTTTCATATCGCCATAAGCTTGCTCGAAAACTCCTTGCTCCATCGTCAAGTCGATGAATGATTTTGCGTATCGCGATGCTACTCTTGTTCCTTGCATTTTTTGAGAATTGAAAATTGAGACCTAAGATATGAGCTGTTTTAAAAATCTCATATCAGCCATCTTATATCTAGTTTAAGTTAACGTCTTTTAATAACGTATTTACCAATGTTTTTTGTTTTTCGTCAGAAGATAATTCTGATTTTAAAATTTTCTCTGCAATTTCAATTGATAATGTTGCCACCTGATTTTTAAGTTCAGTGATCGCGGCCATTTTTTCATTTTGAATATTATCACGAGCAATCGTCAATAAACGTTCGCCTTCTTTTGTTGCCAAACCTTTTGCATCTGCAATCATTTTTTCTCTGATCTCGCGTGCATCTTTCAACAATTGATCACGTTCAGCTCTTGCTTCAACCAAAATTCGTTCGTTGTTAGATTGCAATGCTTTCATTTCTTCTTTTGCATTTTCAGCCGCTGCTAAAGCATTTTCTATTGATTGTTCGCGCTCTTTAATCATTCCAAGAATAGGTTTCCATGCAAATTTTTTCAACAAGAAAAGAATGATTGAAAAAGAAACAGCCATCCAAAAAATTAAGCCGATCGAGGGTTTTACTAATTCCATTGTTTTTAGTTTTTAGTTTTTTTATCGTCTAAGGCTTTGCTTTTCTAATCTGCTCAAAGTGACAGCCCAAAATAATTTCGTTTAAAAAGATTGTCTGCAGCAACCCTGCAGACAATTTTTTGTTTTTTACTTGATGATCAAAACTACTAATAGTCCGATAACCATCGCAAAGAACGCAGCACCTTCAACAAGGGCAGCCGCAAGAATCATGTTCGAACGGATGTCGTTGATTGCCTCAGGTTGACGAGCGATTGACTCAAGTGCAGATCCGCCAATACGACCGATACCGATACCTGCTCCAACTGCTGCTAAACCTGCTCCTAAAGCTGCAATACCATACGTGTTGCTAACTTCTAATAATACTGATGATAACATAGTGTGTTGTTTTATTTTTTTGCCCTACCGGAAAATGATACATTCTGACTGCCGGCAAAGCTACCCAATCAGAATTCAATTTTTTAATGCTTTTCTACTGCGTGATCGTCAACGTGATTGTGAACATCATGACCCTCATCAATGGCAGAACCAAAATAAATCGCTGATAAAAGCGTAAACACATACGCTTGTAAGAACGCTACTAGCAATTCCAAAAAGCCCATAAATACAGTAAACACCAAAGAGAATATGGAAACACCGAAACCTAAGCCCGTATTCATTTCACCAAAAATAAAAATCAAACTAAAAAATGCCAATGCAATAATATGGCCGGCTGTAATGTTTGCAAACAATCGTATCATCAATACAAAAGGGCGGAGAAAAACACCTAAAATTTCGATTGGAGTTAGAATAATCAACACAGGAATAGGAACTCCCGGCATTGCAAATACATGTCGCCAGTAATGTTTGTTCGCCACAACGAAAGTGATCAATAGCGTAAATCCAGCCAATACCATTGCAATAGAAATACTTCCTGTTAAGTTGACTCCACCGGGGAAAACTGGAATTAAACCCAAATAATTACTGAACATGATAAAAAAGAAAACAGTTAAAAGAAATGGCATAAACTTTTCATAGCGCTTATCGCCTATACTTGGTTTTGCAACATCATCACGAACAAATATAATCAATGGTTCAACAAACGACTGTAATCCTCGTGGGGCTTTTCCCTGATTGTTTTTGTATGCTTTTGCTACGGTAATAAAAACCCACAACATCAACAACATCGTAACAAGCATGGATGCCACATTTTTGGTAAGAGAGAAATCTGTCAGTTTTGCTGTTGCCTCTTCATCTATATTTCCTGTAAGATCATCGAAAACAACAACATTTCCTTCGTGTAAACGGTAATTGTACTTGCTTTGAAAAGATGCGTGACCATGGTGAAAGCGAGATGAAGAAAATACATCAAATCCTTTATCGGAATAAATAATGATTGGTAATGGAATTGAAACAGCGTGATCTCCTTCACCCCACATATGCCAATCGTGAGAATCAGCAACGTGTTCTAAAATCATTTTACCTGCATCAAAAGTTGTACTTTCTACATGCTCTTTTTCGCTGTGTTCGTTTGGAGCAGCCGCATTTAAATGCTGCTGATTATCCATCGGTTCGTATGCAAAAGTGGTTATGGCGACAAAAAGCATTGCCACAATTAGTAAAAAATGCTTGGATATATTGATTTTGTTAGCCATTTCCGAAATGCGTTTCTCCGTTTTTAAAATTCGGGTGCAAACTTAGGCAATAAAACAACGATTTGAAAAATTTTGGAGGTGTTTTTTTACTGATTTCTTTCAGTAGATTATTCAGTAATACAAAGTGCTGATTATGAGCGACTAATTTTGTTTTTTGAACTGCTTTAACAGCATAACTACTTCGAAACCACTATATAAAAAATAGAGGACCAAAAACCAAAGTGTAAAACCCAGGGCGGCCTCTTTTTTTAGCAATGCGTAAGCAGTTATGATACTCAAATAAGCGAACAGTTTAATGCCCGTAATTCCGAGATAAAAACCAATAAAGCGCTTGGGATCCTTTTCCGAAACTGAGATCAGGATGTAATGAATAAATGCTGTGCTTGCAAAGAAAAAGAACCACAAAGCCCACATAAAATCGCTTTGAAATCGGTCGGAAGCGAATTGTTCCCAAATAAGAAGGAAACCTAATGTAACAATTGAAAAAAAAGAAAGCTTTAGCAAAAAAGGTTTAAAAGTTGAACTCATTTTTATTTGGGGAAGCGACCTCGCAGTGATTTATTTTTTTATTACGTCTTTGATAAAATAATATATTGCCAGAAAAACGGAAAGCAATGTAAGAGTTAATGTAAAAGCGGGAAATTTCAAAGCCAGCCATTTGTCTAATTCTACCCCACCCAATACGCCACCAATAATAATGGTGGCCATCTGAACCGCCATTCCAGAATATTTCAAATAGCCGTTATGCTGTTTTTTCGGCAAGCTTGTTTTTTTCAGCTGTTCCACCTTTAATATCTTTTATTACTCCACCCATACTGCACGAACCCGAGAATGCTGCTCCCGGCTCAATTGCTATTTTATTGGTTATAATGTCTCCGCTTAATTTTGCTGAAACCTTTAATGATAAAAGCTCAGATACTCCAATCTTTCCTTTTATGGTTCCAGAAATATCTGCATTCTGGCAAATTATTTCACCTTCAATGCTTCCAGAAACCCCAACCACCAATTTCCCTTTTACATTTATTGATCCCTTTAAAGAACCATCAATACGAATATCTCCATTTGTGGTAATATCACCTTCAATGATTGTACCTGCCCCAATTAAATTTACGGATGGGTTTTCTGAAATGTTGTTTTTTGTCATTTTATTGAACATTTTAATAGTTTTTGGGCGTTTGGGGGATAAAACTAGTCTATTTCGAGCAAAAAGTCAAGTTATTTGAAATGTTGAGTGAAAAAATCCTGGTACTCTTCTATGTTTTTATCCTTATAAAAAATCGCATAATTTTCTGCTGAGATGATAAAAGACTGGTAGGTTCCTTTTTCAAGATCTACAAACAGTTCAATTTTTGACGACACGTTACTAAAATAATTCATTGCTCTGTCTTTGCCATCGAATGCTTTTACACTCACCAGCTGGTGCGTAATATCTAAAAAAATACTTGAAATTGAAATGTCGGCCGTACTAAACGATTCGGTATTAAAATCGGAAAGTTTAGTTTTAAATTTATTCAAATCTCCCTTTCCATTTTCAATTATTATAACACAATAATATTCTCCATCTTCATTAAAAATAAATTTGGATTTTGGTTTTGCAACAATCGAATCTGCTATAACGATTGGTGGTTCGGGATTCTTTTGTTTCTTGATCATATCCAATATTTCCTGAGCCTTTCCTTTTACAGGATCCTTTGGATATTGAATTAATACTTGCGTTAAAGCACTTTCAAAAGCATTTACATCTTGGATTCGTCCTATACAAAGAGCTTTCAAAAAAGTAAACCGAGGCATTAAATTACTTTTCGAATACAACGTATCTGCTTTTTTACAATTTCCAAATGCCTGGGCGTAACTACCTGAACTATATAGCTGGTATGTTTCAGTATAAAAGTTTTCTACCTGACTTTTACTTGCTGCTATATCTGCAGCATAGCTGGGTGTTTTAATGATTGTGGCATAATCTGAATCCGGATAATCTTTTAATAAAATGTTTTTATAAAAATCGGATTTCGGAAGATTGTTCATCGCTAAATAAATACGATATAGTTGATAGTACGAATTCAGTTTGTACTTGTTTTCGGGATAGCGTTTTATTAACTCTTCAAATGTTTCTGTCGACTTCAGGTTATTCAATAATTGTTCTTTGTAAATAGAACCAACTTTATAATAGGCTTCAATAATTCTAGTATCAGACTTTGCAAAGGCATCCGGAGTAGTTGGCACATTTTTCAAATAAAATTTTTTGTCTTTTTTACCTTTTGATTTAGATAGCAATGACGTTCCGCCATTTAGCAGTTGAATGGAATCCGACAAATCAATCGAATTTTCATCGCCCACATTTTGAACTCCCTGATCTTTTTCGCTTCGTCTCCAATTGTCTTCTAGTTTGCGCGCACCCCACTTTTTATTAAATGCACCAACACCAAAACTAACCGTTGTAGGATTATAAAAGTACCAAGCACTAGAGCCCTGATCGGTATTGTCTGTTTTTGGGGGAGTTGTAGCAAGCTGAGGATTACTTAATTGAAACAAGCGCTCCTCTTCTTTTCTTTTTTCATCTTCCTCTATTTTCGAAATCATTTTTTCAACCATTTGCTCCCGATCTTTTTCAGACATCTTTCCAATGCGCTGTAAACTATCTTCAAGTGATATTATATTCAGATTTGTTACCAAGGCTGTCAAACTGTTTTTCTTTTCATCAATAAGGGCATAATCGGGATAATCCTTTGGTAAAAAAGTAATTGAACTATCGTAATTCGCCTGCGCATTTTTATAATCCGGTTTTTCAAAATAGAGATCCGCTCGTTTTAAATAGGACAATGCTTTTTGCGTATTATTAGAAGTGCTTGCGCTTATCGACTTTCCAAGATATGTTAAGGCGAGCGGGGTATCATTTTCTTTTTGAGCGATATCAGCTAGTGCATAATAAATCTGATCTTGAAACTCAATATTTTTATCGTCACGAAGCATTTTATTCAATTGCTTTTTAATAATCTTACTTCCTCCGGAAGCGATGTCATATAACTTTGCTCGATTTATTTGTGCGTTAAAAGCCATATCGTAAGAAGGATGCAAGCCGGGAACCATAGAGTAATATTGTGATGCTTTTTTATTATCCCCCAACTTCTCATAAACCTGAGCTAATATATAGGTGTACCGAGCTTTTGTTGATTTTTTTTTTGTAAGTGCAATTGCTTTCATCAGGTGTTTGATAGAGGGAGATAGGTCTTCCCTTTTAATGAAATAATCTGCTGTGACAGCTGCTAGTTCCCTTTGATACGACCTACCTGTTGGGAAATCTGTAGCATTCCTGATTTCGTCAATACTTGCTTCTGAAAGAGAATAGCTTCCTATCTCATTGTTTGTTCGGATCATCCAGAGCATCCCATTGTATTTCGCGGAAGGATTCGGATAGATCTTTGAGACATATTCAAACGCTTCCAAAGCTGAAAAAAGATCGCGTTTGTAAAAATGTGCTTTACCGATCAACATGTAATTTTCATCAATCCATTTGCATGCATTTGGTATCTCTTTTTTTGATTTTTTTTCAGTAATTGCATGCCGCTGAATAACTACCGATGATTTTTTTATCGTTTTATCACAATCACTGAAATAGTTTTTGGAGGTAGTGTTATTGGTATAAATAAATAGTGGAAGTGTTTTTGAAAAATCATCTTTATTTGATTTCTCGATTTTTTTTACCGTTTCTTTTATATTTTCATTTGAATAATAATAGCCATTAAAACGAGCCGTCATGTTGTGCCACCCGCGGTGCATGAAGGTGTTTTTATTTGTTTTGCAAGCATTCATTAAAAATGCCAAACAAACTAAACAACTAATTTTAAAATAATAACTGCTTTTATTTTTCATGCTTCGTGTCCTGTTTCTGCCTATTAAAAAGATGCCGCTTTAATTTGCCGTAACAACATATAACTGCAGAATCACAAAAATATTTTATTTTTAGTAAAAAACACCACAAAATAGTAATTATTACGCAGTAAGCAACAGAAATAAATGCCTCCTTTAACCAAAAATATTTGCGATATTTGTAAAATATATGAGTGATCAACACGAACAGAAGAAGAAGTTTTTGCAGCGTTTGCGCCATCGCTACCGTTTGGTAGTGATGAATGACGACACTTTTGAAGAAAATCTTTCTATTCGTCTTACTCCACTCGGACTAGTAATTTTATTGGGATCCGTTACCATTGTAATGGTTATGTTAGTGACCTCCCTCATTGCTTTTACTCCTGTTCGAGAATATATTCCGGGTTATGCGGATGTTGGAATGCGCAGAGAACTTATTAAAATGGCCATGCACGCTGATTCATTGGAACAAGCACTTATAGAACAAAACATGTTTAACGAAAACATAACCAACGTTTTACGAGGAAATACAAAACCAGATACAACTAAAAACCGACCGGATAAAAGCAAAGAGTATGAAAAATTATCGCTAAATGCCTCCCAAAAAGAAGCCGCATTAAAGCAGTCGATTGAGTCGCAAGACAAATACAGCTTGGCTTATGGTAGCGAAACCAATAAAAACGGAATCAGTAACTTTTTCTTCTTTACGCCAATCAAAGGAGTTGTTTCGGAACAATTCAAAAGTAAAGATCAGCATTTCGGGATCGACATTGTTGGACCGGAAAACGAACCTATAAAAGCTACATTAGACGGTACAGTTGTTTTGGCAACATGGTCGTCCGAAACAGGCTATACCATTTCTGTTCAACATTCAAACAATTTAATTTCTGTTTATAAACACAATTCTGTTTTATTAAAAAAAGTGGGGGATTATGTTAAATCTGGTGAACCAATTGCAATCATTGGCAATTCAGGGGAACAAACAACCGGTCCGCACCTGCATTTCGAATTGTGGTACAACGGAAGTGCTATTGATCCAGAGGGATACATGGTGTTTTAACAAAAAAATCTTGTAAAAGAGAATGCCGTTTTTCGATACGGTAATTAAATATGTAAATGCAGCTTTCGCTAAGAGGGATGAACGTATAAACAAAAAGATATTTTGTCAGATAAGAAAAACATTGCAATACTTGGTTCAACAGGATCAATAGGAACGCAGACACTTGATGTGATCAGAGCTAATCCCGATGCTTTTGCTGTAGAGGTCCTAACCGGTAACGGAAACGCCGATCTGCTTATAAAGCAAGCCATCGAATTTAATCCCAATACCGTTGTGGTTGCCGATGAAAGTAAATACCAGTATGTAAAAGAAGCGTTGTCTTCCTTTGATATCAAAGTTTTTGGAGGTAACAAAGCAATTGCGGAAGTTGTTCAAATGGACACGATTGACATTGTGTTGGCGGCTATTGTTGGCTATGCCGGACTCGAATCTACGCTTTCAGCAATCAAAGCGGGTAAACAAATTGCTTTGGCAAACAAAGAAACACTTGTTGTTGCTGGAGATATTGTAACGGCTCTAGCAAAACAAAAAGGCGTTAACTTATATCCGGTGGATTCTGAACATTCGGCTATCTTTCAATGTTTGGCCGGTGAATTTCACAACCCGATTGAAAAAATTTATTTAACCGCTTCGGGCGGACCCTTCCGAGGTAAAGACAGCTCTTTTTTAAGCTCAGTAAAAAAAGAACAAGCACTCAAGCACCCGAACTGGGAGATGGGCGCAAAAATTACCATCGACTCTGCATCTTTGATGAATAAAGGATTAGAAGTTATTGAAGCAAAATGGCTATTCGGATTAAAACCCGAACAGATCGATGTGATTGTTCATCCGCAAAGCATCGTTCACTCACTTGTTCAGTTCACAGATGGAAGCATGAAAGCACAAATGGGCTTACCGGATATGAAATTACCAATACAATATGCGATTGGTTATCCCGATAGGATGAAATCCGATTTCCCTCGTTTCGATTTTATGAATTATCCTCAACTTACATTTGAACAAGCCGATACAAAAACATTTCGTAACCTTGCACTTGCTTTTGATGCAATGAACAAAGGCGGAAATGCTCCTTGTGTTTTAAATGCAGCAAACGAGATTGCCGTTGCTGCTTTTTTAAAAGATGAAATTGGCTTTTTACAAATGAGTGATGTTGTGGAAAAGTGTTTACAAAACGTTTCTTTTATCGCAAAACCTAGCTATGAGGATTATGTGGAGAC
>CANIFU010000059.1 GCA_947466965.1 Bacteroidota bacterium
AATCTAACTGTACAGAAGATGAACATCAAAAAAACAGAAGAACTGAGTTTAAAATTATTTCTATGGGTGCAGGCGCAGAGAAGGTTGATGTGAAAAATAATAGCACAAAATCTTTTGATAAGAAGAAATAAGGTAAATATAGTTTAGAAACATTTATGAAAGTAAATGAGGTTATTTCATCTTCAACTAAATTTGGAGTACCGAATAAAGCAGAAGATGTAAATATTCTGGATTGAGAAATTAAAAAAAGAAGGGTTCTATATTAGTTAAAAAGAAAGAAAGGGATGGGAAAATTCAATAGCCGTATTAAAAAAAACAGAGCAAAAAGTAAAAGACTACTTAAAAAAAAATCAAATAATTAACAGTTTTTTACAACACTATTGACTAAATGCTGACTAAATAAGCAATAAAAAATCCACAAACTATTGTTAATCAACAGCTTATGGTTTAATTCTGCGGAGAGGGCGGGATTCGAACCCGCGATACCCTTGCGAGTATACATGCTTTCCAGGCATGCTCGTTCGGCCACTCTGACACCTCTCCGGTTATTCACTGCCGCCCCTTTAAATTTCAGGATTGCAAATGTAATAAAAGTTTAGTGCATATATCCGTTGACACAAAACAATATTCATAGATTTGTATAAATTTAAATCCATATGGAATATATTTTAATCTGTTTGGTTGCATTTTTAGGATCTGGACTAACACTATTCTCGGGCTTTGGATTGGGCACACTCCTGCTCCCTGTATTTGGATTATTCTTCCCTATCGAACTATCTATTGCTTTAACGGCAATTGTTCACTTTTTAAATAATCTTTTCAAATTAACTTTATTAGGAAAAAAAGCCGATAAACAAACACTGCTTTCATTTGGAATTCCTTCTATTCTTGCTGCATTTGCAGGCGCATTTGTATTGCAGCTATTAAGCAACATGCAGCCTTTACTGGAGTATGATCTTTTTGGCAAACAGTTTATAATCCTGCCGATAAAACTAAGCATCGCTTTTGTTTTGTTCTTTTTCTCTTGTTTCGAAATTATCCCATCATTAGCAAATTTACAATTCGATAAAAAATATTTGCCCTTAGGGGGAGTATTAAGCGGTTTTTTCGGAGGATTATCAGGGAATCAAGGGGCATTGCGTTCTGCATTTTTGATCCGTTCAGGTCTAACGAAAGAAGCATACATCGCTACAGGTGTTGTGATCGCTTGTTTAGTCGATATTTCACGCCTATCCGTTTACTCAAAACAGATCTTTTTCACGGAGCACATCTTTAATTATCCTTTGATCATTAGTGCCACACTTGCCGCTTTCGCTGGAGCATTTATCGGAAATAAATTGTTGAAAAAAATAACTATAAAAACCATTCAGCTCCTTGTTGCATTGCTACTTTTTATTTTTTCAATACTCTTGGGACTAGGAATTATTTAATATTAAATCAGTATGAAAAAAACGATTTTACTTATTGCTATTTTATCTGGAAACAATTTTTCATTTGCTCAAAAACAAAAAACAATTGCCACTGCAAATGGCAATTGTGCTGAAGGGAAATGGGAAATAGCTTTTGAAGACAACTTTGAAGGCAACAACCTTGATCTAAACAAATGGAAAAATAGGGAATATTCACAAGGGTCTTTTGAGAACGAAGGGTCAAGCGAGTATTATACGCTTGACAATATTAAAGTGGAAAATGGTATTTGTAAAATTATTCCGAAAAAAGAAAGCCAGGTTAAAAAAGCCGTCAACTGGAAAGCAGACAGCCTCATACTGGATGATGGAAAAATAAATACCAGACAATACGAATACACTTCAGGTTGGATTGAAACGAAACAAAAATTTCATTATGGAAAATTTGAAATCCGATGCAAGATCCCTAAAGGAAAAAGCATGTGGCCTGCATTTTGGATGTATGGCGAAAAAGATGGTATAAATAATGAAATTGATGTTTTTGAATTTTGGAATCCTACAAATTCTTTTGGAATGTATGCTCCCAAAAAACTTTCTAAAATCCATCACATGACGATTCATTACAATAAAAAAATGAGTGGAAAGAAATATGAAGGAGCAGATTTCTCTCAGGACTTCCATACGTTCACCGTAGTTTGGGATAGTACAAAAATCGAGTGGTTTATAGATGGGAAATTAAAAAGAACCAGTACATATTATCAAACAAAAAGAGGAAAGAATATATACTGTAAAGATATAAAGGCTGGAAACACCTATTATTTGAATCAAATTTTTCCGAATGAAAAAATGGCGATACTTGCAAATCTTGCTTTACAATCCGGAAAAAACAGTCCGAATGAAAACACCTTTAACAGTGTTTTTGAAATTGATTATATCCGCTATTACAAAGCAATAAAATAGAGGTTTAAAAAAAGTAAGTAAAAGAATCGTTTTTATTCCGTTTTGAATTTAAACTGTCATTTCACCACGCAAATCGCTCTTTAACATTTTTTCAATTTCTTTTTTATCAGAAGTGTTTCCTAGCACGAACATAAGTTTAGCAACTGCTGCTTCTGAAGTGATATCATAACTACCAATCACGCCGATCTTTTTTAAGGCAGCACTCGTAGCGTATTTTCCTTGCTCCACTTTTCCGGCATTGCATTGGGTTACATTCAAAATCACAATTCCTTTTTCAATTGCCTTTTTAATTGCTTCTAGAAACCATTTCTGAGTGGTTGCGTTGCCCGATCCAAATGTTTCAATAACAATGGCTTTCAATCCTTTTGCATTGATTATTGCTTCCACTACATTTTGTGTGATGCCGGGAAATAATTTCAGGATGGCAATATTCGGATCAAGATTCGTATGAACTTTCAGCTTTTTTGCATTGTGCTTTTTGATGGCTGCCTGATTGTATTTCAAATGCACTCCAGCTTCCGCGAGCACAGGGTAGTTAGCGGAACGAAATGCTTGAAAATGTTCTGCATTAAATTTATGGGTACGATTCCCTCTGTACAATTGAAATTCAAAATAGATACAAACTTCAGAAATTACAGGTTTCCCTTTTTCTTTCGCTGCAGCAATTTCAATGGCTGTGATCAGATTTTCTTTCCCGTCAGTACGAATAACGCCTATCGGTAATTGCGAACCGGTAAGGATCACCGGCTTATTTAAATTCTGCAACATAAAACTCAATGCAGAAGCTGTAAACGACATGGTATCACTTCCATGTAGCACAACAAACCCATCCACTTTATCGTAATTTTTTTTTATAATGCTAGCAATGTCGCTCCAAATACCTGGATGCATATCACTTGAATCAATGGGTTTATCAAATGAAACGGAAGACAAGGTAACATCAAACTTGTTCAATTCTGGAATCTGCTCGGTGAGGTGCTTAAAGTCGAAAGGTTTTAATTGTCCGCTTTTAGGATCCTGCATCATACCGATAGTTCCACCAGTATATATCAATAGCACTTTGCTTTTACTCATCAATTCAAATTTAGTATTTATTCCAATCTATCTAAATGTAATATCGTTTAACAATTAAATACATCTATAGAATTTTGTGTTGTTACTTCAACAACTTCTTCTAAACTTATATTCTTAATTTCAGCAATCTTTTTTGCAATCAATACTAAATATTCTGGATGATTCGTTTTTCCTCGGAAAGGAACGGGCGCTAAATAAGGAGCATCCGTTTCTAAAACTAGGTTTTTGAGATCAATTGCTTCCACTACTTTATCTAATCCGGAATTTTTAAATGTAACAACACCACCAATCCCTAATTTAAAATTCTTCATTGCAACAACTTCTTCCGCTTGCGCAACTGTTCCGCTAAAACAATGAAAGATCGCTCTGAGAGGATCATTCTTAAATTCGGTAACGATCTCCATAACTTCATCAAAGGAATTTCTGGCATGGATCACATAGGGCAAATCATATTTTTTTGCTAACTGAATCTGCATCCTGAATGCTTCCTGCTGCTGTGCAATAAAGGTTTTATCCCAATAGAGATCAATGCCAATTTCACCAATCGCGACAAATTTGCGTTTGTTTAACCAATATTCCACTACCTGCAATTCCTGCTGATAGTTGGAACCAACAGAACAAGGGTGAAGCCCCATCATGGCAAAGCAATTCTCAGGAAACTGTTTCTCAACCAAAAACATTCCCGGAATGGAATCACTGTCAACATTGGGCATAAACATGCGGGTTATACCCGAATCGATCGCTTTTTGAATCAGTATTGTCCGCTCTGCATCAAATTCTTTTGAATATAAATGGGTATGCGTATCCGTTAAAATCATAGCAACAAAATTACACTTTTCTTGCTATTAACGTTCTGAAATAAGGTATTGAGGGGAAAACTTCAGATAAAAAATAAGTCCAGAATCATCCTTTCATTTTTTACTTTCAAATGTATTTAATATTTATTAGATTTGTTTAATGAATCCAATAGGGAAATCTCTGATTATTGATATCAAACAGGTTACAAAACGGAACCCTGAGTAATAGCGTCCTTCCTATTTTTCTCCAAAAAAGAGAAGCTATTTTGTGCATCACACTCCTTTAATTCAATAATTTAATTTTTCTAAAATGCCTATATACCATAAACTGGGAGCATTCCCTCAAAAACGCCATACACAGTTTGAAAAACCAACTGGCGGTATTTATTACGAACAATTATTCGGGACAGAAGGATTTAGCGGACACGCTTCGCTGTTATATCAGGTTCATCGCCCAACCCAAGTAAAAGAGATCTTAAGATCATACGATGTAACACCTAAGATTGCAATCGGTAAAAACATCAAAGCCCTTTTACTAAAAGGCTTTGAATTAAAACCTGCTGAAGATTTTCTTGAAAGCCGAAAAGCCATGCTCCTTAACAGCGACTGTATTATTGGTTTAGCGGCACCTCAAAAATCACTACGCAGCTATTTCTATAAAAATGCTGATGCTGATGAGCTACTTTTTATTCATCGCGGAAAAGGCACTCTCAGAACAATGATGGGAAATATCGCTTTTGAATATGGCGATTACCTTGTTATTCCCCGCGGAATGATCTATCAAATTGATTTTGATTCAACGGATAACCGGATTTTTTATGTTGAATCACACGCTCCATTTTATACTCCAAAAAGGTATAAAAATGAGTCGGGACAGCTGCTTGAACATGCTCCATTTTGTGAACGTGATTTTAAATTACCAACTGTTTTGGAAACGTTTGATGAAAAAGGAGATTTCCTTATTAAAATAAAAAAAGAAGGAATGATCCATGAAGTTGTTTACGCTACGCATCCATTTGATGTGATTGGATGGGATGGCTATAATTTCCCATATGGATTTAGTATCCACAACTTTGAACCAATTACAGGTCGTGTGCATCAGCCACCACCGGTGCATCAAACATTTGAAACAGCAACATTTGTTGTCTGCTCATTTTGTCCGCGCTTGTATGATTATCACCCGAAATCAATTCCAGCTCCATATAACCATAGCAACATCGACAGCGATGAAGTATTGTATTATGTTGATGGAGATTTTATGAGCAGAAATAATATTGAACAAGGATACATCACCCTACACCCGAAAGGAATTCCTCACGGACCGGCACCCGGAGCATACGAGCGAAGTATCGGGCAAACAGAAACCCAGGAACTTGCAGTAATGGTTGATACATTCAAATCATTAATGGTAACTGAAGAAGCAATGGGAATTGATGACGGCAAGTACTATAAATCATGGGTAGAATAATTTGGGGATTTGAAAATGTATCAATTTGAAAATTGGGCATTCCATTAAATTTCATCTTACATCTACTATTAAAATAAAAAAGCAATTATTGTTTCACAAGAAACTTAATT
The DNA here is from genome assembly GCA_947466965.1 of Bacteroidota bacterium. Lineage (GTDB taxonomy): Bacteria > Bacteroidota > Bacteroidia > 2-12-FULL-35-15 > 2-12-FULL-35-15 > 2-12-FULL-35-15. The sequence goes on from CANIFU010000059.1 coordinate 5,816, forward strand.
ATCGAAATTTCAAATTAACTAATTTTCAAATTAAAATAAAATGGCTAAAGAAGTAAAAAATGTAGAATACGGTTTAGAAAAAATATTTGAAGGAGCACAAGATTTCCTTCCTTTATTAGGAACCGATTATGTAGAATTTTATGTGGGCAATGCAAAACAATCTGCTCACTTTTATAAAACTGCTTTTGGATTTCAATCACATGCGTATGCAGGTTTAGAAACAGGCATAAAAGACCGAACGTCCTATGTTTTGAAACAGGATAAGATCAAGATTGTTTTAACAACCTCATTGGTGAGCGATTCACCAATAGCAGAACATGTTAAAAAACATGGTGACGGCGTGAAAGTTATTGCACTTTGGGTAGAAGATGCACGCAAATCCTGGGAAGAAACAACTAAACGCGGTGCTAAATCATTTATGGAACCGACAGTTGAAAAAGATGAACAGGGTGAAGTTGTTCGTGCAGGAATATACACCTATGGGGAAACTGTTCACATGTTTGTTGAACGCAAAAATTACAAAGGAGAATTTTTACCTGGATTTAAAAAATGGGAAAGCGATTACAATCCTTCAGCTGTTGGATTAAAATTTATTGACCACATGGTAGGAAATGTAGGTTGGAATGAGATGAATGCTACCGTTAAATGGTATGAAGATGTGATGGGTTTCGTGAACTTCCTTTCGTTTGACGACAAACAGATCACTACTGAATATTCGGCTTTGATGAGTAAGGTAATGAGCAATGGAAATGGACGTATCAAATTTCCTATCAATGAACCAGCAGAAGGAAAGAAAAAATCACAAATTGAAGAGTACATTGATTTTTATGAAGGACCCGGGGTGCAGCATTTAGCACTTGCTTCAGATGATATCATAAAAACGGTAACTGAATTAAGAGCAAGAGGTGTTGAATTTTTGCCACCACCACCACAAGCGTATTACGATGAGATCCCCGCACGATTGGGCGTTCACCGCGAAATGATGAAAGAAGATATTAAGCAACTGCAGAAATTATCTATTCTTGTGGATGCTGATGAAGATGGTTATTTATTGCAAATTTTTACAAAACCCGTTGAAGATCGCCCAACCTTATTTTATGAGATTATTCAACGAATGGGTGCTACAGGATTTGGTGCGGGAAACTTCAAAGCATTGTTCGAATCTATTGAAAGAGAACAAGCAAAAAGAGGAACTTTGTAACTAAATTTAACTGCTAAATTAAAACCCAATTCGTTTACACGAATTGGGTTTTTTAATTTTTAGAATTCTGAACTTTAATGTTAATGCACTAAATATTGATTCTAATTTTTTAAACTATTATAAATATAGTCGAGTAAAATCGGTTTAAAAGTCAGAAAAATATTTAAAAATAATATTTTTAAATTCTCTTATTTAATATTTTTTTCTGTACTTTGCTTATCTAAAAAAACACCCAATGTATAGCCGCTATATTTTATTGCTAATCATTTCGTTTGCTTTTACTGCTTGCAAAAGAGAAACCTTGTTTACGGAAGTGAAAGTAAATAACAGGTATTCATTATCGATCCCCGATTATCTGCAAGCTTGCACTGATATTCACAAAGATGCATCCATGCAATATCAGAATGTAGAAAAAGACATTTATGTTATGGTGATCAATGAGAAAAAGAAAACCATGCAGGATTATAATTTAGATTATGATATCGATACTTATTTTAACAACATCGCATCACAAGGATTTACTGAAAATATTAAAGATGGAAAAGTAAGTATACCAGGACGTCAGACGATTTCAGGAAACAAAGCATTGATTGCTGAAGTAACAGGGAAAATTGAAGAGAATGAAGTATATTATAAATTGGCACTCATAGAAACGCCGTATGAGTTTTATCAGATTCTAGCTTGGACCCGTGCAAAAAACAAAGAAAATTTAGAAGGGGATATGATAAAGATGATCGAATCCTTTAAGGAGCTTCCGCATCCTGCAGAAGAACTACCTGAACCTAAACTGAGCGATAGTGTTTCCATTGCTCCGGCATGGTAATAAAAAAGTCCCGATTGAACCGGGACTTTTTTAGTTAAAATACATCATGTGCTGTAATTTAATTCCGAATAAATAGTTAAACCTTTTTATTTTTTAACGGCAATCGCTAACTCATCTAACTGCGCTTGCGCAATTGTTGAAGGCGAATCAATCATCACATCACGACCAGAATTATTTTTTGGAAAAGCAATAAAATCTCTGATTGATTCGGAGCCACCGAACAACGAACACAAACGATCGAAGCCTAATGCTAATCCACCATGCGGAGGAGCACCAAATTCAAATGCATTCATTAAAAAACCAAATTGTGCTTGTGCCTCTTCTTTGGTAAAACCCAAAAGATCGAACATCCGTGATTGCAGCTGTTTGTTGAAGATACGGATAGATCCGCCACCTACTTCTACTCCATTGATCACCATGTCGTATGCGTTTGCGCGCACAGCACCAGGATTCGACCCCAACAATTCAATGTCTTCGGGTTTTGGTGACGTGAATGGATGATGCATCGCATGGTAACGTTTAGAATCTTCATCATATTCCAATAATGGAAAATCAAGAACCCAATGGCAGGCAAACGTATTTTTATCGCGTAAGCCCAAACGCGATCCCATTTCTAAACGCAATTCAGAAAGAGCTTTACGCGCTTTATTTTCATCGCCAGCAATTAGCAACATCAAATCACCCGGCTGTGCACCAAATACTGAGACCCATTTTTTTAATTCGTCTTCATTATAAAATTTATCGACAGAAGATTTTATTGTTCCATCCGCATTGTAGCGGGCATAGATCAATCCGGTAGCACCGATCTGCGGACGCTTTACAAAATCAGTAAGTTCATCCATTTGTTTACGCGTATATGCTGCAGCACCTTTCGCACAAATACCAACAACTAATTCGGCATCATCAAATACTTTAAACGCTTTGCCCTTCACAATGTCATTCAACTCTACAAACTTCATGTCAAAGCGAATATCCGGTTTGTCATTTCCATATAACTTCATCGCATCAGCATAGGTCATGCGTGTAAGCGTTGGTATATCAACACCTTTCACACTTTTAAAAAGATGACGAACCAATCCTTCAAACGTATTTAAAATATCTTCCTGCTCAACAAATGCCATTTCGCAATCAATCTGAGTGAATTCAGGCTGACGATCAGCACGCAAATCTTCATCTCTGAAACATTTTACTATCTGGTAATACCGATCAAAACCACCCACCATTAATAATTGTTTGAAGGTTTGAGGAGATTGAGGCAAAGCATAAAATTCACCGGGATTCATTCGCGAAGGCACCACAAAATCGCGGGCACCTTCTGGTGTTGATTTAATAAGTACTGGTGTTTCTACTTCAAGAAAATTTAATTTATCTAAAAAGTTGCGTGTTTCAATCGCCATACGATGACGCAACTCTAAATTTTTACGAACGGTATTTCTTCTTAAATCCAGGTAGCGATATTTCATGCGGATATCATCACCACCATCCGTTTCGTCTTCAATAGTAAAAGGCGGAGTTATTGCCGGATTTAAAACAACAAGTTTATTAGGATAAATTTCAATATCACCGGTTTCCAATTTATCACTTTTAGAATAGCGCTCCGTAACATTACCTGTTACACTTATTACAAACTCTCGTCCTAAGGTACGAGCAATTTCAACTAATTCCTTAGAAGCATTATCTGTTTCAATTGTTATCTGAGTGATCCCATAGCGGTCGCGCAAATCAATCCATAGTAAAGAACCTTTATCTCTGACACCTTGAACCCATCCGCTGATAGTAACCGTTTGTCCTACATTTGTAATTCTTAATTCTCCGCAAGTGTGTGATCGTAACATTTTTTTAGATATTAGATGTTAGATATAAGATGTTAGACCGTTTAAAATCTACATGTATACCTTAATAATTTTTGTAATGACTGCGAAATTACTAAAAATAAAGCTTGCTTTAGGCATAATATTTTGAATCCGGAATGGTATCTTTACGCTATGGAATTAACAGTATTTAGTGACGAGTCGTTTATGCGTGAAGCCTTGAAGGAGGCTCAAAAAGCATTTGATGCGGACGAAGTACCTGTTGGTGCAATAGTCGTTTGTCAAAATAAAATCATTGCCCGCGCGCATAATTTAACCGAGCGACTGAACGATGTGACCGCACATGCAGAAATGCAAGCCATTACTGCTGCCGCAAATTATCTGAACGGAAAATATTTAAATGAATGCACCCTTTATGTTACGTTGGAACCATGTGTGATGTGCGCCGGAGCAATCGCATGGGCGCAGCTGGGGAAACTGGTTTATGGTGCACCGGATACCAAACGTGGATTTCATTTATTAGAAAACAATAAAATTCTTCATCCAAAAACAACAATCATTTCAGGAATCTTGGCAGACCAAAGTGCATCACTTATTAAAAGTTTTTTTCAAAAAAAACGCTGATCAATTTCTATTGACCAGCGCTTCTATTTTTTTATTTCGGATCGGAGATCTTCCTGTCCTTTGCAGGTGTTTTTCCTGGAGGATAAACCGGGTCAACTTTTTTATCATCTGACTTTATTGAAGCGGGTGTCTGTTGAACTTCTACTTTCAGGATATTCCCATCACTATCCAGCTCAACAACTTCGTACCCCAACTTGGACAATCCATCAAACACTTTCGACTTGTCACCTACTACCAAAATGATCATTTTATCATACGGTAAATTCTTTTTTGCAAGCGCATTTATTTCATCTTTGGTGATCGCCTTTAAGATCTCATTTTGCTTTTCTGTATAAGCTTTATCCAAATTAAAATCCATAATGCGTTTTATGAAACCGGCCTTTTGATTTGCTGTTTCATACTTCAACGCTTCACTTTGTCCCATCGAGCTTTTTGTAAACGCAAGCTCCTCTGCACTTATTCCTTTATCAGCAAAGAGTTTAATTTCCTTTAAGAATTCAACCACCGAGCTATCGGTTGCGTTTCCTCTCACACCAGCACTCGCGGTATATGGCCCAACGAATTCACTACCGGAAAAACCGGAGCGTGCACCATAGGTATACCCATGTGCTTCACGAAGATTTAAATTAATACGGCTGTTAAAATTTCCACCCAACGTAAAATTCATGATCCCTGATTTGTAATATTCACCCGTTGCATCATAAGGCATTGACATAAAACCGATCCTGATCTCGGACTGAGGCGCTTTATCCTTGTTTACAAAATAAATTTTTGTTTTATCTACTGCAGGAACTTTCAAATCAGCAGGATGAACAACACCCTTACCTTTCCAGTTCTTCAGGAAATTTATTTTAGATAAAATCGTTTCCTGTGAAACATCACCTACAATAACCAATGAAGAAAGCGAAGGTGAAATATACGCCGCATAATATTTTTTAACATCCTCTAGTGTCAATGCACTCACCGTTTCTTTGGTTCCTAAAGATGGAATACTCATAATGTGATCGCTTCCATAAACTAATTTAGCGTATACATTATTTGCAATCGTGGTAGCCTGCGTCACTTGATTAGCAATCGCTTCCAAACGTTGCTTTTTGATCCGTTCAAATTCGTCTTTATCAAACTTCGGCATAAATAACATCTCTTCCGCAATTGCAAGTGTCGCATCAATATTTTTCGTTAATGAGGAAACCGCCAACACAACATCCTGACCGTTATTTCCAATTGTAACACTGCTACCGAGTTTTTCTAACATCTCACCAATCTCTTCAGCACTGTGTTTTGTTGTGGATTCATTCATAACAGCAGTAAGCAGTTGCGAAATTCCAGATTGTTCTTTATTCTCATAACGATGGCCTGCTTTAATATTCAATTGAATAGTTGTACTTGGAACCTCATCACTTTTTGTCCCGATAATTTTTATTCCATTATCAAACTTCTGAGTCCAGAATACAGGCGCTTTCACCACAGGATTTATACCTGCAGCAGGTTTTTTACTCCTATCAAAATTATCTTTTGCTTTTGTGTAAACTAGATTTATGTATTCAGCAGATTCAGGAGCATTTACATTTCGTAAGGCAGGAACAAAATCATCAGGCTTTGCAGCGAGATTCGATTTACCTTTCGGACAAACACTTAAAATAACGGCATATTTATTTTTAATGTATTTATTATAAACGCGCATCACATCCTCCTTCGTTACTTTGTTATAACGTTCCATATCGGTAACAATGTAATTCGGATTTCCTGTAAAGGTCTGATAAGATGCTAGCATAGATCCTTTACCTTGAACACTCGACAATGAATTAATCATTTGCGATTCGAATCCGGCTTTAAATTTAGTGATGTCTTCATCTGTTACACCTCGCTTTTCGAATTCCAAAAGCGAGTATCGAACCAAAGAATCCATCTGTACTAAAGAATTTCCTGGGAACGTGCGAATAGAAAATTCTATACTTCCGGCTAATTCAGCTGTTGGGTGTTCAACTCTTGCAGACAAAGCCTTTTCTGACTTTACAAAAGTCTGGTAAAAAATAGATGATTTTCCACCACCCAATACATCCGCCAAAATATCAATCGCTGCTTCATCCTTATCACGCGCAGGAACAGTAGGGAAACTAAATTCCAACATAGGAGAGCGAATATTATCTTCATAAGAAACATATCGGTCTTTATCAATAATAACAGGAGGAAACAACTGTGGTTTTACTTCCGGTCCGGGAACAATTGATCCGAAATATTTGTCAGCCAGTTTCAAAACCTGCGCTGTGCTTACATCTCCAGAAACGGTGAGTGTAGCATTATTAGGACCATACCAGCGCATAAAAAATTTCTTCAGGTCATTCACATCTACTCGGTTAAGATCTTCGATATAACCTATCGTTAGCCAAGAATAAGGATGCGTAGTAGGATACAATGCTGCTGCAGATTTTTCTCCAGCTAAACCATACGGCCTGTTGTCATAATTTTGTCCGCGTTCGTTTTTTACTGTTGCACGCTGCACTTCAAACTTTTTCTGTGTAACAGAATCCAACAAAAATCCCATACGATCGGACTCAAGCCACAATGCAGTTTCGAGTTGATTAGAAGGAAGTACTTCAAAATAATTTGTTCTGTCGAGGTTGGTTGTACCATTTAAGGTGCCTCCTGCTTCACTCACAATTTTAAAGTGCTGTTCATCTCCTACATGTTCTGAACCCTGAAACATCATATGTTCAAAAAAGTGTGCAAACCCTGAACGGCCATCCTGCTCTCGGGCTGATCCTACGTGGTAGGTAACGTCAACATAAACAATCGGATCGGAATGATCTTCATGAACCACAACGGTCAATCCATTCGCAAGCTTATATTTCTCATAGGAGATCACTAATTCGTTTCCTTTGCGAGAAATCTTTTCGATCATCTTTGTTTGGCCAACAGCATTATTAATACCGTAAACTAAGGTTGCTATTGAAAGCAGGGCGACTTTTACATTCATTTTTTAAAAATTTTATAGGACAAATATATTCATTTGCATCTTAATAAACATTATAGAAATTATGATGCTACTGTTTAAGTGTTATTTCGTAAATTCGCAACGTTAAATTGCAATATATAAACTAAAAATAAAACTATTATGTATCCAGAAAGTATTGTATTACCAATGAAAGCAGAACTTGTGACTGTTGGGTTCGAAGACCTGACGACACCTGATGCTGTAAATACTGCCATTAATTCGAAAGGAACAACCTTGGTGGTTGTAAATTCTGTGTGTGGTTGCGCTGCTGGTGCTGCCCGTCCAGGTGTAAAATTATCCGTTACAGGCAATAAACGCCCTGATAAAATTACAACTGTTTTTGCTGGTTTTGATACCGAAGCTGTAGCGGAAGCTCGTAAACATTTTGCTCCATATCCTCCATCATCTCCGGCTATCGCTTTGTTTAAAGACGGGAAACTGGTTCATTTTGTGGAGCGTCATCACATTGAAGGTAGAAGCGCACAAATGATTGCAGATAACCTTCAAATGGCTTTTGATGAGTTTTGTTAATTGTAACATTTCTTAAAAATACTCCCGTAAATTAATTTTACGTGGAGTTTTTTTAATGGTTTATTATTCGTTTTTTTACAATGAAGTAGCTATTCGTTTTTAAATAGCATTATCATTTAATAATAAATCAACATTCCAATTTTGATTTTTCTTTCTTTTGATTCTCCAAAAGAAAGAAACAAAGAAAAAGCGACCACAAAAACCAACTACTATTTTTTCTTTCACTCAAAAATCCTCGTATTCAGTCGCCTAAAAAAAAGCAGCTCGCTATTTTTGTGGACGTCCCCGCGCGGCTCCGAAATATTATTAGTGCTTCTATTATTTCTTGCTTTTCAAATCAAGTTTTACTCCCATCGATATGTCAGTTCGAGTGTTCCGCAGGAATGTATCGAGAACTATTAGAACTACTTTTGCTTCTCGCTAAACGGGATCATATGCTTTCATTTCTATCGCGCGGCTAAGGAATCGTATTTTGAATTGTAATAACAGAAATAACAAAGTGTTAAAATTTAATAAAAACCTTAAGTTTTTATATAGAGAACGTAAAAATCAGTTTATTATACATAATTTCGTAATATCTAAATTAATATTTGAATGAAACAACTATTTATATTCGCTGGTATATTCTTTAGCAGCATTACTTTTGCGCAAAAAAAAAATCCAAACTTTTGGCAAACACTTGATCCTAAAAAGGACAAAATATATGGTGTAGGATCCGAAGAGGCATATAAAACGCTGGGGTCAAAAGCATCGAAAACTGTTATTGTTGCAGTTATCGATAGTGGTGTAGATCCGAATCACGAAGATTTAAAAGAAGTAATCTGGAAAAATGAAAAAGAAATTCCAGACAATGGTATTGATGATGATAAAAATGGTTACATCGACGATATAAACGGATGGAGTTTTCTTGGTGGAAAAAATGGCGACATCGATAATGAGGCAAGTGAATTAACTCGTATCGTTCAAAAGGGTAATAAAATATTTAAAGATGTTACAGATGCATCTTCATTGAATGCAGAGGATTTAAAAGCTTTTGAAGAATACAAAAAGTTAAAAGATGAATTCGCTGCTGAACTAAAATCAAATGAAAGACAATTGGAAGGCATTCAAATGTTTGAAGCGTATTTGGAAAAAGTAAAAAAACAAAATAATGGTTTACTTAACAAGGATGCTTTTAAAAATTATAAACCCGAAAATGAAGGAGAGAAAGAACTTAGTAAAAATTTAAAGCGGGCTTTTGCTCTTGGCTTGAAAGAAGATTACCTTCAAGATCAATTAAAGGAAGGGAAAGAGCATTTTGAACCAATTGTGATGTTAAGCAAACTCGATGCTGATTCTATCCGAACATTTATAGTGGGTGATGATGTAAACAATCCGAATGAAAAATATTATGGGAACAACCATGTTCAAGGTCCGGATGCACGACACGGAACGCATGTTGCAGGGATCATTGCAGCAATGCGCGACAACAATTTAGGAATGAAAGGAATTGCAAACAATGTAAAAATTATGATCGTACGCGCTGTTCCAAATGGTGATGAACGCGATAAAGACATTGCAAATGCTATTTATTATGCGGTGGATAATGGGGCAACTGTTATCAACATGAGTTTTGGAAAATATTATTCTCCCGATAAAAAATTAGTTGATGCTGCTGTTAAATATGCTCAGTCGAAAGATGTATTATTAATTCATGCAGCAGGTAATGAGTCTAAAGATAATGATGTGGAATTATCATTCCCAAGTAGAGAATTTTTAGACGGAGAAATTGCAAGTAACTGGATACAGGTTGGTGCAAGTGGTTACAAGAAGGGTAATGATATAATTGGATCGTTCTCCAATTATGGAAAAAAGAAAGTGGATTTATTTGCACCGGGTGTGGATGTTTATGCAACAGTTCCCGGTAGTAAATACGAAAGTTTATCGGGAACAAGTATGGCATCACCAAGCACTGCGGGCGCATCGGCAATCATACGTAGCTATTTTCCAGAATTAAAAGCGGAAGAAGTGAAAACGGTTTTAATGAAAACTGTTGAACCGTATGTTGGGAAAGTGAATGTTCCCGGACAAAGAAAACCAAAAGGATTAAGAAAGAAAAAAACAACAGAAGTGAAGAAAAAGGTTTCTGAGATTTGTATCTCTGGAGGTTTTTTGAATGTTAATAATGCGGTGATCGAATTACAAAAAAAGAAATAGTCATCAACAACATCCTTAAACGTGAAACGTCTTCGAATGATCGAAGGCGTTTTTTTTATTCCTCCGTTTCGTTGGGAGGGACAATAAAATATAAAATGACAAAAGAATCATGAATATTAAAAAACAAATGAATGGATTGTCAAAATAATAAATGTTATTCTAAAAAAATGAACTAAAAAAAGTCGCCTCTCTTATCAAAAGAGTGGCGACTTATCTATCACACACAAATCAAACTATTATTTTTTGGCATCGAGCATCAGTAATTCGCTCACTTCAATTTCTGTTACATAACGTTTAATTCCTTCTTTGTCAGTATAGTTTCGATTGATCAATTTTCCTTCAATGGCAACTTCACTCCCTTTCTTAAGAAATTTTTCGACGATCTCAGCTGTTTTGCCCCAAGCAATTAAATTGTGCCATTGTGTTTCTGTTACTTTTTCGCCTTTAGAATTTTTGTAATTTTCATTTGTTGCGATACTCATCTTCGCAAGCTTTTTACCTCCTTCTAAAGATTTTACTTCTGGATCCATTCCTAAGTTGCCAATCAATTGTACTTTGTTTCGTAATGCGTTCATAGTTTTTTTTGTTTTTTTTGTATCCGTTTTTAAACAAATACTGATTAATAATTTATTTTCTTTTCGTCAATAAACGCTTTGTTGTTTTGACGCTGCAAATGTGTGGCTAATTTCAAACCCGAGTCGGTATTTAAATGCGTATATCCGAATTTATCCGTGTATACACGTTTAGTAAACAAAAAAAAACTTACATTTGCTTCACTAAACACGATACTCCGCACATTTTTTAGTAAAGAAATTTTTAACCTAATTTTTTTAATATACGTGTATGAGTAAAGTATGTTTAGATTGCGAAAAATCCTTTAAAGGTCGAATCGACAAAAAGTTCTGCTCAGATCAATGTCGAAATAATTTCAACAACAAAATTAAAACTGCAACCAGCGAATATTACCGTTCGGTAAATTCATCACTCAGAAAAAACTATAAAATTCTGGAGGAACTTATTCCCGAGGACACTGCCAAAGCAAGCAAATCAAAACTGTTACAGAAAGGATTTAATTTTAGTTTTTATACGAATGTATATACAACTAAAAAGGGAACAAACTATTATTTCTGCTATGAATACGGCTATTTGCCTTTGGATAAGGATTATTACTTTTTGGTTAAGCGAAAAGAAGCAGCTGAACAATAATCGCCCTGAATTATGAAATTATAAAGCATAGGATACCAGCAGTTTAATACCTAATTCGAATAGAGAAAAACCTATGATAAAAATTAAAATTCAACTCCTTCTTTTAATAACTGGGATTTTGCTTTTTTCCTGCTCAAAAAAAAAAAAACAGGAACGTCAAAACACCTTTGCCCCCATAGTAGTTGAAGCACATGGCTATGTTGTACCCCAAGACAGTATGGGCATACCGCCAGTCATTTTAGTAAACGAAAGCACCCAAAAAAAAATTCCCACTGGAAAACCTACTGTTGTTTTAACAAACACAAACATTCACATTGCAATAGCTACAAACATCCATTTAGCAGGAACACCGCGCTTAAGCTCACTAGGCAGCGACACTTTTTTA
>CANIFU010000060.1 GCA_947466965.1 Bacteroidota bacterium
AAAACAGCAATAAAATGGAGGAATTGTGCTGACAGCAAAAATTTTATTCCAGCAATTCCATCTAACATCATCCGCCAAAGAAGCATACGTATAAAATACCTTGGAGGATGATTTTTAACGAGTAGCTGCAGGTTATTCCTGAAATTCAGATATGTTTTTTTAGGACTGGTTTTATTTAGGGTACCTCCACCAACGTGATACACTGTTGATTCAGCACAATACATTATTTTGTATCCTCTGTTCTTTAATCTCCAGCATAAATCTATCTCTTCCATGTGGGCAAAAAAGTCGTCATCAAACCCTTTTACTAGATGAAAACATTCTGATCTTACAAACAAGCAAGCGCCTGTTGCCCAGAATATTTCTCGGGAATCATCATACTGTCCTAAATCTTCTTCGGTATGATCTAAAATTCTGCCACGACAAAATGGATAACCATACTTATCCAAATATCCACCTGCAGCACCAGCATATTCAAAAAATTTTTTATTGTCGTATGCTTTTATCTTAGGCTGACAGGCCGCAATGGATCGATCGGCATCCATCATGTTAATCACAGGGGCTATCCAACCGGCTGTAACTTCTACATCCGAATTGAGAAGCACATAATATTCTGCCTCCAGATTTGATAAAGCTTCGTTATAACCTTTTGCAAATCCTCCATTGGTAACATTCTGAATAATTTTTATCTGTGGGTAATTACGCTTTAAGAAATCGATTGAATCGTCGGTAGAGGCATTATCTGCAACTATAATCTCTGAATAAGAAGGATTAAAGGAAATGACACTCGGTAAAAATTTTTCAAGAAATTTTTTACCATTCCAATTAAGAATAACTACCGCTACCTTCATAGAGCAAATGTAAATGAAAAGATTTTAATCCAAAAGATGAATTCCAAAGCTATTTAGGATTATTGTAATTTTCATTTGAATTACCGCCGAAATTGTCGGGAACAGTTGGGTCATCCAGATTAGTCGAATTCGAGTTCGTTTTATGAATCAATAGATTCCAACGGTAGTTGTTGATTTCTCCACGGGCATCGGAATGGATCAAGCTGAACCTATTTGAAACCAGATCCGGATCGTAGAAAACGAATTTCTTATTCGATTGTTTATTGTCAGGATTTTCTAAGTCCATTGTTTTGTCATGTAGCGAATAATACAGCCAAATCTCATAAGGTATTACATTGGCTTCTGTATCATATTTTGTTCTTACATCCGGTGGCCCATATTGAAGATACACTCTACCTCTATCTGTATCAAACCCTTTTTTTCCAAAGGTGCCGAATTCATTATTCACTTTTTGCACCTCCTGATAATAATCTAACCAGGCAGTTTCAGGTGTTGAGGGATTTCTTGATCTCCAGAAATTGTAAAAATACTGTTGCATCAAAATCAGCTCTTTCCCTTTCAATTGATTTTCGGAATACTGCACTTCACTTTGTGATGAAATAGGACGCAAACTCCGGATATAATAAGCCAAAGTATCAATGCTTTTGTAAAAACTAACAAACGTAGTGCTAACATTCAATGATTTAAGATCATCAAAACTGAATGCAGCTGGCTTATTTACACGTTGAATAAAACACTTTTCTCTTGCCTCGATCTTATTGATCTGATCTCTTACTTCTACAACCAGATTATAATTGCCGGTAGGCAGCGATTCTATATTAAATTCGGCAAGTAAAATATTTACATCGTTGGTCATTTGTTTAGAGAACAAACTATAATCCTCCAATTTAACTTTCGTGTCATTCGATTCTAGATAATAACTGATAAGTATTTTTTGTCCTTCGCCAATAATCTTCTTTGCATTATACATTTCTGCATAAAATTTTATCTTTTTAATATTTTCGGTATACAATGTAGAAACATAAGGTGTTAGATCATAACCGCTTTTTGTTAAGGTGCTTGCAGTTTCCGCCTTGGTATAGGATTCTAACAATTGAACGGAAGACATTCCCATTCTGTCGGATGGAAAATCAACTACAATTGCCATATTTCCTTTGAAAGGTTTTTCCCCTGGCTTATTTTTATCAGATATAGAAACTTCCATCTGATACGTGCCATTTGGAAGAAAATAACGTTGCTGATCAATGAAATTAGGAAAACCGTTAATCGTGTCATCTAGCTCCGGGCTATTCAGCGTATATTTCTGTGCCGCTTTTATCGCTCCGTTTTGTGTGAACCCTACAGCCACGTCAACAGCACCTTGATATTTACCTTTTGAATTCTTTACAAATTTTAAGGAATTACCGATAACAGACAAATACGTTTCCACATAAGAGCCTTTAGAAGGAGTTGTGAAGGTAGAATAGCTGAAATACGCTGTTACATTAATAGCCAATATATTGTTGGACAAAGAAACAATACATAAACACAAGAATATCAGATACTTTTTCATATTAAAAACAACAAATTTGTGCAAAACAGTTAATTGGGGAGTAAACAAAGTTAATGAATAAATATATTTTTTCACTTTTTATTTTACAGAAAGAAAAAAATACTACTTTTGTGCCCGTTGGAGAAATGGCAGAGTGGTCGATTGCGGCAGTCTTGAAAACTGTTGAGGGTAACACCTCCTGGGGTTCGAATCCCTATTTCTCCGCCACTTAAAAGCCGAAATCATTGATTAATCAATGGTTTCGGCTTTTTAAATTTAGTAGTTAGTCATTTTAAATGGGGGTATTGTTAAAACCCATCGACTGTTTTAAAATTGAACTGTTTCAGATCGTTAAAGGGATTTTTTTTATAAAACATTGGGGAGTCGAAGATTTTCAGGAAAAATAATGAAAGTGTAATTCCTTCTAAAAAGGATTTTTTATACTGGATTATAATTATTACGCTTAGTATTCTAAAAGATCATAAATGAAATCAGAGAAAAATTCATCCAACCATTGCTTATTATCTGCCTTTAATCCATAAATAATTACACTTTTCTCACCTCCCTTTTGTTTTCATAAAAAAACTGACTTAAATGTAAGCACGAATAAATTTTGTTAATGAACGTGTTGCATCTGCTAACTATCGGATTCGTGGCAAAAAACTTTGATGCTAAGTATCGGGATTATTCATGCAGATTAAAAAAAAATTTGGAGAAATGAAAATAATTGCTTTACATTTGTGTCAGAATTAAAACCGCTCCATGTGTGTTTTAATTTATTTAGAAGTGGCGAGAGAATAGGCTCTATGACCCACTGGCAACCAACTAAAAGTTCCGACTTGTCGGAATTGGAAAACAGGTGCCAACTCCTACTCCGATGAAAAATGGAGAAAAATAAATTAAAAAAATAAAAAATGAGTCACACAAAATCAACAAAACAAAACAAAACAAAATCACTAGGTTTTTATTCTATCTCCTTTCTTTCATTCACTATGATGGCTTGTTGTATGTGTTGCTGTTGCGGCATGTGCTAAGCTAATTTTCCAAAAAAATCTTATCGGAAAATTTAACCTTAGTAACCCTAGGGCCTTAAAAACGTGTTTCACTTTCCGAACATGCGTTTTCAATTCACAATTATTTATCCCACAAAAAAAAGAGTCATGAAAAAAAGAAAATCAAAATATAAAATAGTAACCATCCATAAAAATCTTTTAGGGGAAGCATTGCACCGTAATTTTTTGGCTCTGCAAGCTGAGTGTGGCATTGCCAACAGGGAGGGTTTTATCATCCTCGCATTCAGGGAAAATATCCAAACACTTTTTTTGAAGAAAGAAATTTTTTCAACCCTTTGGAAAGAATACAACTCATTTTTTCAGTACCCATATTAAATAATTAATCTCATTTGTTATTGCGCAGTAACAGATAAATAAATAAATAAATAAATAAATAAAAATAATTAATAAATCTAAAAAATCATGAGTACAACAAATCAACCATTAAAATTTGAAACATTACAATTACACGCCGGCCAAGAAGCTGACCCAACAACAGGTTCAAGAGCAGTGCCTATTTACCAAACTACATCATATGTGTTTAAAGATAGTAAACATGCCGCCAATTTATTTGGCTTAAAAGAGTTTGGCAATATTTACACACGTTTAATGAACCCCACTACCGATGTGTTTGAAAAACGCATAGCGGCATTAGAGGGTGGCGTTGCGGCCTTAGCCACTGCATCGGGGCAAGCTGCACAATTTATTGCATTGAATAACATTTTACAAGCAGGCGATAATTTTGTTTCCACTTCATTTCTCTATGGTGGAACAGCTAATCAATTTAAAGTAGCCTTTAAACGTTTAGCTATAGAGGCGCGCATTGCAAACGGAGATTCGGTCGAAGAGTTTGAAAAACTAATTGATGCTAATACAAAAGCGTTGTATTTAGAAACAATCGGCAATCCTGCGTTTAATGTTCCTGACTTTGATAAAATTGCCCAACTTGCAAAAAAATACGACTTACCATTGGTCGTTGATAATACCTTTGGCGCAGCAGGATATTTATTTCGTCCTATTGATCATGGTGCCAATATTGTTGTAGCCTCTGCTACTAAATGGATTGGAGGGCATGGCACTAGTGTGGGTGGTGTGATTGTAGATGCAGGAAACTACAATTGGGGAAATGGAAAATTTAAACAATTCTCAGAGCCATCAGAAGGTTACCACGGTTTAGTGTTCAACGATGTGTTTGGAGAGAAGGGGCCATTCGGCAACATTGCTTTTATTGTTAGAGCAAGGGTTGAAGGATTAAGAGATTTTGGCCCCGTACTATCACCGTTTAACGCTTTTCAATTAATTACAGGTATAGAAACACTTTCCTTGCGTGTACAACGACACGTTGAAAATGCACTAGCTCTATCTAAGTGGTTAGAAAAACAAGCTGAAGTTGAGTATGTCAATTATCCGGGATTAGAAAGTTCAAAATACAACACCTTAGCAAAAAAATATTTAAAAAATGGCTTTGGTGGCGTGCTTTCTTTTAAACTAAAAGGCGGTAAAGCATCGGCTGATTTTTTAGTAAACAACTTAACGTTAATTAGCCATCTAGCAAATGTGGGAGATGCTAAAACACTTATCATTCATCCGGCAACTACCACACATGAACAACTCGGTGCAAGCGAACAAATAAGTGCAGGGGTAGAACCAGGGTTACTGCGTGTATCAGTAGGCATTGAACATATTGAAGACATTAAAAATGACTTTACATCTGCTTTCGAAAAACTATCGCAGGTTACCAAACAAGAACTGGAACTTTTGGAAAACTAAATTTTAAACATAACTCGCGTGTAATAGCTAATTAATAGCTATTACACGCATTTATAAAAAAAACAATGAGTCTATTCGTATTTAATTATCCTAGCAAATTTATTTTGGAGAGCGACGCCATTCTACCAGAAATAGAAATTGCATACCACACCTTTGGCGAATTAAATGCTGACAAGAGCAATGTAATTTGGGTGTGCCATGCACTTACAGCTAATAGCAATGTGTTTGACTGGTGGGACGGATTATTTGGTGAGAGTAGTTTATATAATCCAACTGATTACTTTATTGTATGCGCCAATAATTTAGGTTCTTGCTATGGCACAACAGGCCCTTTAAGCATTAACAAAAAAACAAACAAACCGTGGTTTGATTATTTTCCGCAGATAACTATTAAAGACATGGTTGCATCATTTGAACTCTTGCGAAAGCATTTAGGAATTAGCAAACTACACACACTCATTGGTGGTTCGCAAGGTGGGCAAATTGCTATGGAGTGGGCCTTGACAAACAATAGCGTAACAGAAAACCTAATTTTAATAGCCACAAATGCGCAGCATTCTCCATGGGGCATTGCCTTTAATGAGTCACAACGCTTGACTATTAAAGCAGATATAACATACTTTTCAAATATCGCAGACGCAGCAAAAAAAGGTTTATCGGCGGCAAGAAGCATAGCGCTATTGAGCTATCGTGGTTATTCAACTTATTGTGAAACCCAACGCGACGATGATTATACCAAAACAACCAATTATGCTGCAGCTTCCTACCAAAGGTATCAGGGAGAAAAATTAGTAAAACGCTTTAATGCTTATTCATATGTTAGATTATTAGATGCAATGGATAGCCACAACGTTGCCAGAAACAGGGCTGAATCAACTGAACAAGCCCTGAAACAAATTCAGGCTAAAACATTGGTAATAGGATTAAAAACTGATATTTTATTTCCTTTAAGCGAGCAACAGCATTTAGCTAAATACATTAATGGCAGCAGTTATTTCGAAATAGATTCCGCCTACGGACACGATGGATTTTTGATTGAAACAAAAAAATTAACACAGGTTATAAATAATTATTACAGCAAACAAAAACTAAAAAAACAATAAAACTTAATTTACAAACCAACAACTAAGCTTTAAAAATAAAGAAATGGCACAAAAATTAAAAATAGGATTATTCGGATTTGGCTGTGTAGGTCAAGGATTGCATTATGTATTAAATAACAGCACCGGCTTTAAAGCAGATATTATAAAAATTGCGGTAAAAAACAAATATAAAGAACGCTCTGTTTCAAAAGACTTAATTACGTTTGATAAATGGGACATACTTAATAACCCCGAAATTAATGTAATAGTTGAATTAATTGACGATGCCGATGAAGCATTTAACATTGTATGCGAAGCATTAAAAAAAGGCAAGCAAGTGGTAACAGCTAATAAAAAAATGTTGGCACTTCATTTAGAAGAATTAGTGGCATTGCAACAAAAACACAATGTATCTCTTTTGTATGAAGCGTCTGCCGGTGGAAGTATTCCAATTATAAGGACACTGGAAGAATATTTTGATAACGAAGAGTTAGAAAAAGTAACGGGCATTTTTAATGGTACTACCAATTACATTCTCACAAAAACCATTAACGAAAAAATATCGTATCCACTTGCTTTACAACAAGCGCAAGATAAGGGCTTTGCCGAAACCGATCCAATAAATGATGTGGAAGGCTATGACCCTAAGTTCAAAGCGGTTATCATTGCGCTACATGCGTTTGGCTTAATCATTAAATCAGACGATGTGTTAAACATTGGTATTACTACACTTAGTGAAAACGATATAAATTATGCGTGTGAAAAAGGATATAAAATTAAACTAACGCCTGTTATTCAACACTTAGAAAATAATAAAGTAGCCGCATTAGTATTACCAAGTTTTGTAAAAGAAAACAATCAATTATTTAATGTTGAAAACGAATTTAACGGTATTATTGTTGAAGGTAAATTTTCGGGCGAACAGTTTTTGCAGGGGAAAGGAGCCGGAAGCCATCCAACAGGAGCCGCAGTATTGTCTGATATATCGGCCTTATCGCATGGCTATAAATACGAGTATAAAAAACATACTCAAAAGCACGCCACTGGTCATACCAATGACGTGATTGTAAATGCCTATTTACGATACAACAAAGAAGCCGATTTGAAAAAAATAATCTTTAGCGAAATTTCAGAAAAATACACTAGTAACGCTTACAACTATATCATTGGGAAAATAAATCTTCAATCCCTATTAGAAAACAGAGATTATGTAATCAAAAACAATTTATTTGTATCCTTGGTAAACAACACCATTGCCCTGAGCCAAGAAAAAAAAGTAAACAAAGCATAAAAGAAAAACAATTAATTCTAAAACTAGCTGAGAATGTAAAATTTCCAAGTCAGAAAAAGTAACTTCTACGGCATCACCACTTGAAATTCCAAACCAATAGGTTACACAATCTTAAAAAGAACAGCATGCTTTATTTATAATGACTAGGAATCATCATGGATAATTTTTCCTTTGATTGTGCATCCAAATCAAAACACTTTTCAATCAAATCTAACATTACCTTAACTGATGTTGCTGCTCCAGGACTGGCTCCTAATAAACAAGATAAGCTTCCATCTTTTGAGCATACAACCTCTGTCCCAAATTCAATTACCCCTTTTCCGTCAACACTTTTTATTACCTGAACTCTTTGTCCGGCAACGGAAGGTTTCCAATCATTTGGATTTGCATTTGGGTAAAACTCTTTTAAAACCTTAAATCTAGCTGCTTTTGATTTAAACAATTCATTCATTAAGTATTTTGTTAAAGGAATATTACGAATTCCAGCATCAAGCATAATAAAAATATTATTTAATCGAATGGAATGAAAAAAATCTGTCCATTTCCCATATTTTAAAAATTTAGTTGACATACCTGCATAAGGACCAAAAAGCAAACATTGTTTACCATTTATTGTTCTCAAATCAAGATGAGGTGTAGACATAGGCGGCGATCCTTCACTAGGTCTTCCATAAACTTTTGAAAAATGTTGTTTTACAACATCTTGATTTTCGCAAATTAGCCATTCACCAGAAACAGGAAATCCCGCATATCCTTTTGCTTCCGGAATTTCAGATTTCTCCAATAAAGTAATAGCGGCTCCACCGGCACCAATAAATACAAATTTAGTTTCTATTTTACTGTACTCTTTTGTTAAAAGGTTTTGCTGGATTATAATCCATTTGTCATCCGATTTATATAAATCAATCACTTCGTGATTGGTGTTAAAATCAACATTGTTTTTTTGAAGATTCGTAATCAAACACCTTGTAATTTTCCCATAATCTATATCATATCCATCATGAACAGTTATAGCACATGGCAAATTATTATTTCTCCCCTCCATCATTAATGGTATTTGGTTGGAAAGATCCTCATTGGTATAATAATATTCCAAATCCATAAATTCAGTTGAATTTCTCATCGTTTCCCATCTTCGATACAAGTAATCAACATTTTTTTGTCCAGTAACAAAACTTATATGTTTTGATATTGTGAATATATCTGAATTAATTTTTCCAGAATCAATTAAATACTGCCAAAATTCTTTCGATTTAGAGAACGCTTTATGAACCTTTATAGCTTTTGAAATATCAATATTTCCATTTTTATCTTCAGGTGTATAATTCAATTCACAATATCCAGAATGTCCTGTACCAGCATTATTTAGGCTTGAAGAACTTTCTTGTGCACAATCATTTCTTCGTTCGCTAATTTGAATTTTCCAACTCGGAAATAGTTCATGAATTAGAGTAGCAAGCGTTGAACTCATAATACCTCCACCAATTAAAAAAGCATCCACCTCAGGACCATTTAACACATCCTTATATTTTGATTTTTTCATTCTCTATTATTTAATTTTTAAAACTAAAATTTGCTTTCAAAACTAACCAAAATTTATTTCGTATTTAAACACTTTTTAAAACAAATTTATTTACTCCATTTCATCAATGGAATTGAATTATTCTTTTTTTTTGATTTGTCTTCATCATCTCAAAAAAGAATTTTAAATGATCCAGGTGTCTTAACATTTAAATTTATTTATCACTCTTTTCAAATATACATTAATAATCAGTCTATATTTTCCATTTTCTTTCTTATTTTTATCTTTTAAACGATACTCATTATGAATTTGAAAAAAGAAAATTCGAATCCCTTTAATATAATTGTAATCGTTGCTGCCCTTGGTTATTTTGTGGACATCTATGATTTGTTACTTTTTTTAGTAGAACGAAAAGACAGTTTAAAAGAAATTTTAGGTGCAGCAGCTTCCAACGATGAGGTTCAACGAATAGGTAAGCAACTGCTTAACTGGCAAATGGGTGGAATGCTTATTGGGGGTATATTTTGGGGGATTTTGGGTGACAAAAAAGGACGTTTATCTGTATTGTTTGGATCAATTTTGTTGTATTCCATTGCCAACATCGCCAATGGATTTGTGCAAACAGTTCCACAATATGCTTTCTTAAGGTTTATTTCAGGCTTTGGTCTGGCAGGTGAATTAGGAGCAGGAATAACCTTAGTAAGCGAAACGATGAGTAAAGAAAAACGCGGAATCGGTACTATGATCGTTGCCACTATTGGTGTATTTGGTGCTGTTGTTGCCGGTTTTATGGGCAGCGTTATCGAAAACTGGAGATATTCTTTTTTTTTAGGTGGTGGAATGGGCTTGGCACTTCTTGTTATGCGCATCGGCGTTTTTGAGTCCGGAATGTTTGAGCAAATGAAAGTAAAAAAACAGTCGAGAGGAAATTTATTCAGCTTGTTTTCTTCACGAAAAAACACTTTTAAATATTTAAATATTATCATGGTTGCCATTCCTGTTTGGTATGTGATGGGTGTTCTTGTTGGATTTGCTCCGGAGATGATGGAGAAATTAGGGGTTACATCTTTTATTCCTGAAAATGGGAAATGTGTTATGTTTGCTTATTTAGGAATTACCATTGGCGACTTTGCAAGTGGTTTGATTAGCCAATTATTAAAGAGTAGAAAAAAAGCATTGGCTGTCTTTCTTTTTTTAACAGGAATTGGTATTGTGCTTTATTTTACTATCGCTACTTATTCAGAAACACTATTTTATACCACGATTTTATTTATTGGATTTGCAACAGGATATTGGGCTGTATTTATGAGTACCGCCTCCGAATTATTCGGAACAAACATAAGAGCAACAGTGACAACTACTGCTCCCAATTTTGTTCGTGGCTCATTAATTTTTATTACGATGCTCATTGATTTGATTGCAATATATACTAACAGAATCGAAGCAATTGTAGTAACCGGTATTATTCTATTTGTATTAGCGTTTATTTCTCTTTGGAAACTGGAAGAAACATTTCATAAAGACTTAAACTACTCAGAAGAAAATCACTTGGTATAAAAACAAAAAAATGTCAAAGAAAACAGTTGTAATCGGTGCGTCTACAAAACCTGATCGTTATGCTTACAAGGCAACCGTTGCGTTGCTTGAACGCCATCACGATACTGTGCCTGTAGGAATTCGGGAAGGTGAAATAAACGGGACAAAAATATTAACTGGAAAACCCGAAGTGAAAGAGGTAGATACAGTCACATTGTATGTTGGACCGCAAAACCAGCCAGAGTGGTACAACTATATTATCGAATTAAAACCCAAACGGGTTATTTTTAATCCAGGTACAGAAAATCCTGAATTTGTAAGCTTACTACAAAAAAACAATATCGAAGCGCTTGAAGCATGTACATTGGTTTTGCTTTCCATCGGTAATTATTAAAATCAAAAAATCCCGCGTTAATACGCAGGATCTTTTGGAAAATTTCATCACAAACTAAGAGCCTATTTTTCTGATTTAACCGGAATAGATTCTGCACGAATTGCTTTTACGGGTAATCTTTTCATGTTTGCTTTATTATTCATATGCGTTTTAGGAGATGCTGCAGTTGTAGCTCCCGATACAACCGTTTTTTCTGGTAGACTTTCTTGCTTTACTTCAGTTGGATTAACCCTTATCAATTTTTCTTCTTTAAGCATTGGTGCTACTTTTATTGGCTCCTGATTTTTTTTTGCTTTTGGAGTTTCTTGTGCAATACCTGAGGAAGAAATGATACCAAAGCAAACAAAAAATAAACTTATTTTTTTTCTCATGTACAATTTCATGTTTAATGAATTTGTGAATACTTCTTTTTTCATAGCGTTCATTTTTTTAGATTTAATACCTACAAAGCAAGGTTAATGCCAAACATTTAAAACAGAAGATAAATACAGTTAAACGGCTTCTTCTATTGCGCTTATAATCGTAGCACAAGCAAATTTTATTTCATCTTCAGAGATTGTTAAAGGAGGAGCAATCCGCATCGCATGAGCGTTAAATAAAAACCAATCGGTGATCACTCCTTTTTGAATACAAGAATCGATGATGATTTTATTTTGCTCGTAATTATCGAATTCAATTGAAAGCAATAATCCTTTTCCATTAATGGATTTTATTTTCGGGTGTTTTAATAGTGCTCTGAACAACATTTCTTTTGCCACAACTCCGGCAATTAAATTTTCCTTGAGCAATACACGAAGTGTTGCTTCAGCTGCTGCACAACAAACAGGGTGTCCACCAAAAGTAGTAATATGACCCAATATTGGATTATGGGTTAAGGAAAACATCCTTTCTTTTGAAGAAATAAATGCACCAATAGGCATTCCTCCGCCCATTCCTTTTGCGATGCATAAAATATCAGGAACAAAATCAAATTGCTCAAAAGCAAACAATGAACCCGTTCGTCCGAAGCCACATTGAATCTCCTCAGCAATAAGCAAAACACCATGAGCTTTGCAATGTAAACTTAAATTCTTAAGAAAATTGTGTTGAGGAACAACGGCACCTGCTTCACCCTGTATTGTTTCCACCACCACACATGCGGTTCGGTTTGTGATTTGTGAAAAATCGGAAATCGAATTATACTCTATCTGCTTGGTATCAGGAAGCAAAGGTCGAAACGCATTTTTAAATTCTTCATTTCCCATGATACTCAAACTACCGTGGGTACTTCCGTGATATGCATTTTTAAATGAAATGATCTCTGTTCTTCCGGTAATACGTTTAGCGAGTTTCATGGCTCCTTCAATAGCTTCGCTACCCGAATTCACAAAATAAACAGCACTTAAATTTGGAGGAAGCTGATCAGATAAAAGTTTTGCTAATGTAACTTGTGGGCTTTGAATATATTCACCATACACCATTAAGTGCATGTATTTATCTACCTGTTCTTTAATAGCGGCAACTACTTCCGGGTGTCGGTGTCCAATATTACTTACAGAGATTCCTGAAATAAGATCCAGATAACGTTTCCCGGATGTTTCATATAAATAAACGCCTTCAGCCCTTTCAATTTCCAAAGCCAAAGGTGTTTCACTTGTTTGTGCTATATGATTTAAAAATAATTGTCGTTGTGAAAGCATGTACGAAAATACGCAAAGTTCAGATAACGACTATAAAATATATAAGTAGAGAATCGTAATGACTGTAATTTCGAGTATAGCGAATAAATATGCTAATTCATCACTCGAATGAATAACAATATCGCTCTTGGTTGATTTTATAAATTAAAAGACGAGTTGTTCTAAGAAGTAAATCAGAGAGAAGAAAAAAAAATTAAGGATTCCATAAAAGAATTCTACCTAACTTTATGTAAAATATTTTTTATGAGCATTTGGTTCAAACCTTATACACTTAGTGATATTCAATGGATGTTGAAAGACAATCTGTGTGAAGCTATTGGGATAGAAATTACAGAACTTACTTCTGAATCGATTAAGGGAAAAATGCCAATTGATCACCGCACTGTTCAACCCATGAAGATATTGCATGGCGGTGCTTCAGTTGCCTTAGCGGAATCGTTGGGTAGCATTGCATCCAACTTAATTGTTGACAACAGTAAATTTGCCTGTGTAGGATTGGATATTAATGCAAATCATCTTCGTCCGGGTACGATTGGATTTGTATATGCAGAGGCCAAACCGATTCATATTGGTAAAAAAACACATGTATGGGGAATAGAAATTAAAGATGAAAAGGGAAAGATGATCTGTGTGAGCAGGCTTACTATGGCGGTAATTCAGATTACGCCTTAAAATATAAATTAATAAATATGTGGAAAGAAGAAAATAACACGCTCACACGCACGTTTGAATTCAAAAACTTTGTTGATGCTTTTACTTTTATGACAAAGATAGCTTTTGAAGCAGAAAAAATGAATCACCATCCCAACTGGAGTAATGTTTACAATCAAGTAACGATTTCGCTTAACACCCATGATGCAGGCAATACGGTTACTGATATTGATTATAAATTAGCGGATAAGATCGATAAGCTATTTGATGGTTGGGGTTCAAAATTTAAAAGATAGAAAATTATATAAACTGACATTGCGGTGATCCGGTTAAGCAGTGATCCTGTGAAGATGAAATTCAGTATTAGTAACTATTAACTATTTTTCATGCAGAAAAAAATTGTAATCTTTTTGCTGTTCTTGATAAGTAACATTGGTTTTGCACAAAAATCGTTGCTGAAGACAGAAATTGAAAACCTGAAGAAGGACAAAGCATTGCAGCATGCAACATGGAGTATTTGTGTGATGAATGTAAAAAAAGATTCCGCCATTGCAGAATATAATTCCCAGATAAGTGTTGTGCCTGCAAGCACCCTAAAAATTGTTACCACTGCCACTGCTTTGTCTATTTTAGGAAGTGATTTTAAATTTCAAACACTCCTCCAATATGACGGATCTCTTGATTCCCTTTCCGGAATTTTAAAGGGCAATCTTTACATTATAGGTGGAGGTGATCCCACCTTAGGCTCGGAATACTTCAAGGATAAAAAAGATAGTTTAACGATCGTTGAGAAATGGGCGGCTATAATAAAAGCCCATGGTATTAAAAAGATCGATGGCGCAATCATTGGTGATGGCGGCATTTTTGAAGACAACATGATTCCTTCTCAATGGATATGGGGCGATATTGGAAATTATTTTGGTGCCGGTGCTTGCGGATTATCCTACAACGATAATAAATATTCTATCGATTTCCGATCTGGTGCTGTCGGTTCAGTGACATCCATTAACCAAATAAAACCGGTTGTAAAAGATCTACTACTAATTAATAATGTTAAATCTGGAGGGAATGACGATAATGCATTTATTTTTGGTTCATCCTATTCGAATTATCGTGTTGCAAGCGGAACCATTCCGGCAAACAAAGCTAGCTATGAAGTAGATGGTTCAATTCCTGACCCTGCTCTCTTTTGTGCTCAAGCATTGGAAACTGCTTTGAAATTAAACGGAATTACGATAACTGAAAAAGCAACAACTATAAGAGCATTAAAAGAAAAAAATGAATATGCACCTGCCAACAAAAGAAATCTTCACACACACTTTTCTCCTACTCTTGAAAAAATTATTTATTGGACCAATCTGAAAAGTCTGAATTTATATGCCGAACATTTATTAAAATACATCTGCTACAAAAAAAACGGTTTGGGGTCAGAAGCCGCAGGAACAGAAATCGTTACATCTTATTGGAAAAACAAAGGTGTTGATGTGAGCGGATTTTTTATGAATGATGGTTGTGGTCTGGCGCGAGCAAATGCAATCACCACAAAAACAGAAACACAAATTTTGCGATTAATGGCAAAGGAAAAAAACTTCAACGCATTTTACAATTCACTCCCTATAGCAGGCAAAGCAGGATCATTAGGAGGTCTGTGTGCTGGTACTTTTGCAGAAAATAATTTACGTGCAAAAAGCGGCTACATTACTCGTGCTCGCGGATATACCGGATATGTAAAAAACAGAAAAGGAGAACTCCTTTGTTTTTCTGTACTTGCCAATAATTATGATTGTACGCCTACAGAAATGAAATTGAAACTTGAGAAATTATTAGTAGCAATCGCGGAGTTAGAATAAAGTCGTTTTACGATCCTGTTTTCAGAACGTCATTGCGAGTGAAGCGAAGCAATCTAACTATTCATTTTTACAGAACATCATTTATACTGCAGTGGAGAAATATAATTCATCCTGTACATTATAACAAACCCTTCTGCCAAAGCGAACAGAGATCCATTGTTATCGCCACACTATAATGAATGGCAACTCCCAGCCAGATACTTCTGCTTTTTAAACTCAATGTACCCAATATAATTCCTGCAATAATCGCAGCGATTGTTTCCGGGAAAGGTTTTCCAAAATGAATCATACAATACGGAATCGTCATCACAAAAACGGAGTAAAATCCGAAACGCTGTTTTGTTCCATGAAGCATAAAGCCTCGGAAGAAAAATTCCAAGGCAAAAAACTGAATAAAATAAACAATTTCCCAAATGAATAAATTCGGGTACACCGACTCCCCTTTTCGCAAATCATAAAAGGGGTAACGTGCCTGAAAACTTTCTGTACCTGAAAAATAAAGTACTAACGGAATCATCACACAGAGCATTAGCAGATATACTTTTGTATCCTTGAATGCTCCTTTAAAACTTAATCCATAGTCAGAAAACTTATCTTTGAATACAAATTTGATGAGAATAAACGGAGGGATCAGATAAAAAAAAATCACATTCAAAGCCCAATATAATAATCGGTACAGCCCAGCATTGGGATTGCTGCTTGTGAAAGCGTCAAATGAAGCTGCAAGCTGATCGAATCCTGAACTTTGAAGAAGCTGCAAAAGAAATTTCGGATCACCCAAATATTTAATAAAGGAAAGTGACAATGCAACAGTAAAACAAATCAGTATTACTTTGAAATCGGGCTTAGTATCTTTTGTTACTTCTGCTTCTGCCGAATAAAAAGCAGTAGTAAAAATTTTAGTAATCAAAGTTCATCGGATCTAACCATCCGCGATAAATATCCGAAAGGGATCTCATTTCAGGAGAACCCATGTATCCGATCTTTGACGACTTATCGAGCAGTTGTTTTTGACTTGAAAAAATTAAATATTCACGGGTTCGCAAGTCAAACAAAATATACTCAATCTCTCCTCTACCGGACTTCATTAATTCTTTATCGTTTACATTATCCACTTTTGCGATCACAAAATTTTCGTCAAATGCTAATTGAGAAATATTTTTTAGAAAAATACTATCTGTTACACCATTTATGATCTCACCCTGAAATTCGTTCGGACTATAACGAATAGAAAGCGGATAAACAAAGGGAACAACTACTTTTGAATCAGCCGATTTCTCAACTGGTTTATTAGCATAAAAATCAGCAGGCATTTGAGCTTGTAACGATTCATTTGTATATTTTAAAAGTGAATCAATAAAATATTGACGCTCTTGTTCCTGATAAACAAGATCTTCTTTACTTTTTGCAGACAGCAAACCATTATTTTTATTCTCTTCTAGCCACTCAACTCCACTTTTAACTTTTTGGCCAACACGCTTGGCAAATTGAAAGAGAGATAACAGAAGAATGGTTAATGAAAAAACAAAACCAACAGCCCACAGCGCAGCGTTTTTATTTTTGGCGGTTGCCAATGAAATGATTGTAAAAATAAGGGCGACAATAGTTGCGATACCGCCAATTACTATTCCGATGATAAAAAGTGAGATGCTCATTATTTTATAATTTTAACCAAAAATACATCATTATTTCCATTTGTGACACTCTTTGTATTTCCAACGAGAATATAATATCCCTTCGTTTCAACAATATTATAGGCGGCATCATCATCAATCCCACCAATATCTTTTTGCCACGCAATTGTCCCAGCT